>JBDSBU010000099.1:0-10745 GCA_039921445.1 Marmoricola sp. | reverse complement strand
ACCCTGATCTCCACCGCCGCCGCAGGACTTCTGGCGACGGTCGGGCTGGTCACCGCTCCTGCCGCCTCCGCCGAGCCCACGTGGGCGCCGGCGGCGACCGCTGCGATCCACCCCGGCACGATGATGTACACCGACGGCGCCCAGTGCACCGGCAACTTCGTCTACACCGACGCCGCGGGCAACGTCTACGTCGGGTACGCCGCCCACTGCGCCGGCAAGGGCGAGGCCACCGACACCAACGGCTGCAACGTCGACTCGGTGCCGCTCGGAACCCGGGTGACCTTCACCAACGACGGCAACCTCGCCTCCTCCGGTACGCCGGTGGGTCACGGGACCCTGGCCTACAGCTCGTGGATCACCGAGAAGAAGATCGGGACCACCGAGGCCAACACCTGCGCCTACAACGACCTCGCCCTGGTGAAGGTCGACGCGGCCGACGTCTCGAAGGTGAACCCCTCCGTGCCGTTCTGGGGCGGTCCGACCGGGATCGACACCAACGGGACCGCGGCGGGCGACCGGGTCTACACCTATGGCAACTCCAGCCTGCGAGCCGGCCTCGAGCCGCTCTCGCCGCACACCGGGGTGAGCCTGGGTGACGACGCGGCTGACGGTGGTTGGACGCACCCGCTCTACACCGTGACGCCGGGTGTCCCGGGAGACTCGGGCTCGGGCTTCCTCTCCGCGGACGGCACCGCCGTGGGCACGCTGTCCACGCTCGGCCTGGCGCCGCTCCCGGCGTCGAACAACATCGGCGACATGGCCAAGGAGCTGGCCTTCGCCCAGGCACACTCCGGCATCACCGGTCTGCGGCTGGTCCTGGGCACCGAGCCGTTCGCGCCGATCCTCTGAGGGACAGGACGTGGATTCCGGGGGAGTCCACGCTGGCGCCTCACCCCGAGACAAGGGGTGGGGCGCCGTGGCACATTAGTCACATGTCCGGACGAATTCCCCTGTTGGCCGCCCTGCTCCTGCTCGCGACGCTCGCCGTGCCGAGCGCTCCGGCCGGGGCCGCAGCCCCGAGCAAGATCGCCCCCGGGGTCCAGATGATCACTGCCGGGGCCCAGTGCACCGGGAACTTCGTCTTCCGCGACCGCAGGAAACGGGTCTATGTCGGCTATGCCGCCCACTGCGCAGGCAAGGGTGAGTCGACCGACACCAACGGCTGCAAGACGCCCTCGCTGCCGATGGGCACCCGCGTCAGCTTCGTGACCGGGATGAACGGGCTCAGCGACGGCACCACCGTCGGCTACGGCCGACTGCGCTACTCCTCCTGGGCGGCGATGCAGCGCGCCGGGACCTCGTCGACGGCGATCTGCGAGACCAACGACTTCGCCCTCGTGCAGGTGGACCGGGCCTACCGGAGCCGCGTCGACCCGACCTTCCCGTCCTTCGGTGGCCCGATCGCCATCGGCGGCGTACCGGCAGCGGGAGAGCGGGTCTACACCTACGGCAGCTCCTCACTGCGCGGATCCTCGGCCAAGACCGGAAGCGTCCTGGAGTCCGATGCTCGATCGGCCACCGTCTTCACGCCGTCGCCGGGCATCCCGGGCGACTCCGGAAGTGGCTACCTCGATGCTCGCGGTCGGGCGTTCGGGGTGCTCTCGACCGTCAACATCGCGCCCGCAGCCGGCACCAACGGGGTCGGCGGGCTCGCGGCCCAGGTGAGCTTCGCCAGGACGCACGGCCTCCCCAAGCTGCGCCTCGTGCCGGGTCGGGCGGCGTTCAACGGCTCTTCCCGCTAGGCAGCCGTCTCTGGCACGAGCCCGTCTCCTGACATCATCGGGAGCGTGCCGAGCGAGGAGTACGTCGAGCAGGTCCTGCGCGTGATCGAGGATGTGCCGCGTGGACGGGTGACGACCTACGGGGCGATCGCTGAGCACGTCGGCGTCGGTGGCCCGCGCCAGGTCGGACAGGTCCTCGCCCACGAGGGTGGTCCCGTGCCGTGGTGGCGCGTCGTCCGCGCCGATGGCTCACCTCCGAGCTGTCACGACGCGGAGGCCGGCACCCACTACCTCCGTGAGGGCACCCCGCTGCGCGCGTCTGGGCGGGTCGACATGGTGGCCGCGTTCTGGCAGCCGTGACCGAGTCTCGGCGGGCGAGCCCCGGCGCGGTCGTGTCGGTGGCGGATGTTTGGGTGGTCAGGTGAAGAGATCACGGCCACAGACGGCGTACGAGCTGGTGCGCGAGCGCCGAGGACCCGCACCCGTTCCGCAGCTGGACCCCCAGCAGCAGGCGGTCGTGGACCACCAGGGCGGCCCGCTGCTCGTGCTCGCGGGGCCCGGCACCGGCAAGACGACCACGCTCGTGGAGACGATCGTCGACCGGATCCAGAACGGTGGTGCCGATCCCGAGTCGGTGCTGGCGCTGACGTTCAGCCGAAAGGCGGCCGAGCAGCTCCGCGACCAGGTGACGGCCAGGCTCGGGCGGACGCTGTCGACCACGATGTGCTCGACCTTCCACTCCTTTGCCTACGGCCTGATCCGGCGCTACTCGCCTCCTGAGCTGTACGCCGGACCGCTGCGCCTGCTCAGCGCGCCGGAGCAGGACGTGGTGCTTCGTGAGCTGCTCGTCGCCAGCCCGGAGGCGATCGCCTGGCCCAGCTCGCTGCAGCGCGCGGCCGCGTCGCGAGGCTTCGCCCACGAGGTCGCCGCCGTGCTCGGCCGCGCGCGGGAGAAGGGACTCGACGGTGAGGACCTGACCGCTCTGGGCAAGACGCACGGCCTGGAGGAGTTCGTCGCCGCGGGACTGTTCCTCGACCAGTACCTCACCGTCCTCGACGACCTCGGAGCCACCGACTACGCCGACCTGATCCGCCGGGCGACCCTGGAGGCCAGGGTCCACCAGACCGAGTTGCGCAAGCAGTTCACCCACGTATTCGTCGACGAGTACCAGGACACCGACCCGGGCCAGGTGGCGCTGCTGCGCGCGTTGGCCGGCGACGGTCGCAACCTGACCGTGGTGGGTGATCCGCACCAGTCCATCTACGGGTTCCGCGGCGCCGAGGTGCGCGGGATCCTGGAGTTCCCGCGGGAGTTCCCACGCTCGGACGGCTCCCCGGCGGCCGTGGTCTCGCTGGGGACCACCCGCCGCTTCGGGCCGCGGATCCTCACCGCCACCCAGCGGATCGCCCAGCGGTTGCCGCTCCCGGGCGGACTGCCGGAGCAGGCGCGTGCCTCGTTCCTGCGGCCCGAGGCCGCGGGGAGGGGCGCCCGCGGGGAGGGACGGGTCGACGTCGCGACGTTCGACACCGACCGGGCCGAGGCCGAGCACGTCGCCGACCTGTTGCGCCGCGCCCACCTCGAGGACGGGGTCGGCTGGGACGAGATGGCCGTGCTCGTCCGTTCCGGACGCAGCACGATCCCGGGACTGCGCCGTTCCCTGGCGGCTGCGGGCGTCCCGGTGGAGGTGGCCAGCGACGAGGTGCCGCTGGTCCGCGATCCGTCGGTCGCCCCGCTGCTCGACGCCGTGCGAGCGGTGCTGAACCTCGACAACGACACCCCCGACCACGTCGACCACGTCGACCCCGGTCGTGCGGAGGCATTGTTGATGAGCCCGCTCGGCGGGCTGGACGCCGGCGACGTTCGCCGTCTCGGTCGTGCCCTGCGGCAGCGGGAGAAGGCCGTTGCGGAGCAGCCCGGAAAGGATCCGGAGGACCCCTCCACGCCGCCCCGACGGCCGCGCACGTCGCGTGAGCTGCTGCGGCTGGCCGTCGTCGACCACACCTTTCTCGACGACCTCGAGGGCACCGAGGCCGCCCGCGCGAGTGCCCTCAGTGCGTTGCTGGCCCGGGCCCGGACCCAGGTCGACGAGGGCGCGAGCGCCGAGGAGCTCCTCTGGACCATCTGGGCCGGAACCGGTTGGCCTCAGCGGCTGCGTCGCGCGGTGGAGTCGGGCGGGGCAGGAGCGCGACGGGCCCATCGCGACCTCGACTCGGTGGTGGCGCTGTTCGCCGCAGCGGCCAGGGCCGAGGAGCAGCGTGACCACCTCGGGGTGCGCAGCTTCCTGGCCACCCTGGTCGCCCAGCAGCTGCCGGCCGACACCCTCGCCGAGCAAGGCGTGCGCGGAGCCTCGGTGCGCCTGGGAACCGCCCACCGGGCCAAGGGCCTGGAGTGGCGACTGGTTGTGGTCGCCCACGTCCAGGCCGAGGCGTGGCCCGACCTGCGTCGGCGCACGACCTTGCTCCAGGCAGACCGGATCGGCGTCGAGGGACTCGTGCCACCGGTGACAAATCGTGAGGTCCTCGTCGAGGAGCGTCGGCTGTTCTACGTCGCCTGCACCCGTGCGCGGGAGCGGCTGGTGGTCACGGCCGTCGCCTCACCCGAGGACGACGGAGAACAGCCCTCACGCTTCCTCGCAGAGCTCGGCCTCGAGGTGCAGCGGGTCACCGGCAGGCCAGAGCGTCCGCTGTCCATGGCCGGGCTGGTCAGCGAGCTGCGGCGCACCGTCACCGACCCGGCGACCTCCCCTGCCCTGCGTGCGGCGGCCGCTACCCGGCTTGCCCGCCTGAGCACTCAGACTGGCGGTGGCCGCCAGCTCGCGCCCCAGGCGGACCCCGCCACCTGGTGGGGGACGCGCTCGCTGAGCCTCTCCGAACAGGCGGTCAGGGACCCGCAGCGGCCGGTGCCGATCTCGGCCAGCGTGCTGCAATCGCTGGCTCAGTGTCCTACCCAGTGGTTCCTCGAGCGAGAGGCCGGGGGCACGCAACGGGCGCACCAGTCGGCCAACGTCGGTCAGCTCGTGCACGCCCTGGCACAGCGGGTCGCCGACGGTGAGATCACCCAAGGCCCCGACGACGTCGAAGAGCTGATGGAGCAGGTCGCGAAGGTCTGGGACCGGCTGGAGTTCCGGACCCCGTGGTCACGCAAGCGCGAGCACGACCGGGTGCGCGCGGCGCTGGCCCGTTTCCTGCGCTGGCACTACGCCAACCGTCGGACGCTGATCGGCACCGAGACCCCCTTTGCGACCGAGGTGGTGCTCGACAGCGGGGAGACCGTCCGGATCAGCGGCTACGCGGACCGAGTCGAGCTGGACGCCGAGGGCCGCGTGGTGGTGGTGGACCTGAAGACCGGCCGGGCCCTGCCCACCGCCAAGTCGGTGCTCACCCACCGCCAGCTCGGCCTCTACCAGTACGCCGTGCAGAGCGGTGCCGTCGACGACCTGGTGCCCGGCCGCGGTCCGGAGGAGGCGGTGATCAGTGGGGGAGCCGAGCTGGTGCAGCTCGGCATGCTCGGGGACGCCGACCAGGCCCAGGTGCAGGTGCAGCCGGTGCACGCGGTCGACGGAGCCGAGCGCGAGGTCTTGCGTTCCGAGCTCGAGCAGGCAGCCACCTATCTTCGCTCGGAGAGCTTTCCCGCCACCCCCGGATCGCACTGTGACCACTGCCCGTTCGTGCCGATCTGCCCGGCACGCAGCGCCGGATCGGTGGTGCAGCTGTGAGACCCATCGAGACTCCGGCCGACCTGCGCGAGGTGATGAGGAGCGACTACGAGGTCAGCGCCCAGCAGTGGGCCGCCATCTCGGCTCCCTTAGGCCCGGCCGTGGTGATCGCGGGCGCGGGCTCGGGCAAGACCACGCTGATGGCCGCCCGAGTCGTCTACCTGGTGGTCACCGGTCAGGTGCGCGCGGACCAGGTGCTTGGACTGACCTTCACCACCAAGGCCGCCAGCGAGCTCCGCTCCCGCATCCGGAGCGCCCTGACCACCGCGGGGGTGCTCGGCCAGGAGGCCCCAGGGGGTGCCGGGCCGTACGCCGAGGACGCCGAGGAGCTCGAACCGACCGTCCTGACCTACAACGCCTATGCCGCCAACCTGCTGCGCGAGCACGGTCTGCGGATCGGGCACGAACCCGACACTCGGGTGATCACCGATGCCTCGCGCTTCCAGCTCGGTGCCCGTGCGGTGGACCGCTACACAGGTGACGTGCAGGTGCTCTCCGACCACCCGCCCACGGTGATCCAGAACCTCCTCGCGCTCGACGGTGCGATGACCGAGCACCTCGTCGATCCCGAGCAGGTGCTGGCTCACGATTCAGCCGCCCGGGCAGGGTTCGAGCTGGCGCTGGCCCAGGAGCGGGGTGGCAAGAACCGCAAGACCTATCGCGAGCCCGTGGAGAAGGCCGTCTCCGCGATCGAGCGCCGTGCCGAGCTGATGGGGCTGGTCCGCTCCTACCGCCGGCTCAAGGCCGAGCTCGGGCTGATGGACTTCGCCGACCAGATTGCGCTGTCGGCACGGCTGGCCGAGGACCAGCCCGAGGTCGGGACCCTGGAGCGGGCCAAGTTCAAGGTGGTGATGCTCGACGAATACCAGGACACCTCGGTCGCCCAGGCCCAGATGCTCGCCCGGTTGTTCTCGGGACGGACCACTGAGCAGGGACTGGGGCACTCCGTCACCGCCGTGGGTGACCCCAATCAGGCGATCTACGGCTGGCGCGGTGCCTCGGTGTCCAACATCGTGAACTTCGCGCAGACCTTTCCTGCCGCAACCGGTGAGGTGCCGGTGCTGCCGCTCACGATCAACCGCCGCTCCGATGCCCGCATCCTGGAGGCGGCCAACCACCTGGCGGCTCCGCTCTACGCCAAGCTGCCTGACGTGGCCCCGCTGAGTGCGGCCACCGAGGTCCCGGGCATCGTGAGTGCTGAGGTCTTCGAGACCGTCGACGCCGAGCTCGCGTGGCTGGCCAGATCCGTCGTCGAGGTGCACACGGGTGCCTGGTCGGACATCGGCGTGCTCACGCGGGACAACAGCACGGCCGCGGCGGTCTTCGACGCGCTCACCGGCGCTGGGATCCCGGTCGAGATCGTCGGCCTCTCGGGCCTGCTGCGATTGCCCGAGGTGGCGGAGGTGGTTGCGGTGCTCACCCTGCTCCACGACGTGACCGCCAACCCCGAACTGATCACGCTGCTCGCCGGTGCGCGCTGGGCGATCGGACCTCGCGACCTGCGATTGCTGGGGGAGCGCGCCGCCGCGATCGCCGGGCATCGCCACCGTGTCGAGGCACGGGGGTCCATCGGTGAGGAGCTGACCGGCATCGTCGACGGGATCGACCCTGCAGAGACTGCTGCCCTCAGCGACGCCCTCGATGATCCCGGTGATGCGGCGTACTCCTCGCAGGCCCTCGAGCGCTTCGGGCTGCTGTCCGCGGAGCTGCGCCAGCTCAGAGCCTCCTCGGGCGAGCCGATCCTCGATGTGGTGCGCAGGATCGTGGACACCACCGGCGTCGACGTGGAGCTGGCCTCGGCAGTCAGTCCGGCCGCAGCCGCGCGTCGAGACAACCTTGACCTGTTTCTCAAGGCTGTGGCCGAGTTCCAGGCGGTCGACGGTGACGTCACCTTGCCTGCGCTGCTGGCCTACCTCACCGCCGAGGACGACCAGGGCAACGGCCTCGACGTGGCCACGCCGACCGAGGCCGACTCGGTCAAGCTGCTGACCGTGCACCGTTCCAAGGGCCTGGAGTGGGACTCGGTCTTCCTGGTGGGAGTCTGCGAGACCAGGTTCCCCTCCAACCGGTCGCGCACGCTGTGGACCTCCTCCCCGGCCGTGCTCCCCTCGCCGCTGCGCGGCGACGCCGCCGACCAGCCTCAGCTGCGTGGTCACGACAAGGTCGCGCTGGGGGAGTTCCGGGAGGACACCCGCAAGCACGACGCCGAGGAAGAGCTGCGGCTGGGTTACGTCGCGTTCACCCGGGCGGTCCATCGGCTCTGCGTCACCTCTCACTGCTGGGGACTTCGGGCCACGCCGTACGGCCCCTCGGCCTATCAGCTCGCCGTACGCGAGCGACTCGAGGCCTGGGGGGAGAGTGCCACCTGGCTGGACAAGCCCGACGCCCGTACGACGGCCAATCCCTACGACCTCCTCGATGACTCACGGCCCTGGCCGCTGACCGGCGTTGGGCGCGAGGCCGAGCTCCGGGTCGCGGCCGCGGCGATGGTGCGTGCCGCCGACCCCGCTGCGGAGGACCACGATCTCGACATGGTCGAGGCCGCGCGCGTGGGCGACTGGGACGCCGAGATGGAGCGGCTGCTCGTCGAGGCCCGCTCCGAGCGCGCCGCGCGGGTAGAGGTGCCGCTGCCGAGCAGTCTGTCGGCCACAGCGGTTGCCCGTCTGCGCGATGACCCGGAGGGTTTCGCGCGCGACCTCGCCAGGCCGATGCCGCGCGAGCCTTCGTCTGCTGCCCGCTTCGGCACTCGCTTCCACGCCTGGGTCGAGGCCCGCTTCGGTCAACAGTCGTTGCTCGACCCGGACGATCTCCCTGGCCGCGGCGACCTCGGCATCGACGACGAGGACGACCTTCGCGAGCTGATCTCGACCTTCGAGTCCGGACCGTTCGCGGAGCGTGAGCCGTTGGCCGTCGAGCCGCCGTTTGCCCTCGTGCTGGCCGGGCAGGTCGTGCGGGGCCGGATCGACGCCGTCTACGCCGAACCCGAGGGCGGCTACCTGGTGGTGGACTGGAAGACCGGCCGCCAGCAGGGCGCCGACCCGGTCCAGCTCGCGCTCTACCGGCTTGCCTGGGCCGAGCTGGCGGGCGTCCCGCTGGCCCAGGTGCGCGCGGTCTTCCACTACGTCAGAACCGGCGACACGGTGGAGCCCCCTGCGCTCGGCGACCGGGCCGAGCTGGAGGACCTGCTGATCGGTCAACCTTCGACCTGACTTTGGTCTAGTCCAATTTGGAGGGTTTACGACCTAAGAGTTCCCTCTCAAGGCATCTGTACCAGAATGTCGCCCGGGGAGGAACTCATATGTTCGGAACGTCGATGTTGGTGACGGTCGGCCAGACCTTGGAGCACGCCCGGGACGTCAACGTGTCGGTCCGGCTCTACATCGGTGGTGAGTGGGTTACCGGTCGGGTCCTGCACACCGACGGTCACGGGGTCGCCATCGCCACGGAGGACGGTGACACCTGCGTGATCCGACTCGATGCCGTCAGCTGTGTGCGGATCCCGACACCCGGGACCGGCAGGGTCGAGGACGTCGAGCAACGGGTCCCGAGCCAGCCAAGGAACGCCGGGCAGACCACCGGGCAGGGCACCGAGTAGACCGACAGCCGGCCCACCGGCCGGCCCCCGAACGGCCCCCGATCAGCCGTTAGCCGCCACCGATCAGTCGGGTCAACCGCTGGACCGTGGGCGGCGCGACCAGGAACGCCTCTGCACGCAGCGCCGCGGTTCCCACGCGGGGAAGGTCGCCCGCCGAGCGGAAGCAGAGGAAGCGCGGCTTCCACTCCGGCTGGTACTTCGCGTTGGCCCGGTAGAGCGACTCGATCTGCCAGAACCGGGAGAGCCACATCAGCAACGAGCGCCAGATCCGCAGCACCGGTCCAGCACCGAGGCGCTCCCCACGGGCGAAGACGCTGCGAAACACGGCGAAGTTCAGTGAGAAGCGGCGTACGCCGAGACCGGGACAGGCCTGCCACAGGGCGGCGACCATGTGCTCCATGATGCCGTTCTCGGTGTCGCGGTCGCGGCGCATCACGTCGAGCGAGAGACCGTCGCTGCCCCAGGGGACGAGGTTCAGCAGGCCACGAAGCTCACCGGCCCCATCGGTGCACAGCACCACCACGGAGTCGGCGTCGCGGGCCTCGGCCAGCCGACCCAACGCCATTGAGAAGCCGCGCTCGACGGCCCCGTCTCGCCACTCGTCGGCCTTGCGCACCACAGCTGCGCGGGTCTCCGGGTCGAGGTCACCCACGCGGACACAGCTGACCTCGAGGCCGGCTCGGGTGCAGCGCGAGACCGCCTGCCGGACCCCGCGCATGCTGCGGCCCTCGAGGCTGAAATCGGCCACGTGCACGAGCGCCTCGTCGCCGAGCTCGAGGGCGTCCAGGCCGGAACGTTGGAAGGCCGTGGCCGCCTGCTCGCTCGCGCCCAGCACGGCCGGGACCCAACCGTAGGAGCGGGCCTCGGCCAGCCACTCCTCGATCGCTCCGGGCCAGGCCTCAGGATCTCCGACGGGGTCGCCGGCGGCCAAGGAGACGGTACCGACGACTCGGTAGGTGACCGCGGCCTTGCCGGACTTGCTGAAGATCACCGACCGGTCCCCGCGAAGTGCGAAATAGGACAGCGAGTCGACATGGCCCCACGACGCCAGGATGGAGCTCACCTGCGCATGTTCCTCCACCGACATCGGATGGGGGCCGTCGCTGGGTGCCAGGGCAACCAGCAGCAGCACCACCAGGAGCGCCGCACCCAGCACGACGAGGGCGACTGCGGCGCGATCCTGATCGACCACGTCGAGGAACTGGACCGGCCCGGTGACGCCGAACGTTCCCACGAAGGCGTGCTGGATGCGCTGCCAGTTCGTGGTGTCAGCCGCCTGACCGTCGGGATCGAGCGCAAGCCAGACCCAGCCCAGCAGGGTGGCTACCGCTGGACCGAGGATCAGGACCGCACCCAATCGCCCGAGCGAACGCGGGTCCGGCCGGGCGGTGAAGTTCGCACGCGCTGCGACCAGCAGGATCAGCAGTGCCGTGCTCAGGACCGCCTCCTCCACGTCGAGCCCCTTGATCAGGTGGAGCAGCACCGTGACCGCGACGAGGACCACCGCAATCGCCCAGGCCCGGTGCTTGCCACGGCGCAGGGAGCGGGAGAGCAGCATCAGCATCAGGCCTGCGGCCAGTGCGCCGGTCGTTGCAGCGGCGGGGAACACTGCCGGCAACACGTCGGTGACCAGGCGCAGACGCGGTCGCGCCGAGGGGAGCAGGGCGCTGATGAGTGTCACCAGTCCGACCAGTCCGACCACGCGCCCGATCAC
>JBDSBU010000098.1:0-5323 GCA_039921445.1 Marmoricola sp. | reverse complement strand
GTCATGAACTGCTCCTCGCCGTACTGCTCGAGGGTCTGCTTCTTGTCCTTGCCCTGGAGGGCGCCGTAGTGCCGCTCGTTGAGCCGCCAGGACCGGCGTACGGGGATCCAGTGCCGGTCGGCGGCGTCGAGCGCGAGGTGAGCCGTGGTGATCGCCCGCCGCTGGAGCGAGGTGTGCACCACGTCGGGCAGCAGCCCGGCCTCGACGAGCTGCTCGCCACCGGCGATGGCCTCGGCGCGACCCTTCTCGGTCAACGCCACATCGACCCATCCGGTGAACAGGTTCTTGGCGTTCCAGTCGCTCTCGCCGTGGCGCAGCAGGATCAGGGTGTGGGTCGACGCACTCATGCGAGCAGCCTAGTGGGGAGTGCGGCTCAGGGGGCGGGGGTCGCCGAGGGGCTGGCGGCCTTGACGCCGGCGTACTCCGGGTCCTCGCTGTTGACGACCGGCACGTTGATCATCGTCTTCTGGCCGCTGTCGAAGGCCAGGGTCAGCCGGACGAAGTTGCCCGGCGCGACGCGGTCGCCGCTGACGCTGACCGCGCCGGTGTCGGCGAGGTTGACCAGTGCGTCTGGCTCGATCTTGACCGGGGAGGCGACCTCGCCCTGCGCGTCGCCGGAGAGGCCGGTCAGGGAGTCGGGCTCGGCATCGGCCGGGTTGACCAACGAGGCGACGAAGGTGCCCTTCCCCTCGGTGCTGCTGACGATGACGGCGTTGAGCACGTCGACGCTGCCGCTGGTGTCGTTCACGCCCACGGCGGGCTGGTAGACCTTGTCGGTCTGGGCCCCGAAGCCGATGCCGCAGCCGGTGAGCAGGGGAACCAGCAGCATCAGGGACACGGCGGCGGTACGGCGTCGTACGGGCGTCAGCATGGCGATGAGGGTCCTCTCGGGGTGCCCCCGGCAGCACCCGGGGCGATGTTCACGACAGGCCGGATCCTATCGCTCAGCGGGCGATCCCGACCGTGAGGGCGCTGTAGGTGATCAGGACGACCGTCCCGAGCGTGACGATGCCCGAGAGCAGCAGCAGCCGAGGGGCGCCCGTGCGCAGCGCGATCCGCAGCGGCAGGTGCCGTGTCCCCGAGGCGTTGTCCACGACCAGGTCCGGCAACGAGGTCAAGAAGTGGACGCACACACCGAGCACCGCGCTCAGCACCACGAACGTCGTCAACGGTTGGGTGCCTTCGGCGTAGGCCCCCCAACCACCGAGGGTGACGAAGAAGGCCAGCAGTGCGAACGTCGCGGCCCAGCCCACGAAGGAAAGCGCGGTGCCGTGGAGCCAGCGGTTGTGCACGTAGCCGACCGCGAGCGTGGACAGCAGTACGACGCCTGCGGTGATGCCGTTCTGGAGCGAGAGCGGGATCACCAGCAGCAAGAGCGCGATCGAGAAGAAGTTGGCGTTCTCGATCGGCAGCGTGCCCTCGGCCACCGGCTTGCCCTTCGCCCCGGAGAGCCGGTCGCGGTCGACGTCGGCGACGTCGTTGACCAGACCCAGCAGCATCTGGGCGACCAGCACGGCAGCGGCACTGATCCCGATCTCGCGCAGGGGACGGCCCATCAGCGCCACCAGCGCGCCGACGACCAGCGCGGCAGCCAGCGCCTGGCGTGGATGGACGGCCCGCAGCAGCGGCTTCGCGTGTGCCGGTGCCTTGCGGGCCTTCGTGAGGATCATGGTCGAAGTATTGAGCATCTGCCCTGTCCTGGTGGGGGTTTCGGCTGCGCGGCGGCCACCGAACCGGCTCCGTGACGCACACGAAATGTCTAGTTGTCAACCCCTTGTTATGCCTCTGACCTGCGAAAACAGCGGATAGGTGCCCTCCGCAACCGTGTTAGACTGGTCACCTCGAAAGGGGTTCACTGCATATGACTTTCACTGTCGGCGAAACGGTCGTTTATCCAAATCACGGGGCCGCAGTCATCGAAGACATCGAGATGCGCACCATCAAGGGGGAAGAGAAGCAATATCTCGTCCTCCGCATCGTCGCCCAACAGGACCTCGTCGTCCGGGTGCCGTCATGCAATCTCGATCTGGTCGGTGTCCGCGACGTAGTAGACAAGGCCGGTCTCGACCGGGTCTTCGACGTTCTCCGTGCTGTCGTACCTGACGAGCCGACCAACTGGTCGCGCCGTTACAAGGCCAACCTGGAGAAGCTGCACTCCGGTGACGTGATGAAGGTGGCAGAGGTCGTGCGTGACCTGTGGCGCCGCGAGCGTGACCGTGGCCTCTCCGCCGGGGAGAAGCGGATGCTGGCCAAGGCGCGCCAGATCCTCGTCTCCGAGCTGGCACTGGCCGAGCACACCAACGAGGACAAGGCCGAGACCATCCTCGACGAGGTGCTCGCCTCCTAGAGGTCGCACCCCAGCAGAACATTCCGAGCCCCCACGGTCCTGCCGTGGGGGCTCGGTGCTGTTCCGGGAGCTGCTGAGCGGGCCCCTAGGCTGGCTCGCATGGACGAGATCGAACGCCCCCTCGGGATGGTGCCGCTCGATGGACGCGGGTCGCTGCCCTATGCCCTGGTGCACGGTGAGTCGCTGGTGGCCGCAGCGTCGTGGGCGCTGAGCACCGCCGAGGTCGACCTCTTCGACTTCAACGTCGCCTTCGCCCAGGTGCGGGACGCCGGACGGATGCTCGTGGTCCACGACCCGCTGTGTCCGCTGACCCCGTCGGGATTTCTCGCCGAGGCAGTCGCGGAGGCCCAGCGCAGCGGCGCCGTCGTGGTCGGAGTGCGTCCGGTGACCGACACGGTCAAGGAGTACGACGGCACCGAGCTGGGTGGGACCGTCGACCGGGACCGCCTGGTCTGCGTGACCTCGCCGGTGGTGCTCCCGGTGGCCGTGGTCGCGGCGCTGGACGAGCTGCCCGGCATAGAGACCGGCGATCTGGCGACCCTGGTGGAGCGCCTGGCCGAGCGGTTCCCGGTGCGCCATCTGGAGGCCCCACCGCTCGGCCGCCGGATCGTGGACGAGGGCGACCTCGAGGTGCTGGCCGCGCTCAGCGAGTCGGCCGGCGAGGACCCCGCCTGAGCAGCACCTCGGCCAGGGCGATGTCCTCGGGGAAGGTGACCTTGAGGTTGGCGGCCGAGCTCTCGACCGGACGGATGGAGAGGCCGCCGGGTGCGCCGTACCTCTCCAGGCAGGCGGCCGTGTCGGTGCCGGTGAACCCGTCGGCATCGGCCGCGCGGTAGGCCGCGAGCAGGGCAGGGGCGGCGAACGCCTGCGGTGTCTGTACGCCGAGCAGGCCGGCTGGTGCGAGCCGGCCACTGCGCTGCGAGAGCTGCGGTGATCGCGTGACGGGGATCGCCCCGCCGTGGACCGCAGCGGTGTCGATCACGGCTCGCCACAACGAGGCATCGGCCAGCGGACGGGCGGCATCGTGGATCACGACGACGTCGATCTCGCCCGCCTCGATGTCGGGGGCGAGCGCCTGCAGTGCCTGCCACTCCGAGTCGTGCCGGGCGGTACCGCCGTCGACCACCCACAGGTCGTGCACACCGAGGTGGGGCGTGACGGCTTCGGTCACGGCCGCACGGTCCTCTGGTCGCACCACGAGGACCACGCGGTGCATGCCGGCCACCTCGAGAACGGTGCGGACCGACCGGACCAGGATCGGGACGTCGAGGAGTGGCAGCAGCACCTTGTTGACCTCGGCGCCGACCCGGGAGCCCGATCCGGCGGCGAGGAGAACGGCGGCGGCGCGGGTCACAGGTGCGGCCGGACCAGGCGGATCAGGACGCCGGAGACCAGGGCGTCCCTCTCGAGCGGGAGCATGTGGCCGGCCCCGGGCGCCACGGTCACCACCGCGCCCGGAAGGTGCTCGGCGATCCGGTGGGCATGGGACGGCGGGGTGAGCACGTCGCGCGAGCCGACCAGGACGTGGGAGGGAATGCCTGCGAGCACCTTCAGGGCCCGAGCGCGATCGTGGACCATGCAGTCCTCGTAGAACCCCACCACCGTGTCGCCCGAACAGCTGATCAGTCCTTCGACCGCCAGGGCGGCGTCGGCCAGCCGCATCGGCGTACCGAACAGGAAGCGGCGCATGATCAGCCGCTCCACGATCGGTGCCCGGCGGCGGGCGCGACGCGAGAGCGTGTGCGATCGCAGCGCGAGCATCCGGGGGATCTGCGAGCGGACCAGCCTGCCGGCCTCCGGGAGCCCCAGGGTGACGGTGTCGAGCTGTCCCGATGAGGTCGAGACGAACGCGGTCCCGACCACGCGCTCGAAGATCTCCGGGCGGAGCTCGGCCAGGGCCATCAGGGTCATCCCGCCGATCGAGTGGCCGGCGAGGACCAGCCGGCCGCTCGGGGCGAGGTCGTCGATCAGGGCGGCCCAGTCCAGGGCGAGGTTCTCGATCGTGCAGCCGGCCTTCGGCAGTGCCTCGGACTCGCCGTGGCCGCGGTGGTCCCAGGTGACGATTCGGATGCCGTGCCCGAACTCCCGCTGCAGGTCGCGGACCTGGTAGTGCCAGTCGTGCTGGTTCAGCGTCCAGCAGTGCGCCAGGAAGACGGTGACGGCGGCGTCGACGGGGCCGTAGGTCGTGACGTGCAGGCGGTGTCCGTCGTGGGTGAGCATCAGATCTCCTGGTCCGGAGCGGAGTGCAGCAGCGCGGTGGCGATGGCGGCGAGGCCCTCGCCTCGCCCGGTCAGCCCGAGGCCGTCGGTGGTGGTGGCGCTGAGCGAGACGCTGAGGCCGTGCCGCTCGGCGATGGCGGCCTCGGCCTCGCTGCGTCGCGAGCCCAGGCGCGGGCGGTTGCCGATCAGCTGGCAGGCGACGTGGTCGACCGACCAGCCGGCTGCGCCGACCCGGGTCAGGGTCTCCGCGAGCAGGTCGTGGCCCGGTGCTCCGGCCCACTGCGGCTCGGAGGTGCCGAAGTTGCTGCCGAGGTCGCCGAGCCCGGCAGCGGAGAGCAGCGCGTCGCAGATCGCATGGAGCACGACGTCGCCGTCGGAGTGCCCCTCGAGGCCGAGTTCCTCCTCGGGCCAATCCAATCCGGCAACCCGCATCGAACGCCCTTCTACGAGGCGATGGACGTCCGTGCCGATTCCGATGCGCTGGCTCACGTGGCAGATCATGCCGTGCCGGACCGGGTCGGCGCCGCCTCGTTGACCCGTGCGGGACGATGAAGAGGTGAGCGTGACCGAACGACCCCCCAGGACCGTCGAGGTCTCGCGAGCACATCTGGCCCTTGCTGGTGCGCTTGCGGGGGCCAGTGGCGTCGCCATGAGCCAGGCGACGGCCTGGGCGCTGCGCGCGGAGTCCGGTCCCGTCCAGGCCGTGGCCACTGCCGTGCGCGACCTCACTCCCGGCCCGGTCGCGCTGTTACTGATC
>JBDSBU010000097.1:0-8497 GCA_039921445.1 Marmoricola sp. | reverse complement strand
CGCCGTGGGCCCCCGGTCCACGTTCACAGGTGCCGCCGAGCTCCTCGGCCCGCTCGCGCATGCTCGCGGTCCCGACACCAGTCCCCCAGACCTTCGCGTGGCCGTCGTCGTTCACCTCGACCTCCAGGACACCGTCGCGAAGGCATACTCGGATCAGGGCTCGCGACGCGTCCGCGTGCCGCACGACATTGGTCAGGGCCTCGGTGGCGATGCGGTAGGCCGCGACCTCAAGTGCCGCCGGCAGAGGCTGCTCGAGGTCGGTCTCCACGGACACCTCCAAGGGCGCGCCGTCGGCTCGGCGTACGGTCTGGGCTGCCCGGATCACCAGGGCAGGCACCAGTCCCAGCTCGTCAACGGCAAATGGACGTAGGTCGTCCACGAGTCGCCTCACCTCCTGGACGGCGGTGCGCAGGTCGGCTCGCACGGCGGCGAGCAGGGCCGCTGAGGCGTCGGGCTGGGCTACTGCGGTGTTGGCGGCCGCGTCTGCGGAGAGCACCACCCCGGTGAGCAGAGTGCCGAGCCCGTCGTGCAGGTCGCGACGCAGCCGGCGACGTTCCTCCTCGCGGGCCGTGACCAGCCTCTCGCGAGCCAGCTGGAGCTCTCGCGCAGCGTTGGTGGCCGACACAGCGACCGCAAGGGGGCCGGACAGCATCGCGAGCGCCCGCGCATCGGCGGGAGCGAGCCTCCGCTCCCCCGTGCGCAATCTCAGCTCCAGCGTGGCTTGATCGCCCAACGGAAGCTCGACCAGCTCGCTGCCGGGGCTCCCCGACGAGCCAATGATCTGGTGCGCGGCGTCGCGGATGGCCACGTAGGGCAACCGCATGCTTCTGCGGACGGCTTCGAGCCCGGCGGACAGGTCCGGCAAGGCATCACTCATCTCCGCCGCCACCCGTGCAGGATCACCGCGGTTGCCGTAGAGCACCCGCTCGACCGCAGACTGCACGCGCGCTCGCAGAGGCAGCGCCAACAACGCCACCAGCAGTGCCGACGCGACGCCGGACAGCGCGAGCACGAGGACGGCGTACGCCGCGAGCACCAGACCGGACAGCAGCAGGTAGGCCACGCCGCGTGCCAGCACGAGCCGGATGTCGAGGAGGCCATGGCGCAGGATCGCCACCGTGATGCCGATGGGCAGGAGCGGGATCGCGAACAGCACGATCAGTGGTGTCCCTGCGACGAGCGACCAAGGGGTGACGGCTGCGAGCACGATGCCTGCGGAGAGCCCCACCCACAACAGCTGTCGGCGTACTGCCTCGTCACCCTTCACGTAGCGGGTGGCGAGCGCAGCCAGCCCGACCAGCATCGACAGCAACCAGCGCCCCTCGCTGGCCGACCACAACATCGACCACGCACCGTCGATCGGAAGCACCAGGAACCCGTCCGGGATGGTGCCGCCGGAGGGGGCGTTGCCGTTCTGCAACACGAATAATGGCGAGGTCACGGCGAACAGCACGAACCACGGCCGCCAGCTCTGGGACGGCAGCCTGCCGTCGGGCAGCAGGTACAACGACAGGGGCAGGCAGACCCCGATGTTCACTGGCCAGGCCACCAAGAAGAGCGTCACGAGCAGCCGCGTCAGCCACGGCGCGTCTCCCTGGTCGAGGGTGAGCTGGGCCAGCGGCGCACAGGCGGCGCTCAGGATCTGGAGCACACCGCCCACCAGGTAGAGCCAGCCCACCGGGTGATCCGGACGGTGCCAAGCGACAACCGCACCGCAGCTGCCGAAGCTCAACCCGATGACGAGGTTGCTCACCACGAAGGCGTCAACCGCCTCGCTGAAGGACCAGCCGACCAGGGTCCAGCAGACCGCGGCCACGACCGCGAGCAAGAGGCCGCCGCAGGCGAGGGCTAGGACGCCGACCTTCGTGGTCATGTGCCGAGTGTCCCTCACCCCGCTCCCGCTGTCTGGGGCGATCTTCCCGGGTGGCCCGGGGAACTGCCCGAGGCCGGAGCCGCTCTGGCCTGCCGGTCGGGCAACTCCGCGGCGCAGCCTGAGAACACCCGATTCACGCCTCAGGAGGCAGACATGAACAGAACCACCGGCCTGGTGATCCTCGCCGCACTCTCCGTGGTCGACATCGTCGGCCTCGCCGTGACCGACGGGGAGCACCCTCCCTACGCCATCGCGGTCGCAGGTGCTGTCCTCGGTGCCGCGTCACTCGTCCTCGCCGTGCTGATCTGGCGCGGCCGCAGCTGGGCGCTCGCTCCACTCGTGGCGCTGCGGGCTCTCTCGGCTCTGAGCGCCGTCCCTGCCTTCGTCGTGGGCGACGTGCCCGCACCCGCACTGGTCCTCGCCGCCGCCATCGTGGCGCTCACCATCCTCGGCATCGTGCTTGTCGCACGTCCTCGCCCCGTCCGGGTCATGTCGTGAGTCGCCCGCTGAGGATCCTGCTGGCTGTCATCGGACCGGTGTGCGTCGGAGCGCTGCGATTTCTGCTGCCCTACTACACCGCTCCGGACAGCACCTCGTCTGCGCGCGCGGTCGCCGCCCACCTCGGTCAGGAGAGCGCGGTGCTGTGGCTGGGCCTCGCGGCCACTCTCACCCTGGCACCGGGCCTCTACGCCGTCAGAGACACCCTTCCGACCGGCCGGCTTCGGACCTGGGCGCTCGGACTGGTCCTGATCGGCTACCTCAGCCTGCCGGTCGTGCTCGTCGGCGACATGGTCCTGTGGACGGGGGTGCAGCAGGGTCTGGATCCGGCCAGGACCGGAGCGTTGCTCGACGGCCTGCATCCGGCGTACGGCGCCGGGCTCGGCGTCTTCGTCGTGGCCCACGTGCTCGGCACCGTCCTGCTCGGAGTGCTCTGCCTGCGCGGCGGCGTACTGCCAACCGCTCTCGCCTGGGCGCTCACGATCTCCCAGCCGCTGCACTTCGTCACGACCGTCTTCCTCGGGCTTCCGTGGCTCGACCTGATCGCCTGGGGTCTCACCGCCGTGGCCATGGGCTGGCTAGCTGCGGGTGCCGAGCCGACCCAACGGCCCGGCCTGCAGCGGCTCTCCGACCGGGTGGGTACCGTGAGCCGCGGCGCGTAGCCAGGTCTGACAGGGAGAACGTTGGTGCTGAGACGGATCTGGCAAGGGGTCATGCACCCTGCTCGGATCGTCCCTGCCGCCTTCTTCGCCGCTGTCGTCGTGGGCACCGTCCTGCTTTCCCTGCCCATGTCCACGCCCGGGCCCGAACGGCCACCGATCCTGACGGCCGCCTTCACGACCGTCTCGGCGGTGTGCGTGACCGGCCTGACCACGGTCGACACCGCAACCTACTGGTCGCCGTTCGGGCAGGGCGTGATCATGGCGCTCATCCAGGTCGGTGGGTTCGGGATCATGACACTGGCGACGCTGCTGGGCATGCTGGTCGGCGGCAAGCTGCGGCTCAAGTCGTCGCTGATCGCCCAGGCGGAGACCCACACCTTGAACATCGGTGAGGTCCGGCACGTCATCAGACGGATCGCGATCACCATCCTGCTCTTCGAGCTGGCCTTCGCCATGGTGCTCACGTTGAGGTTCCGGTCCGCCTACGACGACTCGTGGGCGCAGGCACTCTGGCATGGGGCGTTCCACTCCGTGTCTGCCTTCAACAACGCGGGGTTCGCCCTGTTCAGCGACAACCTGATCGGGTTCGTCGGCGACGCGTGGATCATGCTTCCGATCTGTGTGGCAGTCATCGCCGGCGGCATCGGGTTCCCCGTCCTGTTCGAGCTGCGCCGCCGCTGGCGTACTCCCAACCGGTGGACGGTACACACCCGGCTCACCGTCCACGGGTCCCTGATCCTGCTCGTCATCGGCACGATCGCGTTCCTCGCCCTCGAGTGGTCCAACGCCGCCACCCTCGGCCCGCTCGGTGTCTGGGAGAAGATCGTCGGAGGCATCACCGGCGGTGTTGTTCCTCGTACCGCCGGCTTCAACAGCGTCGACTACGGCCAGATCACCCCCGAGACCATGGCCGTGAACTACGTCTTGATGTTCATCGGCGGAGGCTCTGCGGGCACCGCCGGCGGCATCAAGGTCACCACCTTCTTCCTCCTCGCCTACGTCATCTGGTCAGAGGTGCGCGGCGAACGAGACACCAACATCGCTCACCGTCGGATCAGCAGCAGCACCCTTCGCCAAGCGCTGACCGTGGCCCTGCTGGCGATCGCCTTCATCGGCACCGGGACCATGGTGATCCTGCTGAGCACCGGCTACGCCCTCGACGTCGTTCTGTTCGAGGCCATCTCCGCGTTCGCGACCGTCGGCCTCTCCACCGGCATCACCCCCGACCTGCCGCCGGTGGCCGAGGTGACCCTGATGGTCTTGATGTACGTCGGCCGGGTCGGCACGATCACAGTGGCGACCGCACTCGCCTACAAGTCCCGCCACCGCCACTTCCACCTTCCCGAGGAGCGCCCAATTGTCGGCTAGATACAAGAAGCCCGATGCCGTCTCGGTGGTCGTCATCGGCCTTGGCCGTTTCGGTACCGCCGTCGCCCAGTCACTGGTCAACATGGGCCAGGAGGTCCTCGCCATCGACGAGAACCACGCCCTGGTGGAGCGCTGGGCCGACGAGCTCACGCACGTCGTCCAGGCCGACACGACCGACGACGAAGCACTGCGCCAGCTCGGGGTCGCCGACTTCGACCGCGCCGTGGTCGCCATCGGCACCGACATCGAGGCCAGCGTCCTGACCGTGCTCGCGCTCGCCGAGGCCGGTGTCCCCGACATCTGGGCCAAGGCCATCACCCGCAAGCACGGGGCGATCCTCGAACGCGTCGGCGCCCACCACGTCGTCTACCCCGAGTCCTCCATGGGCGAACGGGTCGCACACCTGCTCACCGGTTCGATGATCGACTTCATCGAGTTCGACGACCAGTTCTCCATCGCGCGCGCCCACGCGCCGCAGGAGACCTGGGACAAGACCCTCGCCGAGTCCTCACCACGCACCCGCCACGGCGTCACCATCGTCGGTGTGAAGCGCCAGGGCGAGGACTTCACCTACGCCCGCCCCGAGACCCGCGTCGAACGCCACGACCAGCTGATCGTCTCCGGCCCCACCCGGCAGGTCGAGCAGTTCTGCAACATCGCCTGAGCCGGTGTCAGGTACGTCGGGCCCGTACACCGCCCCCCGGAGTCACTTCGGCCTCGCCGGAGATCGCTGCTCGCAGGCTCGGGGTGGCCTGCAGCACGACGATGTCGGCAGGCATCTCGATGCCTGCTTCGTCCAGCGCGGTCTTGACGGCGCGGATCGCCGAGTCCATGGCCAAGATGACGTCGTGCTGCTCGGGCCCGCACCAGAACCGCGCCTCGATGTCGACGGTCGAGACTCCCAGCTGGGTGACGACGGCTTCCGGCTCCGGGGTGCCTTCGAGACGGGGAAGGTCCTGTGTCAGCGCGGCCCGGACGACCCGGCACGCCTCGCTGGCGTCGTTCTCGTAGGCCACACCGACCACGAAGGCCATCCTCCGGCTCGAGAAGTGCGTGCGCACCGTGATCACCGACTTGTAGACGTCACGGTTGGGGATCAGCACCAGCTGCCCATCGAAGGTCTTGAGGCGGGTCTCTCGGATAGTGATCGCCTGCACCGTGCCGGAGACCTCACCCACGGTGATCTGATCGCCGGAGCGGAAGGGCTGACGCAAGATCAGCAGCAGCCCCGAGAGCAGGTTCTCCAAGATGTCCTGGAAGGCGAAGCCTGCGGCCACCGAGAAGAACCCGAGCCCGGCCAGCATGTCCACCGGCTTCACCGACGGGAAGACCACCACGAGCGCGACCATCACGGAGAACGACAGCAGGATCCACCCAGCGAGCTTGCTCATCACCGCGGCGAAGCTCGGGGTCTGTCGTGCGCTGAGCAACCGGCGCAGGACCCAGCGGACGCCACGAGACAGCGCGTATCCGACAACGACGATGGCGAGCGCAAAGAGCACTCGAGGGAGCGCGTTCGTCAGCGCGTGGAGCAGGTCGGCGGCCTTGGTTCCCATGGGCCGCAGGCTAGCCGCTTGGTGGTGCCTCTCGCCGGTTCAGGACGAGGCGGAAGGGCGAGATCTTGGGGGGTTTGATCGGCGTGGGCAAAACTGGCGAGCCGTTCGGGTGACCCAGCTCCTTCGACAGATCGTTGCGCAGGTCAACGATCTCCTGGGCGACCCGGCGGAGCTTGACGTTGGTGTGCGACGAGACCCTGGTGAGGTAGGTGAACGCCCCGTCCTGATCCAGGTCGTGGCGCTCCATCAGGATGCCGATCGCCTGACCGATGACCTTGCGGGTCAAGAGAGCCGAGCTCAGCTGCTCCTCGCGCCGAGCGTGCCCCAGAGCCATGGACGCGTGCGCTGCGAAGAGCTCCGCCATGTGCATGGCGTCGCCGTCGATGGTGTCGGAGGACGTGGAGTACATGTTGAGGCCACCGAGCGTCTCCCGCTCGGTATAGAGCCGCATTCCCATCTGCGAACGCAGACCCTTGGCGACAGCGAGGGGCATGTACTTCGGCCAGCGCTGCTCTCGACGAGTCCACTCCACCTTGGTGATCGCTTCGACACCGATCACGTGGACACACGGACCCTCCCCGAGCTCGTACTGAAGCTTGTCCAGCTCCCAGACGAAAGGATCCGAGCCCGCCTTCGTCTCCATGTCGCCGTTCTTCCCGGCGATCGTGATCCCGACGTGGTTGATGCCGGGCAAAGAACGTGCTGCTGTTTCGACGAGGGTGTTGAGCGTCGTCTGGAGGTCACGTGGCTCGTTCATCTCGCGGGTCACCCTGACGAGGGCGGCACTGATGTCCGGTCGGATGGCCATGAAGCTCGCTGTTCGGTCGTGAAAGACGACAGACGAACGGCCGTGGATCGGACGCGGCGGCTGAGGAGATTCTATGAAGGAGCCGAAACCGGCCCTGTTCTTCGAGCCTACCCCCGCGTTGCTCAATGCCAAGCAGGCGACTACGCGGTCACAGCAGGGCGTTCTCGATGGTGGTCTCGACGAACCCGGTGTATCGGCGCAGGGACCAGCCACGTCGTGTGACGAGGAGGTCGTACATCTCCGGTGACGACACAGCGAACAGGACGTCGGTGGCTTGGGCGAGGGAGACCTCGGGACGGAGATGGTGTGCGTCGGCGAGGAACCGGGCGTTGGCGCGCATGCGCCGGAACCGGTCGGCATCCAGCTCGTCGGCCAACTCCTGCAAGGTGGGGTCGAGGAGCGCGGCTTCGCGCACGAGGCCGAGAAGCGGAGCCACTCGGGGCGCTACCTCACCGGCGAGCTTCGCCCACCCCTTCACGACTTCCCGCGGATCTGTCAGATCGCGCAGCCGGTCGGAACGATCCTCGGCCGGAACCGGTCCCGAGCCGAGGAGGGCAAGGGCACGCAGCGCTCGGACGAGTCCGGGCTTGCCCCCGAACCCCTTGTAGACCGTCTCAGGTGACACGCCGGCCGCCTCGGCGATGCCGGTGACCGTCGTCGCGGCGTACCCCTGGCTGAAGAACAGCATCTGCGCGGCATCCAGGACGTCGCGACGACGCTGCTCGGCCATGAGTCTGCGCCGTGAGGCGTCGTAGGTCCGGGCCTTGACGGGTGAAGTCAACAGGGTCATCCTCATTATTAGATACACATCACTGTATCCAACATCTAGGAGGGCAGATGACACACCCGCCCTTCGCAGTTGCCCTACGTGACGCGACCAACAGCAGGAGCGTCGCGCAGGTGGTCGAATGCTTCGCCGACGACTACGTCAACCAGACACCCGCCCACCCTGCCCGGGGGTTCACCGGCAAGGACCAGGTGCGTCGGAACTGGACCCAGATCTTCGCCGGAGTCCCGGACCACACCGCCACCCTGATCGCCTCAGCACAGGACGGGGACACGGTCTGGACCGAATGGGAGATGCGAGGGACCCGCGTAGACGGCACACCGCACCGGATGCGTGGACCGATCGTCTTCACCGTGCGTGACGGCCTCGCGTCCGCGGCACGGTTCTACCTCGAGCCGGTCGATGACACCAGTGGCGGCGGCGAGCAGGACGTGGACGCAGACGCCGCCGTGACTCGGATCCTCTCCTGATGTTCCTGGTGGCCGGCGGGACCGGGCGGCTGGGCTCGCGTGTGGTCGACCTGCTCGAGACCCGCGGGGCGGCGGTGCACGCCCTCAGCCGGCACGCGGATGGCGACCTGCGCGATGTCGCCGACCACGCCCTGGCCGGTGTCTCGGTAGCAGTCTCCTGCGTCACCGGATTCCCGCGTCAGGCGCCGGAGGCGGTGGACCGGGACGGCAACATCGCGCTCATCGACGCAGCAGCACGGGCCGGCGCTGACGTGGTCCTGGTCTCGGTGCTTGGCGCTGCTCCAGACAGCCCCATGCAGCTGTTCAGGATGAAGTACGCCGCGGAGGAGCACCTGCGTCGAAGCGGAGTCGGGTGGACGATCATCCGCCCCGACGCGTTCGAGGAGACGTGGGTGGAAATCCTCGAGCAGACAGCGGGTCGCCGGTGCCGACCCGTCGTGTTCGGGCGCGGCGACAACCCCTTCGCGTGGGCACC
>JBDSBU010000096.1:0-3433 GCA_039921445.1 Marmoricola sp. | reverse complement strand
GTCGGGGTGATCGCCAGCGCGGACGCGGAACAAGGAGAGCCACAGCTGCCCGTGCATCGGCCAAGGGGCATCAGGATAGGGCATGGGTCGACCCTAGGGCGCGTCAGCGGGCCACCTCGTCCGGGTTCGGGAAAGTACACCGGTACTCCGCCGGCGCGACTCCCAGTGGGAGCGGAAGTGGTGACGGTCCTGGCCGCGAACCGACGGCTGCTGGCGCGCTCCGACATCGCGGCACGTCACGCAAGCGTACGCACCGACTGTTCCGAGGGACGCAAATTTAGATTGGTGCAATACGGACAAAGACATGCATTTACTCTTTAAGTATGCGAATCTAGTTTGTAACCACTGTTTGGGTGGTCTGAAGAAGGGCTCGTGAGCGCATTATGTTAAGGATTGCCGCCAATTCCTGTGTGGCCGCGCTGGCACTGCTGATCAGCATGCTGGTGCTGCCCAGCCCGGCCGGCGCCGTGACCACCACTACGTCTATGGCGTCCACCTCAGCGCGCGCCTACAGCGTGCCCTCGAGTTTCGACCAGGGCGTCCTCTATTACACAAACCTCGCCCGCCGCCAGCACCACCGCAAGCCGTTGAGGCTGATGTCCTGCCTCGACAACTTCGCCACTACTTGGTCGGCGCAGATGGCCTCGCGTGACGTGATGGGCCACCAGTCGCTGACCACGGTGCTACGTACCTGCGGGCGCCGCTCCGTAGGGGAGAACGTCGGCTGGGGCACCAACGACCTGACTCCGCGGCAGCTGGTCGGCATGTGGATGCGCTCTCCCGCTCACCGTCACAACATCCTCAAACGTAGCTTCCGCTTGATCGGCATCGGCGCCTACCGGTCGACCAGCAGTGGACGGATCTACGCCACCCAGGAATTCGGGCGCTGAGCCGACCGTCCCGGCGACCGACGAGTGGTTTAGAGACGGGACTGGGCTACTCGTCGTCCGGGTCGTCGAGCCTGGCCAGCCAGGTCGCAAAGCGCTCGACGGGCGTCTCGAAGTCCGGGTGGACGTCGACGAACTCCTGGAGCCGTTCGCCGATCCAGGCGAGGGTGACCTCCTCGTCACCCCGTCGGCGCTGCAGCTCCTCGATCCCACGGTCGGTGAAGTACACCGCTCAGTAGTCCTCGGCAGCCCGGCCGCCGGGCGAGGCGAAGGCCGCCGCCATCAGGCCCTTCTGCTCCTCGACGTGGCGTGAGTGCACGCCCACCGACGGTGAGCTGGAGGCCGGTCGGGAGAGCACCTCCACCTCCTGGTCCAGCTCATTGAACAAGTTGAGCTGGAAGTGAGGCGCAGGACCCATGTTCGACGGCTCGTCCTGGACCCAGCGGATCGCCCGCAGGTTCGGGTAGCGCCCGATCTCGTCCTTGAGCTCGGCCAGGGGCCGGGGGTAGAGCTGCTCGATCCGCACGATCGCAGTGGTCGGCGAGTCGCCCTGGTCCTTGGCGCGCTGCACCATCAGGTCCCAGGTGATCCGGCCGCTGCACAGCAGCAGCGTGTCGACCTTCTCCGGGTCTGCGACGGTGTCCCCGATCAATGGCATGAACGTGCCCTCGGTGAAGTGCTCGGGCCGCGACGCAGCCTCCTTGCGCTTGAGCATCGACTTGGGCGTGAACACGATCAGTGGCCGGTGCTCCTCACCGAGCGCGTGCCGGCGAAGAAGGTGGAAGTAGCTGGTCGGGGTGGAGGGCTGGGCCACGGTGAAGGCGTCATCCGCGGCCATCGTCATGAAGCGTTCGATCCGGGCGGAGGAGTGGTCCGGACCCTGACCCTCGTAGCCGTGCGGCAGCAGCAGTACGACGCCCGAGGACTGGCCCCACTTGGTCTCGCTGGAGCTGATGAACTCGTCGATCACGGTCTGGGCGCCGTTGACGAAGTCACCGAACTGCGCCTCCCAGAGCACGAGCGCGTCGGGCCGGGCGACCGAGTAGCCGTACTCGAACCCGAGGGCGGCGTACTCGGAGAGCAGCGAGTCGTAGACGTAGAAGTTGGCCTGGTCCTCGGAGAGGTTGGACAGTGGGGTCCACTCGTTGGCGTTCTTCCGGTCGATGATCGTGGCGAAGCGGGAGACGAACGTGCCGCGACGCGAGTCCTGACCGGCCAGGCGCACGGGGCGTCCGTCCATCAGCAGAGAGCCGAGAGCCAGGATCTCGCCGGTGCCCCAGTCGATCGGGCCCTCGTTGATCGCGGCCGCGCGACGCTGGAGCTGCGGCAGCACCTTGGGGTGGACCGTGAACCCCTCCGGTGCGCTGACGTGAGCGTCCGAGATCCGCTTGAGGACCTCCTGCGGGATCGCGGTCGTGAAGTCCTCGTGACTCTTCTCCGGGTAGTCCGGCACCGTCGTCCAGCTCTCGGGGATGCTGGTGGCCTCACGGACCTCGGTGAAGACCCGCTCGAGCTGCTGCTGGTAGTCGCGCAGGACCTGCTCGGCCTCCTCCAGCGTGATGTCGCCGCGACCGATGAGCGACTCGGTGTAGAGCTTGCGAACCGACCGCTTCTGCTCGATCAGGTCATACATCAGGGGCTGGGTGTAGGACGGGTCGTCGCCCTCGTTGTGGCCGCGACGCCGGTAGCAGACCAGGTCGATGACCACGTCCTTGTTGAATGCCTGGCGGTATTCGAACGCCAACCGGGCGACCCGGATGCACGCCTCGGGGTCGTCGCCGTTGACGTGGAAGATCGGGGCCTGGACCATCCGGGCCACGTCGGTGCAGTACAGCGAAGATCGCGACGAGGCCGGCGAGGTGGTGAAGCCGACCTGGTTGTTGACCACGACGTGGATCGTGCCGCCGGTGCGGTAGCCGCGCAGCTGGGACAGGTTCAGCGTCTCCGCCACCACGCCCTGACCGGCGAAGGCGGCGTCACCGTGGACGAGCAACGGGAGCACGGGAAACGCCTCGCCCTTGTTGAGGACGTCCTGCTTGGCTCGCGCGATGCCCTCAAGGACCGGATCGACCGCTTCCAGGTGGGAGGGGTTCGCCGCCACCGAGACCTTGATCTTGTCCCCGGAGTCGGAGAGGAACTCGCCCTCGGCTCCGAGGTGGTACTTCACGTCGCCCGACCCCTGGACCGTGCGAGGGTCGATGTTGCCCTCGAACTCGCGGAAGATCTGGCTGTAGCTCTTGCCGACGATGTTGGCGAGCACGTTGAGCCGGCCGCGGTGCGCCATGCCCATGGCGACCTCGTCGAGACCGTCCTGGGCGGCAGCCTCACAGATCTCGTCGAGCAGCGCGACCGTGGTCTCGCCACCTTCGAGGCTGAACCGCTTCTGGCCCACGAACTTGGTCTGCAGGAAGGTCTCGAAGGCCTCGGCCTGGTTGAGCTTGAGCAGGATCCGGAGCTGCTCCTCGCGCGGCGGCTTCTGGTGCGGCTGCTCGACGCGCTCCTGGATCCAGCGGCGCTGCTCGGGATCCTGGATGTGCATGTACTCG
>JBDSBU010000095.1:0-18947 GCA_039921445.1 Marmoricola sp. | reverse complement strand
GCTGAGGCGGACGGCGTGCACGCGCCCGTCGACCGGGACCTCCGCAAGCTCGTGCAGCGCCTCGCCGGAGAGTTGACGCTGACCGCCGCTCTCCTCGGTGAGCACGACCCCCGAGGAGTTCTTCGTCGCGGTGCTCGAGCTGGTCCCGGGCGTGACCGCGGCAATCAGGGTCCCGGGACCCTGGTTGGTCGTGATCGGGCGTGGACTACGGCGACCTTGATCACGATCACCGTCCCCGACGCGTTGAACCGAGGAGAGCACGTCGGCGTCGAGTCGCTGCATCAGCGAGGTGCGGATCGCCACCGTGGCGATCGCCGCGATCAGCAGTGAGACCACGGCCACCAGGACGACCGCGGTGACCACCAGGCGAGCCGTCAGGGTTCGCGGCCGCAGCCTTTCGATCCTCAGCTCACTGCGCATGGGCGGGCTCGGTCGGCTTCAGCACGTAGCCCGCGCCACGCATGGTGTGGATCATCGGCTCACGGCCGACATCGACCTTCTTGCGCAGGTAGGAGATGTAGAGCTCGACCACGTTGGCCTGCCCCCCGAAGTCGTAGTTCCAGACCCGGTCGAGGATCTGGGCCTTGCTCAGCACGCGTCGCGGGTTGCGCATCAGGAAGCGAAGCAGCTCGAACTCGGTCGCCGTGAGGCTGATCTCCTCTCCGTTGCGCGTCACCTCCCGGCTGTCCTCGTCCACGACGAGGTCGCCGACCACCAGCACGGAGGACGTCGTGGCCTGCTGGGCACCGGATCTCCGCATCAGCGCTCGGAGACGGGCCACCACCTCCTCGAGCGAGAACGGCTTGGTGACGTAGTCATCGCCGCCGGCCGTCAGCCCCGCCACTCGGTCCTCGACAGAGTCACGAGCCGTGAGGAACAGCACGGGTACGTCGGGCTGGTCACCGCGCATCCGTCGCAGGACCTCCATCCCGTCGAAGTCGGGCAGCATCATGTCGAGCACCACGGCGTCGGGTCGCTGCGCCTTCGCGGTGCTCACGGCCTTGATGCCCGTGAGCGCCACCTCCACGTCCCAGCCCTCGTAGCGCAGCGCCATCCGCAACAGCTCGGCGATGTTCTCCTCGTCATCGACGACGAGGACGCGCAGGGGAGTGCCGTCGGGACGGGTGAGTTCGGGGCCGGAGCTCTTCATGGCTACCACCTTGCAGGGGAGGAGCCGACGGAGTCCATGACCCCGCTGTGGATTTGCTGTGAAGGTTCCCCCTCAGCGCCGGCACAGCGCAGACACAGGTTGCCGGCCCACTCTCGTCCCATGAGCGAACCCCCACCCGACTCCCGCCCGATCCCGCACACGTCCGACCCCGTCCCCGAGCCGACCACGGCGCTGCCTGCGCAGGGGCACACCGACCAGCAGGCAGGGCTGTCCCCGAGCCGATCCCGGCGAATTCGTGACCGACTCTGGGCGGCGCGCGTGCTGATCGGCGTCGCCCTGGCTTCGCTGATCGTGGGTGCCGTCGGCGCCAGTGCGGTAGTGGCGGTGGCCGGTGGCGACGAGCACGGTGGCCGCGGGGGCGAAGGTGGTCATGGCTGGATGGAGCGCGGAGACGCGCCGCGCGGAGACATGGAGCGCGGACGCAGCCAGGACCAGCGTGGAGGCGGAGGCAACTTCCGCGGCCAGCCGGGAGCTCCCGGTGATCAGGGTGTGCCGTCCGCACCCTCCACGACGCCGACCCCCTCGACACCGACACCCTCCAGCTGACCGCTCCAGCTGACCACTCAGTTGGCCCCTCCAGCTGACCGAGTCTGCACAGCCCGGTTGTTCCCCTGAACCCCCGACAGGGACAATGACCGGGCTGTGCGCATCCACTTCCCTGCCGATCTCCCGGTCTCGGCCCGTCGCGACGAGATCGCTGAGGCGATCCGCGACCACCAGGTGGTGATCGTCGCGGGGGAGACCGGCTCGGGGAAGACCACGCAGCTGCCCAAGATCTGCCTGGCGCTGGGTCGAGGTGATCCGTCGGTTCCGGGTGGGGCGATGATCGGACACACCCAGCCACGTCGGATCGCTGCCCGCAGCGTGGCGGAACGGATCGCCGAGGAGCTCGGCACCGAGCTCGGCGAGACCGTCGGCTACCAGGTCAGGTTCACCGACCGTACGTCGAAGCAGAGCCGGGTCAAGGTGATGACCGACGGGATCCTGCTCGCCGAGCTGCAGCACGACCGGATGCTCACCCGCTACGACACCTTGATCATCGACGAGGCCCACGAGCGCAGCCTCAACATCGACTTCATCCTGGGCTACCTCAGGCAGCTGCTGCCCAAGCGCCCCGACCTGAAGCTGGTGATCACCTCCGCGACGATCGACCCTGAGCAGTTCGCCGCCCACTTCGCCGACGCACAGGGTCGACCGGCGCCGATCATCGAGGTCTCGGGCCGCACCTACCCCGTCGACGTCCGCTACCGCCCGCTCCTCGAGGAGTCGTTCGAGGACGAGGAGGGTGAGCCGGTCCAGCGCGACCAGACCGAGGCGATCGAGGACGCCGTGGACGAGCTGCTGGCCGACACTGCCGGCGACATCCTGGTCTTCCTGCCAGGCGAGCGCGAGATCCGTGACACCGCCGACGTGCTCCAGCGCAAGGCCGAGCGGACCTCCGGCGGCTCCGGTCGGCACGGTGGCTTCGACATCGTGCCGCTGTTCTCCCGACTCTCGGCCGCCGAGCAGCACCGCGTCTTCGAGCGCCACACCCGTCGCCGGGTGGTGCTGTCCACCAACGTCGCGGAGACCTCGCTGACCGTGCCAGGGGTCACCGGTGTGATCGACACCGGCGTCGCCCGGATCAGCCGGTGGTCGGCGCGGACGAAGGTCCAGCGGCTCCCCATCGAGTCGATCAGCCAGGCCTCGGCACAGCAGCGCTCCGGTCGGTGCGGTCGGGTCGAGGCAGGGGTCGCGATCCGGCTCTACAGCCAGGAGGACTTCGAGGGACGCCCGGAGTTCACCGAGCCGGAGATCCTGCGCACGTCGCTGGCGAGCGTGATCTTGCAGATGACCTCGTTGGGTCTCGGCCAGGTCGAGCGGTTCCCGTTCGTCGACCCACCCGACAACAGGGCGGTGCGGGCCGGCGTACAGCTGCTGGAGGAGCTCGGGGCGTTGCGGCCGACGGCCGGCCGAACCGATGCGGCCCCGCGTCTCACCGGGATCGGTCGCAAGCTGGCCCGCCTGCCGATCGACCCGCGGATGGGTCGGATGATCCTGGAGGCGGACCAGCTCGGGTGCCTGCGCGAGGTGTTGGTGATCACCGCTGCCCTCTCCATCCAGGACCCGCGCGAACGGCCCGTTGAGCACCGTGCGAGAGCTGATCAGCTGCACGCACGGTTCCGGGACCCACGCTCGGACTTCATGGCGTGGCTCAACCTGTGGCGGCACCTGCGCGCCCAGCAGCAGGAGATGGGCTCCAGTGCCTTCCGGCGGATGTGTCGCGAGGAGCATCTGAACTACCTGCGGATCCGGGAGTGGCAGGACTTCGAGTCACAGCTACGGCAGGTGGCCAAGCAGGTCGGGTTGAAGACCGGCCCGGCCGCAGAGGCGCCCGACGACGACCGGATCCACCAGGCGCTGCTGGCCGGACTGCTCTCCCACATCGGGCTGCGCGACGCCGACCGGCGCGACTACCTCGGAGCTCGTGGCGCACGCTTCGCGGTGTTTCCCGGGTCGGGCCTGTTCAAGTCCCAGCCCGACCTGGTGATGTCGGCGGAGCTCGTGGAGACCTCGCGCCTGTGGGGACGCCAGAACGCCGCCATCGACCCGGCCTGGGCGGAGCGGCTCGGCGGTGACCTGGTCAAGCGGACCTGGTCGGAGCCGCACTGGTCCAAGAAGCGTGAGTCCGCGCTCGCCCACGAGAGGGTCACGCTGTACGGCGTACCGCTGGTTGCCGACCGGCTGGTCCCGCTCGGCCGACACCAGCCCGACGTGGCGCGCGAGCTGTTCATCCGGCATGCCCTGGTGCAGGGCGAGTGGCGGGCGAGGCACAAGTTCTTCGAGACCAATCTGCTGCTGCTCGAGGAGGCGGCCGAGCTCGAGCACCGGGCTCGGCGTCACGACATCGTGGTCGACGAGGAGACGCTCTTCGACTTCTACCAGGATCGGGTGCCGCCCGAGGTGGTCTCGGGTGCCCACTTCGACACCTGGTGGAAACAGGAGCGGCGCAACCGGCCCGAGCTGCTCACCTTCGACCCGGAGATGTTGGTGCACCAGCGGGCCGACGAGGTCACGGCCAGCGACTTTCCCGACCTGTGGCACGAAGGTCCGCTGACACTGCCGCTGCGCTACCACTTCGAGCCCGGTCACGAGGCCGACGGCGTCACCATCGAGGTGCCGCTGGCAACCCTGAACACCGTTGGCCCCGCCCCCTTCAGCTGGAACGTCCCGGGTCTGCGGCTCGAGCTGGTCACCGCGCTGATCCGGTCGTTGCCCAAGCAGCTGCGGGTGAACTTCGTGCCGGCGCCCGATGTCGCCCGGCGCTTCCTCGCGGCCGTTCCTCCGGGCGAGGAGCCACTGTTGGAGGCGCTCTCGCGTTTTCTGCGTTCGCTCACGGGGGTGCACGTGCCGCACGAGGCGTGGGACACCGGCAAGCTCCCTGGCCACCTGACACCGACCTTCCGTGTGCTCGATGACGGTGGCGCCGAGGTCGCGGCCGGCAAGGACCTCGACGCGCTCAAGCAGCCGTTGCGGCCGTCCTTCGACAAGGCGATGGCAGCCGTGGCCCAGGAGTCCGGACTCGGCGCGACCGGTCAGACGAGCTGGACCTTCGGCAACATCGAGGCGTCCTTCACCCAGTCCCGCGCGGGTCATGACGTCCGCGGCCACCCGGCGCTGGTCGACGAGGGCGCGACCGTGGGCCTGCGGGTGATGGCCTCGGCCGCCGAGCAGGAGGCCCATCACCGGCTCGGCGTACGTCGGCTGCTGCTGCTCGCTGTCCCCTCACCTACCGCAACCCTGCTGGAGAGCCTGGACAACACCGCGAAGCTCGGACTGGCGGCCTCGCCGTACGCCGGCGTGCGCGCCTTGCTCGAGGACTGCGTGGTTGCTGCGGCCGGAGAGCTCGTCGACCAGGCCGGGGTCGTCCGCGATGCGGCGTCCTTCGAGAGCCTGGTGGCGACCGCGCGACAGCAGCTGTCCGATCGAGCAGCAGCGGTGCTCCAGCAGGTGATCCGGGTGCTCGCCGCGTGGCGTCCTGTCGACAAGGCGCTGCACGGCCGTGTCGAGATGGCGATGCTGCCGGCGATGACCGACCTGCGCGCCCAGCTGGCCCGGTTGGTCAACGACGGCTTCGTCGCCGACGCCGGTGCTGCGGCGCTGCGCGAGTACCCCCGCTACCTGGCCGCGATGCTCGCGCGGGTCGAGCGTCTCGGTGAGCCGTCTCGCGATCGTCAGCTTGCAGACAGGGTAGATGCCCTGCAGCAGGCCTGGCAGCACCGCATCGACGCGCTGCCACCCGGTCGCCCTGCAGGTGCCGAGCTGCGTCGCGTGCGCTGGATGCTGGAGGAGTACCGGGTCAGCTTGTGGGCCCAGCAGCTCGGAACTGCCCAACCGGTCTCCGACGCCAGGATCCGCAAGGTGCTGGGCTGATCCGAGACCCGCCGTCGCTTGATGTCTCCCACATCGAACGGAGGTCGAGTGCTCGAGTGGTCGCACTGGCGACCACCTCAGCACTCGACCCGGGCGAACCGCGCCCGCGCAGCTGCCGATGGTCAGGACGTCCGGATCGGTGGTGGTCCCACCGTCGCGCGCGACTTCCTCACCGCAGGGCTCGTCGACTACGAGCTAGAGGTAGGGGCGCGCGGCCTCGACGACGGCCTCGAAGACCGGCCGTGGCAAGGCGGCGCCCTCCCGGCGTACGCCGGCCGGGTCCAGGCGGATCAGCCGGTTGAGCCGGACCTCGCTGGGGCGCCGTTGGGCGTCCCACGCCCCGGTCCCGATGTCCATCCACTCGCGGCCGGAACGACGCTCCTGGTCCTCGTCGACGTCATGGTCCTTCGAGGTCAGCTGCAGTGCTAGCAGGACGTCGCCGTCCTCACCGATCACCAGCACGGGGCGATCCTTGCCCTGGGTCGCGTCCTCCTCATAGGGCACCCAGGCCCAGACCACCTCGCCGGGGTCGGGCAGGCCGTCGGCGTTGGGGGAGTACCCGATCCGGACGTCGCCACTGGCGGTCGGCTGAGGGCCGCGTCCGACGGTTCCGGAAGGAGTGGCGGTTCCGGTGGCGCCGAGCTCGCGGTTGAGCTGGCTCCCGACCTCGCGCACCACGCGCCGAAGGAACGAGCCGGTGCCGGCTCGCGGCGGCCAGACGGCACGGATGCGAGGAACGCGCATCAGGTGCCTCCCCGAAGATGGGATCTGAGATGGGATCTGGGCTGGTGAGTTGGTGCGCCGGACCGGGAGCGCCTCACGGCGCGTGGCCGCTCGAAGCGGCTATTTGTGGGACCCGGGGCTGCCGCGGTCCGGCGCGATGCCCACTGTACAAGGCGATCCTCATCCCAGGTCGCCTCTGAGCTCGAGACGTGCGGCCAGGTCGAGCTGGTCGGCCAACGTCACCAGTCGCGAGGCCGCCACGTCCGAGGCGTACGTCGAACCACCGACCGAGCCCGTCTCAGCGCCTGGAGGGTTCTCGGAGCGGACCCGGCCAGCGGCGACCACGCGGGCGAACGCGGAGGCCCGGAAGAGGGTGTCGGCGAAGTCGCCGCCGACCACACCGCCGAGCACCTCGTCGAGCAGGGCCCGGACCTCGTCGGGCCCCGGGGGGTCGACCACCCCGGAGACCACCTCGCCGACCGGGACGTGTCGTCGGCCACGGTCGAACTCGGTGGCGGCGCTCAGCGGGTCGGCGTACACCCAGCTGCGGAGGAGGTAGAGCCGCCACAGGGCACCGGCCAGGGAGTCGGCGGCAGCTCCCGACCACAGCTCGGCGAGGGTCTCCAAGCCTTCGGAGTCCGCCAGGTGGATGACCCGGGCCACGAGGCCGGCGTCGTCGAGATCGCGTGCACCCCTCACCAGTGCGGTGGCTGCACGATCGGCGGCCTCGCTCAGCTGAGCCGGGTCAGCAGCCCCTTCGATGGCCTCGAAGTGCTTGGCCCCGGGGTAGGTCGGGCGGTGGTGTTCTCGACCGGTCATCGACTCACGTCTGACTCAGCCGGCCAACTTGGCTGCTGCAGCCTGCACAGCCAGCTCCATCGGGTCCTGACCAGGGTCGTAGTTGTGGTCCTGCCCAGCATGGTCGAGTCGGAGCAGGGTGAGGCGCGTGCCGTTTCTCACCAGTCCGAGGGAGTGGAAGTTCCCCTTGCCACCTCGCACATAGCTGACGAGGTAGTGCCAGCCGGTCCCTTCGCTGAGCGTGACAGCCGTGATCTCGCGGACCTTCACGTTCTTTCCCTCGATCCGGGAGGCGCAGTCGTCGTGCCAGGAACGCACCACCTTCATCGCCCTGACTGCTGTCTGTGAGTCGGCGAACTCCGCGACCTGTTGGCCCGCGGTAGCGGCCGACGAACCGCTGCCTCCGGAGTCCAGGCTGCGTTCGATCAGGCCGGTCGCTCCAATCGAGAGCAGATCGAACTTCTGGCACAGCCCGAAGGACTCGGTTCCACCCTCACTCGTCGCGGTCTCGGTCCAGGGGGAGGAGTCGTTGAGCTGAGGGAACTCGGCAGCGGAGAGCAGCTGCGCATCCGGACCCGTCGGTGACGAGCTCTCGCTGGGGGTCGCGCTCTCGGTCACCGTCACGGTTGCCGTCGGTGAGGGGGTGGCAGTGGGTTCGGCCGAGGCGGTGCCCTCCTGCCCGGCGGGCTCGTCGTCACGCGTGACGGAGCACCCCGAAATGGCGACGGCGAGGGCGACGAGGACGGCGGTGCCGCCCGCGACATTGGTGCGGAGTCTGGTCATGGACATGTCGGCAGCGTATTGCCATGCGCCGAGCAACGGTGCCGGGTCTGGTCTGGTCGGCGTGTCCGGATACGCTGCGGCTGGCGCCTCGACGGGCCTGCTGGTGGTGCTGGTGGTGGTGGTGAGAGGAGAGCCGATGTCGCGCAGCGGATTCCGCACGACGTTGCTCGCCGGTCTGCTTGCTTCTGTGCTCGTGGTGGCGGGTTGCTCCACTGACGACCCGCAGCCGGCTCCTGCACCTACACCGACCACGGCCAGTCCGGTGACGTTGAACTTCGCCGTCTACGGCCCGGACCCGGTGGTCGCGGCGTACACCAAGATCGCCGCGGACTTCACAGCAGCGCACCCCGAGACCGTCATCAAGGTCCAGGGCTACGACACCCACGACAAGGCCGTCGCCGCGATGGCTGCTTCCCGAGAGAAGGGTGTGGGTCCAGACGTCTTCCTGATCGACCAGAGCGATCTGGGAACCCTGACCAAGGCCAAGGCCGTCCGCCGCATCGACGAGCTTCTCGCGGAGCGACGCGTCGACTTCGGAGACGGCTACGCCCGCAAGGGACTCGAGGCCTTCAGCGCCGACTCCGCACTGCAGTGCATGCCGGTCGACGTCTCACCCCTGGTCGTCTACTACAACACCGACCTGATCGACCTCTCGACCGTCGCGGCTACCGGCGCCAACTCGGTCGATCAGGAGAACGGCTGGTCCCTGGAGGAGTTCGGCACGGCCGCACTCCAGGCCCGAAGCCCTGGCGTTCGTGGGGCTTACGTCGCCCCCGACCTGGAGCAGGTGGCGCCCTTCGTCTGGTCCGGCGGCGGCGACATCGTTGACGACCCGCTCGCCCCGACCACCCTGACCCTCTCGGATGGCAGCTCGCGAGCCGCCTTGGAGAAGCTCCTCGAGGTGGTGCGGAACCCTGCCCTTACCTTCAGCCAGAAGGCGCTGGCGCGGCGTTCGGCACTGGAGCGGTTCAAGTCGGGTTCTCTGGCGATGATCCTGGGCTTCCGGAACCTGACGCCAATGCTGCGCGCTCAGCCGGACCTCGCCTTCGACGTGATGCCCATGCCCAGGGTCTCCTCGAGTGCCACGACGGCAACGATGACGGGTCTGTGCCTCTCCTCGCAGACCGAGAACGAGAGCCCGGCCGCCGACTTCATCGCGGATGTCGTCTCCGGTGGTGGGATCCAGACCTTGGCCGAGACCGGGTACGTCGTGCCGGCCAACCTCGATGCGGCCAACAGCGAGTCCTTCGCCCAGCCCGACCAGCGGCCCGCCCATCCCGAGGTGTTCGTGAACGCGTTCAGGAGTAGTCGCCCGCTGCCGGAGTCGGAGGCCTGGCCGGCGGTGCGCGACCAGACCGCGCGCCTGCTGACCGACCTGTTCTACCAGCCGGTGATCCTGCCTCTTGACGATCGGCTCAAGGCCATCGATGCGGCCTCGTTGCCGTTGTTCGACCCCGCGGGCACCCCGGCGGGACTCCCGCAGCCCTCGGCAACGCCCTCGGGCTGACCGGACGACCGGATCGAGCCGACTAGGGCGCCTGCGGCAGCGAGCCCGGGTTCACGATCGCGTCCGCCAACATCGGGGCCATGATCTCGACCTGCCAGGCGCGAGCGCCGAAGGCGATCAGCTCGGCGGCCACGGCGTCCTCCATGTCGGCGGCATCGGCAGACGGGGGCTTCCAGAGCACCCGACGCAGGTAGTCGGGGGTGAGCAGGTTCTCGACCGGCACCGAGTTGCTCTCGCCGAAGGCGGCGACCTGTTCGCGTGCCTTGGCCAACCTGGCCGCAGCGACGGGGTCACGCTCGCCCCACACCCGGGGCGGGGGCGGGCCATCTGAGCGCACCGTTGCCGGCGGCAGATCATGATCGGGCAACGCCCGAGCTGCAGCCAGAGCCTGCAACCACCGGTCTGCGAAGCGGCGGGCGCCTCGGCCGTGGAACCCCTCGGTGTCGAGCAGCGCCTGCCGGGTGGTCGGCATGGCGTGCGCAGCAGCGGTCATCGCAGAGTCCGGGATCAACCGGCCGGGCGTGGTGTCGCGCTCCTGGGCGATGGCGTCCCGGGTGATCCAGAGCTCGCGAACGGCCGCGATCGCGCGGCGACCCTTGACCTTGTGGATGCCTGAGGTGCGTCGCCACGGATCCTGTCGCGGCGCGGGCACGTGGTCGATCAGGTGCTGGAACTCCTCGGCCGCCCAGCCGGCCTTCCCGCTCTCCTCGAGCTGGGCGCCGATCACCTCACGCAGCTCCAGGAGGACTTCGACGTCGAGGGCGGCGTACTCCAGCCACGGCTGGGGGAGGGGGCGGCGCGACCAGTCGACTGCGGAGTGCTCCTTGCGCATCGAGCTGCCCATGATCACCTCCACCAAGGTGGCGAGCCCGACCCTTGGGTAGCCGAGCAGCCTGGCCGCGAGCTCGGTGTCGAACAACCGAGTGGGCACCAGGCCGAGCTCGCGCAGGCAGGGCAGGTCCTGGCTGGCGGCGTGCAGGATCCACTCCGCACCGCCGAAGGCATCGTCTAGGGAGTGCAGGTGGTCGAAGGCGATCGGGTCGATCAGTGCGGTGCCAGCGCCCTCGCGACGCAGCTGGATCAGGTAGGCGCGAGGGGAGTAGCGGTAACCGGAGGCGCGCTCGGCGTCGAGTGCGATCGGACCAGTGCCCGATCGGACGCGATCGACGACCTCGTGCAGCGCAGGGTCGGTCTCGGTGACGGCGCAGAGGCCGTCGCGCAGCGTCAGCAGGGGCGCCGGCTCCGGTGGGGGTGGCTCGGCTTGGTCGGTCGGCTCGGCCTGGTCGGGGATCTGCGGGTTCGGGGGGGAAGGTTCCTCGGTGTTCTCGTCCGCCATCAGCCTGGGCCGCGTTGTCCGCGGCGGTTGGGCATCGTGGCCACGCCCTCGGGCACGGGCTCGAGGCCAACAGCGGTGCACAGCAGCTCGCCCCAAGCCTCGACGTGTGCGCCGAGGTCACCCGACGGGGTCCAGGAGGCGCGGATCTCCAGCTGCGCGGTCACCGGCTCCTCCGCCATTCCGCCGAAGCTCTCGGAGCTCACGCAGGTGACGCTGCCCGAGGCGGCGTCGTACTCCGCACCGTGCGCGGTCAGTGCCTCGGTGAGCCAGCTCCAGCCCACCCCAGCCAGCATCGGATCGGTGACCAGCTCCGGGTCGATCTCGGCCCTGGCGTAGGCCACGCAACGGAAGGTGCCGTTCCAGGCCTCGTTGCCGGCTGGGTCGTGCAGGAGCACGATTCGTCCCGAGCCGACCTCTTCGTCCTCGACGGTGACGTCCGCGGAGAGCGCGGAGGCGTACGGCGCGATCCGCTGCGGCGCCGGCATCTCCTCCACGAACAGCTCGGGACGAAACTTCGCCTGGCGCATCTGCGTCACAGCGTGCTGGAATGCCCGGGGAGCCGAGGGTGGCTCGATACGAGGCTGGTCAGGTGCCGCCATGGCCTCAGGTTAGGCCGCGGGGCCCGTCCCCGGCACTCGACTCGCCGCCCCCACCTGCGAAGATCGGCCCATGCCAGCTGCCTCCACCACCAACCCCGCGCTGCACGACTCCGTCTTCCTTCGGGCTGCGCGCAGCGAGCCGGTTGCGCACACCCCGGTCTGGTTCATGCGTCAGGCGGGGCGCTCCCTGCCGGAGTACCTCGCGCTGCGTGAGGGGACCGGCATGCTCGAGTCCTGCATGCGACCCGACATGGTCGTGGAGATCACCATGCAACCGGTTCGGCGCTACGGCGTGGACGCGGCGATCTTCTTCTCCGACATCGTGCTGCCCCTGAAGGCAGTCGGTGTCGACCTGGACATCAAGCCGGGCGTCGGCCCGGTCGTGGCCCAGCCGGTGCGCACGATGGCCGACGTCGAGGCGATCCCCGACCTCACGCCAGAGCACGTCTGGTTCATCACCGAGGCCGTGCAGAGCCTGGTCGGTGAGCTCGGTGATACCCCGCTGATCGGTTTCGCGGGCGCTCCGTTCACCGTGGCGTCGTACCTCGTGGAGGGTGGGCCGTCGAAGGACCACGCCCGCACCAAGGCACTGATGTTCGGAGCTCCCGAGATCTGGGAGGCGCTGATGAACAAGATCGGCGGGATCGCCGCGGCCTACCTCGAGGTGCAGGTGGAAGCCGGTGCGTCGGCCGTCCAGCTCTTCGACTCGTGGGCCGGCGCAGTGACCCGAGCCGACTACCAAACGCACGTACTGCCCTACTCGACCCGCGTGCTCGAGCGGATCGGTGCCACCGGGGTGCCGCGGATCCACTTCGGCGTCGGCACGGGGGAGATCCTCGACCTGATGGGCGACGCCGGCGCCGATGTCGTCGGTGTGGACTGGCGAGTGCCGCTGTCGGCGGGGATCGAGCGGGTGCCCGGCAAGGCGGTCCAGGGCAATCTCGACCCGACCCTGGTGTTCGCGCCGACCGAGGTGATGCTCGCACGCGCCGCCGAGGTGCTTGACGCGGGCAAGGCCGCCCCGGGACACATCTTCAACCTCGGGCACGGCGTGATCCCCTCGACCGACCCCGACCAGCTCAAGCGTCTGACCGGCTTCGTGCACGAGCACTCGGCTCGCTGAGCCTGGGGCAGTCCGCCCAGAACTCAGCAAGGCACCCGACGGACGATCAGTTCGGATTCGAAGCAGCCAACTCAAGCGTCACCGTGGCCCGCGCGAGGGCGAACTGATCGTTCTTGTGGTCGCGGCCGACAGGCGTTGGGGCTCCCATGCCTCTCGCTCGTCGACGACGTGGGCTGACGTGCGGGGCGTCGCGTCGACGTGCGCGCCGCCTGATCCACGCCGAACCCTGGGAGATCCGCACCGCAGCACCCGGGACGTTCGAGTTCCGACCACCCCGGGCAGTCAGCCGTAGGAGCGAAGTCTCGCCACCCGACGGCTGAGCATCCACTCCCGACCGATCGACGCAGGGGCCTAGGTGTTGGCCAGGAAGTAGAGCACCGCACCGAGGCTGCTCAGGACGCCGAGCATCACGGCTGCACTGCCCAGCGTGCGAGCCCACGCGGCCTCGGCTGCGTTGGCGGCCAAGAGCGCCACCACGGTCGCGACGAACGGCACCAACGCGATGATCAGGCGGCCGAGCTCGGGTTGCGCCGGCAGCAGGGAGGATCCGCCGACGACGGCGTCGAGCGAACCCCAGGCGCCGAGGAGCAACGCGACGATGAAGGTGAAGGAGGCGACGACTCGCGCCTCAGGGCTGTTGGTCATGTGTGCAGGTTAGGGCGAGACAGGACCATTTCGCCGGAGGCGACGTCGGATGAGGATTTGCTCCAGAGGCAGGGCGTGACAGAGGCGGGGCGCGTGACAGAGGCGGGGCGTGACAGAGGCGGGGCGCGTGCCCACCCGCCGTTGTCCCGGTCGACCTCAGGCCTCGGCAGCTGCCGGGGGAGGAGCAGGCTGGCGGCGGCGACGTACCAGCATCCACACGGGTACGCCGACCAGGGCCAGTGTTGCGCCGAAGGGCAGGACCGCGCCGAGCGCCGTGGTGATCGAGATCGTGGCCGACTTCAGCGCCGTCCAGCCATCTCGCAGCCCGGCAAGGAATCCGCGAGCGTCACGCTCGCCGGCGACCGAGTCGGTCCGGGTCAGGTAGACGCTGATCGTGCTCATCGAGGTCTGGTCGGCGAGGTAGGCCTGCTGCGACTTCAAGGAGTCCAGGTCCGCCTGACGCTGAGCGAGGTTGGACTCGATCACGATGATGTCGCCGATCTTCTCCGCCTTCGAGAGCAGGAGCTCGATCTGGCGGATGCTGCGCTCGGCGGCCCGGACGCGAGCGTCGTTGTCGATCACCTCGGTGGTGACGTCCTCGGACTTGCGGCTCTGGTGGTCCAGCGTGCCGAGGTCCGCGAGGCTGGCCATCGCCTCGGAGAACCCGGAGCTCGGCACCCGCAGGGTCAACGAGGAATCCCTCGGCTGGCCGCGGCGGTCGGTGTCGGTCTGCTCGTCCGCGACCGTGCCCTTCCAGACGGTCACCAGGCGCAGCACGTCGGCTCGCATCTCGGCCACGGACTTGCCGTGCAGCGAGATCTCCCCGGTGGAGATCACGGCCCGGGAGAGCGGGGCAGTGGGGGCCGCCCGGTCTGCACCCGCCTTCGAGGCGGTGGTGCCGTCCTCGGCAACCCCCAGCCCGGTCCTGGAGCCCATTGCGTCCTTCTGCGCGCTCATCGGCTCGGCCGAGCTGCCGCCGGAGTCGCTGCTTGCGCCAACGCCGCACGCGGCCGGGACGAGCAGGAGGGGCACCAGCAGGAAGGTGGCCACACGCGGCCCGCGCATCGAAGTCATGGGCATGTGACGCATTCGCCGAGCGCTCGGTTCCCGCCAGTTCTCGACGAGTCCGCGTGTGCCACGCTGGGCGGGTGCCTGAGAACCTGCCGCCCCTGCGAGTCGCAGTCGTCGGCGGTGGCGTCTCGGGCCTTGCGGCCGCCCACCGGCTGAGCGTCGAGCGCCCCGACGCCGAGATCACCGTCCTGGAGGCGGGACCTCGCATCGGTGGCAGCCTGCACCGGGTCGAGGTGGGGGGCGTGGTGGTCGACGTGGGTGCCGAGGCGATGCTCCACCGACGGCGCGAGGCCGTGGATCTGGTCGAGGAGATCGGCCTGGGGGCTGACCTGGTGCACCCGGCGACGACGACGGCCAACCTGTGGACGCGTGGCCGGTTGGCGCCGATGCCGCGCACGATGATGGGTGTCCCGCTCGACCTGCGCGCCCTGGACGGCGTGATCTCGGCGCGAGGCCTTGCCCGGGCCGCGCTGGACGCCGTCCTCCCGGCAACCGAGCTCGGTGAGAGCGACATCAGCGTGGGCGACCTGGTCGAGGAACGCCTCGGCAAGGAGGTCGTGGACCGTCTGGTCGAACCGCTCCTCGGTGGGGTGTACGCCGGCCACGCGCGTGAGATCTCCGCACGTGCCGCCGTGCCACAGGTCGTCGCCCTGCTGCAGCGCGATCGTTCGCTGACCCGGGCGGCAGCGGCGGCCACGCCCTTGCCCGACCCGAACCAGCCACCGGTGCCGGTCTTTGCCGGCCTGCGTGGTGGGGTCGGCAGACTTCCCGAGGCGTTGGCGAAGGCGTCGGGTGCCCAGGTCCGCACCGGCGCCACCGTGCGCGATCTGGCTCGCCGCCCCGGGGGTGGCTGGAACCTCGTCGTGGGCTCGACCCACGACCCCGAGATCCTGCAGTTCGACGCGGTCATCCTGGCCACACCGGCCACCGCGACCGCTCGGCTGCTCAGCGACGTCGCACCGGTCGCAGCGCTGACGCTCGCCCGGATCGACTACGCCTCGATGGCGATCGTCACCCTGGCCTTCGCCGCGCACGCCTTCCCGGAGGTGCCCGGATCAGGCTTCCTGGTGCCACCGGTCGACGGCCGCTCCGTCAAGGCCGCGACCTTCTCCTTCGCCAAGTGGGACTGGGTGCGCGAGGCGGGCGCGGCCGTGGGGGGCGGCGTGGTGCTGATCCGCTGCTCGCTGGGCCGTCACCGCGAGGAGCAGGCGCTCCAGCGCACCGACGAGGAGCTGGTCGAGATCGCCGTCGGTGATCTCGTCGACGCGATCGGGCTCTCCGTGCGGCCGGTCGACAGCCATGTCCAGCGGTGGGGCGGCGCGCTGCCGCAGTATGCAGTGGGCCACCTCGATCGGGTGGCCAGTGTCCGCGAGGAGCTCGAGTACCTCCCCGGACTCGCGGTCTGCGGGTCGGCGTACGACGGGCTGGGGATCCCGGCCTGCATCAACGCCGCCGAGCGCGCCGTCGCCAAGATCCTCGCCGAGGCGTCGCAAATGAAACGTCCATAACCCGCCGAGACGTCGCAAATGAAACGCCAAAACCCGCCGAGACGTCGCAGATGTTCAACCCACAGCGCCTGGTCCATGGCCCGGTTGTCAGACTGGGGGCATGACCCGCACCCCCGTGAAGAAGGCTCGCGACCTCAACAACGTCATCCGCTACACGATGTGGTCGGTGTTCAGCCTCCGGGACCTGCTCGGCGAGGAGTCCGACCGAGCTGCCGAGGCAGGTGAGGTCGAGGAGCTGTTCGCCAAGCTCGACGCCGACGACGTGATCGTGCGCGGACTCTACGACCTCAGCGGGATGCGCGCCGATGCCGACGTGATGGTGTGGTGGCACGCGGAGACCGTCGAGGAGCTCCAGGACGCCTACCAGCGGCTGCGACGCACCGCCTTCGGTCGTCGGCTCGTCCCGGTGTGGTCACAGGTCGCGCTGCACCGTCCCGCGGAGTTCAACAAGAGCCACGTCCCGGCGTTCCTCGCAGACGAGACCGCCCATGACTACGTCAGCGTCTACCCGTTCGTGCGGTCCTATGAGTGGTACCTCCTCGAGGACGCGGAGCGCCGCCGTCTGCTCGCCGAGCACGGCAAGATGGCGCGCGACTACCCCGACGTGCGGGCGAACACCGTTGCCAGCTTCTCGCTCGGCGACTACGAGTGGATCCTCGCCTTCGAGGCCGACGAGCTGCACCGGATCGTCGACCTGATGCGGCACCTGCGCGGCTCCGAGACTCGCAGGCACGTCCGCGAGGAGGTCCCGTTCTACACCGGGCGCCGGCGTACGCCGACCGAGCTGGTCAGCGCCCTTCCCTGATTGCCGGTGCCCTGACGCCAGGCGCTATTCGGCCGCGGAGAGCCGCATCGAGACCGAGTTGATGCAGTAGCGCTGGTCGGTGGGGGTGCCGTAGCCCTCGCCCTCGAAGACGTGTCCGAGGTGGGAGCCGCAGTTCGCGCAACGCACCTCGGTGCGGACACTGCCGAACGAACGGTCCTCGATGTACTCCACCCGCTCCTCGGCCAGGGGGGCGTAGAACGAGGGCCAGCCGCAGTGGGAGTCGAACTTCGTCTCGGAGCGGAACAGCTCCGCATCGCAGGCCCGGCAGGTGTAGACACCCTCGGTCTTGGTGTCGGTGTACTCCCCGACGAAGGGGGCTTCGGTGCCGGCGTTGCGCAGCACCTGGAACTCCTCCGTGGAGAGTTCCTCGCGCCATTCGGCGTCGCTCTTGGTGACCTTGTAGTCCATGGGGCCAAAGATAATGGAGAGCACAAGTTCGTCGGCCCCAGGTATTGACACGGTCTAGTGCACACCTGTTCACTCAGGGTTCGCCGTCACGAGAACTCCGGGAGTCGCCAGGCATGAGTGCGCAGAAGGTCAGCTGGGACAGCGTTCGACGAGTGGGCGCTCGGCTGACCACCCCGTTGCACCCCGACGACTACCTCTCCCTGGTTAACCCGCTGTGGAGCGCGCGGGAGCTGCGCGGCCGCATCGAGAAGGTGATCCCCGAGACCGAGGACGCGGCCACGCTCGTGATCCGACCGGGCTGGGGATGGCGCTACAACCACAGCCCCGGGCAGTACGTCGGGATCGGGATCCAGGTCGGCGGCAAGTACCACTGGCGCTCCTACTCGGTCTCCTCCCCGCCGCAGCGATCTGGCCGCACGATCTCGATCACGGTCCGGGCGATGCCGGAGGGCTTTCTCTCCCAACACCTGGTCTCCGGCCTGGAGCCGGGCACGATCGTCCGGCTGGCCCTGCCCAACGGTGACTTCACCCTTCCCGAGCCGCCGCCGCCGAAGATCCTCTTCCTGGTCGCCGGCAGTGGGATCACCCCGGTGATGGCGATGATGCGGACGCTGGACCGCCGAGGCTCCATGCCCGACGTGGTGCTGGCCTACAGCTCGCCGACCCAGGAGCGGATGATCTTCCGCGACGAGCTGATCCAGATCGGCGAACGCTACGAGCACGTGCGGCTGCACGAGCAGCACACCGACACTGACGGCATCCTGGAGATGGCCGACCTCGACCGGGTCTGCCCCGACTGGCGCGAGCGTGAGACCTGGGCCTGTGGCCCGGCACCGATGCTCGACGCCTGCGAGGAGCACTGGGCCGACGCCGACCTCGAGGACGCGCTGCACCTCGAGCGGTTCACCCTCGAGCTCGGTGGGGAGGGTGGTGAGGGCGGCACGATCACCTTCACCAACTCGGGCAAGACCCAGGAGGCCGACGGGGCCACCACCATCCTAGAAGCAGGGGAGCAGGCGGGGATCGGGATGCCCTACGGCTGCCGGATGGGCATCTGTCACACCTGCACGTTGACTCTCGTCGAGGGCGCGGTCCGCGACCTGCGCAGCGGCGAGGAGATCTCAGGACACAACGAACGCATCCAGACCTGCGTCACTGCAGCAGCCGGTGACTGCAAGCTCGACATCTGAATCAACGCAACCAGCAAATCAGCAAATCAGCAAGGAGTCCCATGGCCATCGCAGACGTCAAGGAATACACCCACCTCTCGCCCGAGGAGGTCGAGGAGTTCGGCCGCGAGCTCGACGCCATCCGCGCCGACATCGAGGAGTCTCGCGGCGCCGACGACGCGGCCTACATCAACCGGATGATCACCATCCAGCGCAGGCTGCTCGTTGCCGGCCGTCTCACCCTGTTCGCCAGCAAGTACAAGCCGGCGTTCTTCGCCGGCGCCGCGATGGTCGGCGTGGCCAAGATCTTGGAGAACATGGAGATCGGCCACAACGTCATGCACGGCCAGTGGGACTGGATGAACGACCCGGAGATCCACTCCAGCACCTGGGACTGGGACACCGCCCAGCCCGCAGAGCAGTGGAAGCACTCCCACAACTACGTCCACCACCAGTTCACCAACGTGCTCGGCTTCGACAACGACATCGGCTACGGCATCCTGCGGATGGCCCGTGAGCAGCGTTGGCACCCGCACAACCTCGGTCAGCCGGTCTACAACGCCATGCTTGCCGCGCTGTTCCAGTGGGGAGTCGCCCTGCACGACCTCGACCTCGAGGCGATCCGCAAGGGCGAGAAGGATCCCAAGCTGATGAAGAAGCAGCTCCGTCAGATCGGGCGCAAGGTCAGCCGTCAGTTCGCCAAGGACTACATCCTCTTCCCGGCACTGGCCGGGCCTGCCTTCGTGCAGACCGCCAAGGCCAACGCCCTGGCCAACCTGAGCCGCAACCTGTGGTCCTACATGATCATCTTCTGCGGGCACTTCCCCGACGGGGCGCTGCACTTCACCGAGGAAGAGGTCGAGGACG
>JBDSBU010000094.1:0-32517 GCA_039921445.1 Marmoricola sp. | reverse complement strand
GGGACGAGGCGCGGGCGATGGCGGCCGAGCTCGACGAGGTCGTCACCTCCTGGGCCGACCGCACCCGTGGGCAGGACGACCCACGTCGTACGTACCTGCTGTTCTCGATCCTCCAGCCCTACCCGGAGGCCCCCGGACGCGAGCCTCAGGCGTAGAGGCTGGTGATCTGGTCGACGTAGTTCTGCTCCACGACCTTGCGCTTGACCTTCATCGAGGGGGTCAGCTCGCCCGACTCGACCGAGAGGTCGTGGTCGAGGAGCTCGAACTTCTTGACCGTCTCCCAGCGGTTCAGCTGGGCGTTCAGCTTCTCGACATAGCCGCCGACCATCTCCTTGGTCTGCGGGGCGGCCACGATCTCGGCGTACTCCTTGCCCCCCAGGCCGTTGCTCTCTGCCCAGCCGACGATCGCGTCGGGATCCAGGGTGACCAGCGCGACGCAGTAGTTGCGCCCAGCACCGAAGACCATGAACTGGCTGGCGTAGGGGCAGACCGCCTTGAACTTGGCCTCGATGGCCGGAGGGGCGATGTACTTGCCGCCCGAGGTCTTGAAGAGCTCCTTGATCCGACCGGTGATGGTCAGGTAGCCATCGGAGTCGAGCGCACCCTTGTCGCCGGTGCGGAGCCAGCCGTCCTCGGTGAGGGTCTCGGCGGTCGCCTCCGGCATGTTGTGGTAGCCGTCCATGATGCCGGGGCCAGAGATCTGGATCTCGTCGCCCTCCCCGAGGCGCACCCGGCTGCCGGGGAAGACCGGCCCGACGGTGCCGAACTTGTAGTCGTTCGGGTGGTTGACGAACGACCCGGCGGACGACTCGGTCAGCCCGTAGCCCTCCAGGATCACGATGCCGGCGGCGTGGAACCACTCGGCGATCTCCTGGTTGAGCGCAGCCGCACCGGAGATGAAGAAGCGCACGCGTCCACCGAAGCGGTCACGCACCTTGGAGAAGACCAGCTTGTCGAAGAGTGCGTGCTGCACCTTCATCGGCAGCGGAACCGGCTTACCCTCGCGCTTGAGCGCATCGACCTTCTTGCCCACCTCGAAGGCCTTGAGGAAGAGCTTCTCCTTGGCGCCACCCTCGGCGGCCTGCATCGTGACGATGCGCGCGTGCGCCTTCTCGAAGATGCGCGGGGCCGCACCCATGAAGGTCGGCTTGACGATTGCCAGGTTGTCGATGATCTTGTCGACCCGGCCGTCCACCGCGGTGGCGAACCCGCAGGCGAGCTGGGTGGAGAGCAGCACCTTGCCGAAGGAGTGCGCCATCGGCAGCCACAGGAACTGGAGGTCGCTCTCGTCGAGGATCTGCTGGGCCTGGATCGCCGCGCCCTCGTAGGTCCACGAGGAGTGCCGCAGCCGGACGCCCTTGGGCCGACCGGTGGTGCCGGAGGTGTAGATCAAGGTGGCCAGGTTCTCCGGCTCGATCGCATCGGTCGCCTCGGTGACCGCGTTGGGGTTCTCGCCCAGGAGCTTCTCGCCGAGGGCGGAGAGCTCGTCGAAGGTCATCACCCAGTCGCCATCGCCCGCGCCGTCGATCACCACGACCTTCTCGAGGTGCGGCAGCTGGGACTTGTTGTCCTTGAGCTTGGCGACCTGTTCGGCGTCCTCGGCGAAGACGACGTGGCACTCGGAGTCCGAGACGATGTAGGCGACGTCCTCGGCCATGGTCGAGGGGTAGACGGTCGTGGTGGCTGCGCCCGCGCACATCACGGCGAGGTCGGCGAGGATCCACTCCACCCGGGTGTTCGCGGCGATGCCGACGCGCTGCTCAGAGGTGATGCCGAGCGAGAGCAGCCCAGCAGCCAGCTTCTCGACCTTGTCGCCGGTCTCCTGCCAGGTCAGCGAGGTCCACGGCTCGCCGTCGCCTGCGGGATAGCGGTAGGCCTCCAGCGTGGGGCTCTTGGCCACCCGGTCACAGAACTGCTTGGCCACATTGGGCGAGCGGTTCTCGATGAAGGAGGTATCGGTGTTCACGGGCGACATGAATGCTCCTGGCTCATACGGGGGAGACCCGGGCCGGGGCAGGACCGGGTCAGTGACTTAGGAGTAACCTAGATCACACAGCGCGGGTCGGTTCGCCCAGGTCACCTGCTGAGCACGACGAGTGACGGCTTGTCACCAAATGGTGACCTTTGTCTACGCCCGGCGCCGGAACACCGTCGTTGCCACCACCACCCGTTTCACCCGTCCCACCTGCGCCGCCGGTGCCGAGGGCCGTACTGATGGCATGGAGTCGGCGGCGGGCACGACGATGCTGTAGACATCAAGTCCCGAAACACCAACTTCATGTATCGATTGCGATGAGTCAACTACTGATATGTCTCATATGCTTTTTGGTTGTTTGCGTAGACCTCGACTCGTCGCCGTGCCTCTCGCGCCAGATCCTCGACGCGGAGAAGGCCGACAAGCAGCGCCGGCTCCGTGGTCAAGGCCTGGAACATCGTGCTCACCGTGACACCGTGCCCGGGTTGACGCACGACGACGATCTCGTCCCCCGCCTCGACCTGACCCTCGGTGAGCACCCGCAGGTAGGGGCCAGGACGCGCGCGTCGGGAGAACCGCTTGACCCAGGTCCGATCGTCGTAGCCGTTGAGCCGCTGCCAGCTCTTGAAGTCGTTGCAGGGAATCCGAACCATCGCCACCTCGAACAGTGCAGTGCCGATCCGCCACCGCTCCCCCACCTCGGCCCCGTCGACGTCGATGCCGCTCGTCGTCAGGTTCTCGGCGAACTGACCGTTGCGGATCTCCCGCCCGAGCTCGCCCTCCCACCAGTCGAGCTCCTCACGGGCGAAGGCATAGACCGCCTGGTCAGGGCCCCCGTGATGCACCTTGTCACCGATGTCATCCCCCTGAAGGCCGAGGCGGCCGACCTCAACGGGTCCTGGGACCGGTTGCTTGTCCATTGCGGTCCGCCCGATCCCCGCCCAAGCAGCCTCGCGCACGGCCCCGACATTGACCGAGATCACCTCTCCCATGCGCAGATCCTCTCAGCCTCAGGCAGGATCCCTAGTCCTGGACCGCCTTGGCGATCGTGATGCACCTCGTCAGGTGGCCATCGCTCGCACCGACCGTCTCGCCGTCCACCGTCTGGCCGAGACGCGCCATCGCGTTGTGCATCATCCGGACCACGACCCAGTCGCGCGCACGTTCCTCGTCGAGCTCGGCTGCGTCCACCAGGGTGTGGAAACGGCGCCGGATCCCGTCCCGGACGCTCGAGAACCGGGCGCCAGCGGTGAGCTCCTCGAACCGGTTCCACAGCATCGGCGCCGGCTCGTAGTGCGGATCGCCACTGACCGGCTTGGGGTCGATCGCCAGCCAGGGCTGACGATCAGCCGCCAGGACGTTCTCGTAGTGCAGGTCGCCGTGGATCATCGTGCCGACGCTGGCCTCGTCCCGTGCCAGATCACCCGCAAGCGACAGGGCCTGCTCGACCAGCCGTCGTGGCAGCGGCGCACTGCGAGGCAGGTTGCTCAGCTCGGCGCTCCGGCGTTCGACGTACGCCGTCAAGGAGCGCAGCTGTGGCAACGCCGGCACGTGCAGCTGGCTGTACAGCGAGGCCACCACCTCGCAGGCCTCGACGTCGTCGAGCTCGGTCAAGCACTCCTGGTGCAGCCGCTCGAGCAGCATCGCGCGACGGTGCGGGTCGGCCCGCAACAGCTGCACGGCCCCGCGACCGTGCCAGTGCTGGAGCGCGAGGTGCTCGTGCGCGCCCTCGTCGTCGGGAAAGGCGACCTTGAGCACAGCGGGACGGTCGGTGGTCGTGCGGACCGGCACCACCAAGGCGACGTAGCCGTGCATCATCTCGCCGTCGGCGCGAAGCTGCCACTCCCCCAGCAGTTCCGCGACCAACGCAGGCAAGGTCTCGACCCAGCGCGCCCACTGCGGTCCACGCCTGGCCATGCCCAGCACGCCGTCGGGCAGGCTGGGGAAGGTCACGCCCCGATGATTCCACCCTGCTCGGTAGCCTCGGACCATGCCCACGACCTCTCCGACCATCGCGCGCCCCGCAGCGCCGAGCGTCGAGGCTGAGGACCCCGTGGCCGACCTGTTCGCGAGCGGCTCGGTCACCGAGCACGTCGTTCGCGGCGTGATCGGCCTGGCGCTGGTCGTGGCGGCCTTCGCCTACGCCGGGTCCAACCCGTGGGCACTGCTCCTCGCGGTGCCCGGCGTCCTCGCGTGGCGGGGCTGCCCCACCTGCTGGGCGCTCGGCCTGGCCGCCACGATCTCCCGCAACCGGGTCCGCTGCACCGACGGCAGCTGCCGCTCCGACTGACGCGCTGTCGGTACGCCGCACTGTCGGCACGACGCGCTGTCGGTACGGCGAACTAGGTTGCCCGCATGAGTTCGACGACCTGGGATGAGCTGGCTGGCGTTGCCCTCGCCCGGCAGTTCCCGGAGATGGCCGGGCGATCCGCGGGCGACGTGGCCGAGGCCGTGCGCCGGATCGGACCGATCCAGTCCCAGACCGCCCGGTCGCCCTTCCTCGGCCTGGCTGCCCGATTGCCCGGAGTCACCCACGCCGCGATCACCGACGCCTACGAGACGTTCGGGATCGTCCGCGGCAGCGTCATCCGCGGCACCGTGCACACCACCGTTCCTGACCACCATGTGCTGCTCGAAGCAGCTACTCGTGCCGGCAATCGCCGGGTCTGGGAGCGCACCCTTCGCCTGGCTCACACGTCCCTGGAAGCCGTCTGGTCCGGGATCGAGGAGTTCGCTCGCGAGGACTGGCGCACCCCCGACGAGCTATACGCACACCTGCTCGTGTGGCTGGCAGAGCACGGCGAGGAAACCACCTCCAAACGGCTGAGCGACACCGTTGCCCGCTACCTCGGCTTCGGCCACGGCGGACTGGTCCGCAGGCCGCGAAAGGGTGATTGGTCGGGGCAGGGCGCTGCGGAATACCACACGGCCATGGCGCTCCTCGGCGACCGCACTGCCCGGTTGGCCGACCCGTTCGTGCTCGACGACCTCGTCCGCATGCATCTGATGGTCCACGGACCGGCGAGCCGACTGGACCTCGCGTGGTGGGCCGGACTCACCGTGACCGCGGTCGATGAGGTCCTGGCCCGGCTCGACCTCGCTGCGGTCACCGGCCCTGACGGCAAGGAGTACGTCGACCTGCCCGACGCACCGGCGCCACTCGAGCTTTCCGGCGTACGCCTGCTGCCGGAGTTCGACGCCCTGATGTGCGCCTACCACCCGGCAGCCCGGGCCCGGTTCGTCTCCGCTGAGCACCACGCCGTGTTGTGGAACGGCAAGAACGGACTGGTCCTCCCACCACTGCTGGTGGACGGCCGGATCACGGGCTACTGGCGCGCCACCGGCTCGGCTCGGCGACGGCCCCTGGAGGTGACGTGGTTCTCCGGGACCCGTCGACCCCGCAAGGCCGAGCTCGAGGAGCCCGTGGCTGCGCTCGAGGCTGCGCTGGGCATCACTGTCACCGGGGTCGCGGTGAGCCGGGAGGCCGGCTGAGCGCTACTTCTTGGGCTTGTCGCCGGGAGGGCCGCTGGTGGAGAGCGCGGCGATGAAGGCTTCCTGGGGGACCTCGACGCGTCCCACCATCTTCATCCGCTTCTTGCCCTCCTTCTGCTTCTCCAGCAGCTTGCGCTTGCGGGTGATGTCGCCGCCGTAGCACTTGGCGAGCACGTCCTTGCGGATCGCACGGATCGTCTCCCGGGCGATCACGCGCGCACCGATGGCAGCCTGGATCGGCACCTCGAACTGCTGGCGTGGGATCAGCTCACGCAGCTTGCCGGCGAGCATCACGCCGTAGGCGTAGGCCGCGTCACGGTGCACGATCGCACTGAAGGCATCCACGGTCTCGCCCTGGAGCAGGATGTCGACCTTGACCAGGTCGGCGGCCTGCTCACCGGTGGGCTCGTAGTCGAGGGAGGCATAGCCCTTGGTCTTCGACTTCAGCTGGTCGAAGAAGTCGAAGACGATCTCACCCATCGGCAGGGTGTAGCGCATCTCAACGCGCTCCTCGGAGATGTAGTCCATCCCGTCGAGCTGGCCGCGCTTGGACTGGCACAGCTCCATGATCACGCCGATGTAGTCCTTGGGGCTCAGGATCGTCGCCCTCACGACCGGCTCCCGGACCTCCGCGATCTTGCCGTTGTTGGGGTACTCGCTGGGGTTGGTGACCACCTGTTCGGTGCCGTCCTCCATGAGCACGCTGTAGACCACGTTGGGCGCCGTGCTGATCAGCTCGAGGTTGAACTCACGCTCGAGCCGCTCACGAACGATCTCCATGTGCAGCAGCCCGAGAAACCCGCACCGGAAGCCGAAGCCGAGCGCGCCAGACGTCTCGGGCTCGTAGGCGAGCGCCGCGTCGTTGAGCTGGAGTCGCTCCAGCGCGTCGCGCAGCGTCGGGTAGTCGTCGCCGTCGATCGGGTAGAGGCCGGAGTAGACCATCGGGTTGGGGTGCTTGTAGCCGCCGAGCGGCGTGGTCGCACCGTGGTGCTGGCTGGTCACGGTGTCACCGACCCGAGAGAGCCGCACGTCCTTGACCCCGGTGATCAGGTAGCCGACCTCACCCACACCGAGGTCCCCGGCCTTGACGGGCTCGGGGCTGATCACGCCGACCTCGAGCATCTCGTGGACCGCGCCGTTGGACATCATCTTGATCCGGTCGCGGTGGCTGAGCTTGCCGTCGATCACTCGCACGTAGGTGACCACGCCGCGGTAGGTGTCGTAGACGGAGTCGAAGATCAGGGCACGCGGCGGCGCGTCCGGGTCACCCGTGGGGCCGGGCGTCTGGGCCACGATCTCGTTGAGCAGGTGCTCGACACCCATGCCGGTCTTCGCGGAGACGTGGAGCACGTCGCTGGGGTCACAGCCGATGATGCCGGCCAGCTCGGCGGCGTACTTCTCGGGCTGGGCGTTGGGCAGGTCGATCTTGTTGAGCACCGGGATCACGTGCAGGTCGGCGCCGAGTGCGAGGTAGAGGTTCGCCAGGGTCTGGGCCTCGATCCCCTGCGCAGCGTCCACGAGGAGTACGGCGGCCTCGCAGGCCTCGAGCGAGCGCGAGACCTCGTAGGTGAAGTCGACGTGTCCGGGGGTGTCGATCATGTTCAGGACATAGGTGCCCGGCTCGGCACCAGCATCGTTGTCCGGCTTCACGGTCCACGGCATCCGGACCGCCTGGCTCTTGATGGTGATGCCGCGCTCGCGCTCGATGTCCATCCGGTCGAGGTACTGCGCTCGCGCAGCGCGTGCGTCCACGACACCGGTCAGCTGGAGCATCCGGTCGGCCAGCGTCGACTTGCCGTGGTCGATGTGGGCGATGATGCAGAAGTTCCGGATGATCGCGGGATCGGTCCTGCCCGGCAGGGGCGCGGCGGGGTTCAGGGACACAGACTGCTCTCGATCGGGGCGACTCGGACTCGGGTTCGGGCGAACGCCCATCTTCCCACGGGTGCGCTGCCGAACCGAACCGAGGCGGAGGCTCAGCCCAGCGGGAGGTGCTCGCCCCACCAACCCAGGATGTGCTCGAACCGCTGCTGGCGATGCCGCGGGCGCCCGCTGCGGCTCAGTTCGTGACCCTCAGCGGGGAACAGCAGCAGCTCGGCGTGCACGCCTTGCGACTTCAGGGCGGTGAACCAGCGCTGTCCCTGCTCGACCGGGGTGCGCCAGTCGGTCTCGGAGTGGATCACCAACGTCGCCGTCGTGACGTCGGCGACGTGGGTCATCGGGCTCTGGGCGGCCATCGCCTCGGCCGTGCCGTGGTACCCCTCGGGGAAGAACCAGCCGATGTCGGAGGAGCCCACGAACGAGATCGCGTCGAGGTAGCCGCGCTCGACCACCGCAGCGGCGAACCGCTTGGTGCGCGTGGTCAGCAGGGCGGTCATGTAGCCGCCGTAGGAGCCGCCCATCACCCCGACCCGCTCGACGTCCACCGGCAGGTCGACTTGTGCGAGCACGTGGTCGAGGAAGGCCAGCACGTCGTCGGCGTCGAGGCTGCCCAGCGACTCCCGGATCGCGCGTCCGTGCTCGAAGCCGTAGCCGGCGGAGCCGCGCGGGTTGCACATCGCGACCGCGTAGCCGGCCCCGGCGTACATCTGCGCCTCGTCGAAGAGCGACCAGTCGTAGGAGGAGAACGGACCGCCGTGGATGTTCAGCAGCACGGGGTGCGGTCCGGGGCCGTGGACCTCAGGGTCGGGCAGAACCACCCAACCGTGCACCGGGTGCCCGTCACCGGAACGCGCCTCGATCTCGTGGAGCGGGAGCACACCGGCGTCGCGCAGCCGCGCACTGACGTCGGTGAGCCAGCGGGGGGCACCGTCGGTGATCACCGCCAGATCACCGGCACGCTCCGGGTCGGCGACGGCGGCGACCAGCGTGGACCCGTCCGCGGAGGCAGCGTGGGCGGAGACGACCAGACGGCCGTCGAGCAGCACGTCCGGCTCCGCGTCGGAACCCTCTGGGGCATCAGGATCCACTGCCAGCAGGCGTACGGCGCCCCTGTGCACGTCGCGAACAACGACCCGGCCGCCCAGCACGACGAGATCTGCAGACCCGCCCTCGACGTTGGTGTGCTGCTCGTCGGTCAGCGCGCGGACTTCCAAGGGACCGGCGGCAGAGGTGGCCGGCCCGGACGTGACCCACAGCTGACCCGGACGGCCCACGAAGTCGCGACCCTCCGGCCCGACGTCCGATGCCGAGAGCACCAGCCGGCCGTCAGCCAGCCACTGGACGCCACCGACGGAAAGATCACCGGTCGCGACGGCCGGCGGGTCGGCCACGGGCTCGGTGCTGGACGCCGGCACCAGGTGCACCGCCGAACGCAGGTCGTGCTCGCGGCTGTCGTGCCTCGCCGAGACGAACGCGAGCCTCGATCCGTCGGGGCTCCAGGCCAGGTCGGTGTCGTCGCTGTCCCCGGTGGTGAGCTGGCGAGGCGTGAGTGGCAGGTCAGGAACCTCGCCGCCGGGACCGCCGGCGAGGTCCGGCAGGTCGAGCACGAACAGGTGCTGACGTCGGTCGCGGGTGTAGCCGAGGTCGTCGCGACGGTAGGAAAGCTCGGTGACCAGTCGAGCGGGCTCGGCCCCGGCCTCAGGCTTCTTGCCGTCCGCGTCCTCGGTGCCGTAGCGCCCGGTCTCGGGCACCCGTGCGCTGTAGGCGAGCCGGGTCCCGTCGGGGCTCCAGACCGGGGCCCCCGCGCCGAGCGGGTGGTCTGTCAGGCACAGCGGCTCTCCCCCGGCGATCCCGGTGACGTGCACCTGTGGCGGCGTACCGTCGCCCGCACGGAGGAACGCGACCAGACGTCCGTCCGGGCTCACGGCCGGAGCCCGGTCACGATCGCCGACGGTCAGCCGAACGGTCGGCCGAGCAGTCGGTCCGTCCGACGTCGGCACCACCCACAGGCCACCGCGGTAGCTGTCGGAGTCCAGGTCAGGACGGACCACCGCCACCACGGCGAGGGTGCCGTCGGGGGTGAGGCTGGGGCGTCCGCAGGAGTGCATCAGGTCGAGGTGCTCGGGCAACATCCCGCCAACCTAGCGACCTCTCGCGAGCCAGCCGAATCACTCGGCGCTGTCGATGAACTCCCGGCTCTTCGCGATCGCGAAGCCCCACCCCTGCTCGAGCGTGGGCGTGGGCGGGATCGCGATCTCGTCGGGATTGGTGACCACGTCGAGCAGCACCGGTCCGTCGTGGGCCAAGGCCTCCTGGACGGCGCCGTCGACGTCGTGGGCGTTCTCCACGCGGATGCCGCGCATGCCCACCGCCTGCGCCACGTGGCTGAAGTCGGGGTTGTGGAGCACCGTGCCGAACTCCGGCAGGCCGACCTGCTCCATCTCCAGCTTCACCATGCCCAGTCGGCCGTTGTTGAAGACCATGAGCTTGACCGGCAGGTCATAGGACACGGCGGTGATCAGGTCGCCCATCAGCATTGAGAGGCCGCCGTCACCGCAGAACGCCACCACCTGACGCTGCCGGTCCAGCGCACTGGCGCCCAGGGCCTGCGGCATCGCGTTGGCCATCGAGCCGAGGTTGAACGAACCGATCAGGCGCCGCTCACCGGTCATCCTGACGAACCGGGAGAGCCAGACCGTGGCCATGCCCGTGTCCGTGGTGAAGATGGCATCCTGCGATGCATGCCGGTCGATCGAGGCCGCGAGCAGCTCCGGCCTGATCCGACCCTCCGGGTTGTCGACCTTGCGGCGCAGGAACCCCTTGGGCTTGTGCTCGTACGCCGGGTCGGTGAACTGCACCTGCCGCTCCCGCCACTTCGCGTAGCTCTTGCGTGCGTCCTCGAGGTGGCCGAGGTCGGGCTTTCCTTCCAACAGTGGCAGCAGCGCCTGGAGTCCGAGCTTCGCGTCGCTGACGACGGCGAGGTCGACCGGCGTACGCCGACCGATGTGGGTCCCGCGGGAGTCGAGCTGGATCACCGTCTTCCCGGTGGGCAGGAACTCCCGATAGGGGAAGTCGGTGCCCACGAGGAAGAGCACGTCACAGTCGCCGAACGCCTTCGCGGTGGCGTGGTTCCCGATCAACCCGGACTGGCCGATCTCGAAGTCGTTGTCACGCTCGAGACCCTCCTTGGCCTTGAGCGTCAGCACCATCGGCGCCGCCAACCGTTCAGCGAGCTGCAGGACCTCCTCGCGCGCCTCACGTGCGCCCTGCCCGACGAGGAGGGTCACCTTTCCCGCCCTGTTCAGCAAAGCGGCCGCCTCCGCGGTCACCGCGGGGTCAGGCGCGTTGCCCGGAGGCGCGTCCACGAAGGCGGGCACCGACGTGTGCTTGGGCAGGTCGAGCCCACCGACGTCCCCGGGCAGGGTCAGCACGGCCACGCCCGCGCCCTGGATGGCGGCGTTTCCGGCCTGCTCGATCAGCATGGGCAGCTGGTCGATGGAGGTGACGGTCTGGTTGAAGATCGCCACGTCGGCGAACAGCGCGTCGTTGTCGACCTCCTGGAAGAAGTCGCTGCCCATCTCCTCGCGCGGCACCTGCCCACAGATCGCGAGGACCGGCGCGTGCGACTTCTTGGCGTCGTAGAGCCCGTTGAGGAGGTGCACCGCGCCGGGTCCCACAGTGCCCATGCACACGGCCAACCGGCCGGTCAGCTGCGCCTGGGCACTGGCCGCGAACGCTCCTGCCTCCTCGTGACGTACGCCGATCCAGTCGATCCGGTCCTCGCGACGGATGGCGTCGGTCACCGGGTTGAGCGCGTCACCCACGACGCCCCAGACCGTGGTCACGCCGTACTCGGCCAGGGACTCGATCAGAAGTTCTGCGACGGTGCTCACGGGGTCCTCCTCAGGGGTGAAAGTGATCGGGGTCGGCCCGGTGCCAGTCCTCGGCCCACCCGGGCGGCGCCGACTCGACCAGCTCTCCGGCCTCGAGGTGGCGATAGAGCTCGGCATAGCTGCGCACCTCGACGTGGTCGACGCGCCGGCGCAGCATGTGTGGACGCAACTGTGCTGGTCCCGAGACGCCCATCGAGCCCATCACCTGCACGGCCTGCTGGACGCACTCGCGCTGGTAGTGGAAGACACGATCGGTCTTGTCCGGCACGTCGAGGGCCCGCTGACGCCTGGGGTCCTGGGTGGCGACCCCGACCGGGCAGGTGTTCGTGTGGCACAGCTGGGCCTGGATGCAGCCGACCGCCATCATCATCGAGCGCGCCGAGTTGGTGTAGTCGGCGCCCTGCACCAGCCTCTTGACGATGTCGATGCCGTTCGTGACCTTGCCCGAGGCGCCGACCTTCACCTGGTCACGCAGACCCGCTCCGACCAACGCGTTGTGGACGGTCAACAAACCTTCGGTCAGTGGCGTGCCGACGTGGTCCTCGTACTCCAGCGGGGCGGCACCCGTGCCCCCCTCACCCCCGTCGACGATCACGAAGTCGGGCGTCACTCCCTCGGCCAGCATCGCCTTGCAGATGGCGAGGAAGTCCACCCTCGAGCCCAGGCACAGCTTGAACCCGGCAGGCTTGCCTCCGGAGAGCTCACGCATCGTGGCCACGAACAGCACCAGCTCTCGCGGCGTGCTGAAGACCTGATGCGCTGGCGGCGAGACGCACTTCTCCCCCACGGGAACGCCTCGAGCCTCTGCGATCTCCTTGGTCACCTTCGCGCCCGGCAGCACTCCGCCGATGCCAGGCTTGGCTCCCTGGCTGAGCTTGAGAGAGACCATCTTCACCTGGTCGTCCGCGGCGGTGTCGGCGAACTTCTTCGCATCGAAGCCCCCCTCTTCGGTGCGTGCTCCGAAGTAGCCGCTGCCGATCTCCCAGACCAGGTCACCCCCGTTGCGGTGGTACTTGCTCAGCCCGCCCTCACCGGTGTCGTGAGCGAAGCCGCCCCGCGCCGCGCCCTTGTTCATGGCCTCGATCGCATTGCCGCTCAGCGCTCCGAAGCTCATGGCCGAGACGTTCATCAACGCCATGTCGTAGGGCTGGGAGCAGTCGCGTCCGCCTATTCGGACCCGTGGCGGCTCCGACGCTGGATCGACAGGACGGGTGGAGTGCACGAGGAACTCGTAGCCGGGAGCGTTCACGTCGCGCTCGGTGCCGAAGGGCTGCTCCTCCTTGATGTTCTTGGAACGCTGGTAGATCGACGTACGCGTGTCCCGATCGAAGGGACGTCCGTCCCAGTTGCGCTCGATGAAGTACTGCTGGAGCTCGGGACGGATGTCCTCCATCAAGAAGCGCAGGTGTCCCAGCACCGGGTAGTTGCGCAGGATCGAATGCTGCTTCTGGACGATGTCGTAGACGGCCAGCACCAGGAGCGCGGCAATGAGGGCCACCAGCACCCACCAGCCGGCTCCTCCGATGGCGGCGGCCAGCACCGTCACCGCGCCGAGCAGGATCAGGACACCGAGTACGAAGAATCGCAACACACCTCTGGTTCTACCACCCACTCGATGAACCGAACCTGAACCGATCCTCCGCCTACTGTGGTCCGCGTGGACGAGGACGAGCGAGTAGCCCTGCTGGCCGGCGCATCCGGACTGGTGGGAGGACACCTCCTGAGACTGCTGCTGGACGACCCCCGCTGGACGCACGTGATCAGCGTCGGACGGCGAGAGCTGCCGACCACTCACCCCAAGCTCGAGCAGCGCGTCACCCACCTCCCGGTCCTCGGCCCGATCCCGGCCGTCGACGACGTGTTCTGTGCGCTGGGCACCACGATCAAGAAGGCCGGCAGTCAGGATGCCTTCCGAACCATCGACCACGATGCGGTCGTCGCGCTCGCGCAGGCGGCAGGCCACGCCGGGGCCTCCTCGTTCCTGCACGTGACCGCGATGGGGGCCGACCCCGGCTCGCGCATCTTCTACAACCGCATCAAGGGACTGACCGAGCGCGATGTGGCCCGGGTCGGGATCCCCACGACGGTCGCCTTGCGACCCTCGATCCTCGATGGTGACCGCGCGGAGTCGCGGCCCGCTGAGAAGCTGGGCCTGGTCGCGATGCGTGCCGTCGCCCCGGTGCTCGGCCGCTACCGCCCCACACGTGCCGAGGACGTCGCCCTCGCGATGCTCGGCGAGGCTGCGCTGGGCGAGGAGGGCATCCGGACGCTGGACGGCGCCGAGATCACCCGGCGTGCCAGTGAGGCCCGCTGATCAGGGATTGCGCCCAAGCGCGACTCGATTTGGGTGCTCTGCTGCCCGCTGATATCGTTTCCCTTTGTGTCTGGACCGACTCCGGACCCCCGAAACCTGATCCACATACGAACGAGGCGAGCCTGACGTGGCGAACATCAAGTCCCAGATCAAGCGCAACCGGCAGAACGAGGCCGCACACGAGCGCAACAAGGCTGTGAAGTCGGCGCTGAAGACCGCGGTGCGCAAGTTCCGCGAGGCCGTGTCGGCCGGCAGTGCCGACGAGGCGAAGGCCGCGGCCCTGGTTGCGAGCCAGAAGCTCGACAAGGCGGCCTCCAAGGGCGTCATCCACAAGAACCAGGCTGCGAACCGCAAGTCGGCCATCCACAAGGAGGCCGCCTCGCTCTGAGGCCCCGAAGCCGTTCGACGAGGCGCTGCACCCCACAGGGGTGCGGCGCCTCGATGCTTTCCCGGCGTCGCTCAGGTCGGCGAGCCTCAGCGGCGAGGGCGCGCCCGGACGATGTCGAGGACCATCTTCTCCAGCGCGTAGGCCGGGTCGCTGGCTTGGCCCTTGACCTCGGCGTCGGCGCGCGCGACCGAGCGGATCGCCCGCCCGACCCCGGCGTCGTCCCAGCCGTGCGACTGGCGGCGGATCGTGTCGAGCTTCCACGATGGCACCCCGACCTCACGCATCAAGTCGTTGTTGCGCATCCCGCGAGGCGCGGACATGAACTTGGCCAGGCTGCGCAGTCCGCCAGCCATCGCGCTGGTGACCAGCACCGGCGCGGTGCCGCGTTCGAGCGCCCAGCGCAGCTCCTCCAGCGCCTTGGCGGCCTGCCCGTAGAGAGCGTGGTCAGCCACCGCGAACGACTTGGCCTCGGCTCGCCCACCGAAGTAGCGCTTGACCATCTCGGTGGTCAGCGGCTCGCCCGCGAAGTCACCCGCGAGCTGGGAGGCGGCCGCGGAGAGCGAGCGCAGGTCCTGGCCCACTGCCTGCACCAAGAACTCGGCGGCGTCAGGGTCGATCCGGACCTGCTGGCGACGAAGCTCGTTGACCACGAAGCCGGGAAACTCGCGCGCGCTCAGCGGGACTGACTTCTCCTCCGTCACGCTGGCGGCCTTGCGCAGCTTGGTCAGCACACCGCTGCCCTTCTGACCGCCGCTGTGGGCGAGAACCAGCGCGATGTCATCGGCCGGTGCCGCGGCATAGTCGAGCAGGCCCGCGACCGACTCCTCAGGCAGGTCCTCCAGCCGGCGTACGACGACGCAGCGCGTCGAGGAGAACAGCGACGGGGAGGCCAGGTCGCCGAGCTCGGCCATCGTCAGCGTCGCGGCCATCGTCTCGGAGAACTCCGCCTCCTCGTCGTGACGGCGCACCGCTGCCCGAACCGCGTTGATCGCCTGCTCTCCCAGGAACTCCTCCGGACCGGTGATCAAGATGATCCGGCCCAGCACGTCCTGGGGGGTCAGGTTGGCCATGGGGCCACCTTCTCACGCACCCCGGACAGTCGTTCAGAGCCTCACCGAACCCTCGACGAGGGTCCGGCAGGCTCCGCCGACCCAGATGTCGCCGACCTCGTCGCTGCTCACCTGGACCCGCCCGTCGCGTCCGAGCGCGGTCCCCTGACGCACCACGAACTCACCCGGGGCCCGCCCTGTCCGGGTCAGCCAGAGCGCCAAGCCGGCATTGAGGCTGCCGGTCACCGGGTCCTCGTTGCCGGAGACGTCGGCGTAGAAGGCGCGAACCTCGTAGTCAGCGCCCAGCTCGTCGCGGTCGGCCTCGGTGTGCGGACCGATCACGCCTACCGCGAGCCCACCGAGGGCGCCGAAGTCGGGGCGCAGGTCGAGCACGTCCTGGGCGGCGGCGAGCTCGAGCCCCAACCAACCGGGGCCGTTGTCGACCCAGTTCGCGCCGAGCAGGCGGTCCTCGGCGACACCGAGTGCCCCCACCACGTCGGCGAGCGTCTCTGGGTCGACAGCACCCTCGCGCAGCAGGTGCGGAGCCCGGAAGGCCAGCCGCTCACCCTCGCGTCGCAGCTGCACCAGCCCGAGCTGGCACTCCTGCACGACCAGGTCGCTGTCCGCTGGCACGCCGCCTTGCTCCAGCCAGGCGTGCGCACTGCCCAGAGTGGGGTGACCGGCGAAGGGGAGCTCGCCACCGGGGGTGAAGATCCGCAGCCGGTAGTCCGCACGCGGGTCGGTGGGTTGCATCAGGAACGTCGTCTCGGACAGGTTCGTCCACCGGGCGAAGGCGACCATCGTGGCCTCGTCGAGGTCGTCGGCACCGTGCACCACCGCGACCGGATTGCCGAGCAGTGCGTGGGCGCCGAACACGTCCACCTGGCTGAAGGGGTGCTGGGGCATACCGCGATGCTCTCAACCCCGCTTCGCGACCTGGCTCGCGCCCCGACGCACCACCCGGAGTCCACCGCGCGAGACGACTGCGACGTCACCGTCCTGGTCGGTTCGAGCCACCTCCATCCGCGACTCGGCGAGCAACGCCAGCAGCGAGGGCGCCGGGTGCCCGTAGTCGTTGTCCTCGCCCACCGAGATCACGGCAAGCCGCGCACCGCTGGCCCGCACCAGGTCGGGATCCTGACTCGCGCTTCCGTGGTGGGCGACCTTGAGCACGTCGACGGGCACTCCCCTGGTCTCACCGAGCAGCCGGCTCTGGGATGCCTCCTCCTCGTCACCCATCAGCAGCAACCTCAGGCCTTCGGTCTGCACGAGCAGGACGACGCTGGAGTCGTTGGGCGGCGACTCCGAGGCCCGCGGCGGATCCCCGGAGGGCGCGATCACCTGCCAGGTCAGCTCGCCGACCCTCCGGGTCCGGCTGTACGCCGTTCGCTGCACCGGCACCCCGGCTTCGGCAGCAACCGCCTCGACGAGGTGTACGCCGGAGAGCGGGTCGGCCAGCGGCGTGACCTCGATCGCTCCGACCTCACGGCCACGCAGCACCCCGGCGAGACCATCGACGTGGTCGGCGTGGAAGTGGGTGAGCACGACCAGCGGGACCCGGCGTACGCCCAGACGCCGCAGGCAGCTGTCGATCGCCCGAGGATCCGGCCCCGCGTCCACCACGACCGCCGACCCCGAGCCGGCGTTCAGCACCAGACCGTCGCCCTGACCCACGTCACAGGCCACCATCACCCAGCCCTCCGGTGGCCAGCCCGGCGTCGGCAGCGGCACCAGCAGCGCGACCACCAGCAGACCGCTCATCGAGACCGTTGCCGCCCGCCGGGCCAGCAGCCACGACAGCAGCAACGCGACGGCGACGCACAAGACGGTGAGAGCCGCAATGCTGACCGGCCCCGCCGACCAGCCGACGGCGGCAGTGGGAAGCGACGCCGACCGCTCGGCCACTGCGATGATCCAGCGCGCACACCACGCAGCCGGGGCGGCGACCAGTCGCCCGAGGCTCTCGGAGACCAGCCCGACCACACCGCCTGCGAGTCCGAGCACCGTGGCAGGCCCTACTGCCGGAGCCGCGAGCAGGTTGGCGGCGACGGCCACCAGGCTCACCTGGGAGGAGATCGCCGCGACGATCGGGGTGCAGGCGAGCTGTGCGGCCAGTGGCACCGACACTGCCTCCGCCACACCTCGAGGCAGCCATCTCATCAGCCGGTCGCGCCAGCCTGGAGCGAGCCAGAGGATGCCTGCCGTGGCCGCGGCCGAGAGCGCGAAGCCCAACGAGAGCGCCAGCCACGGATCGAGGGCGAGCAGCACCAGCACGGCGACGCCCAGCGCTCGGGCGCCTCGCTGGCGCCCGTTCGTCCCCAGCCCGAGCAGGGCCACCGACCCCATCGTGGCTGCCCTGACCACGCTGGGCTCGGTGCGGGCCAGCAGCACGAAGCCGGCCACCCCGAGCAGCCCCACCACCGTCAGCCAGTGAGCACGCACCCCGACCCAGCGGGCCAGCAGGAGCAGCGCTCCCACGACGAGGGTCAGGTTCGTGCCCGAGACGGCCAGGAGGTGGGTGAGCCCGGAGATCCGGAAGTCGGTGGTGACGTCGTCCGGCAACCCACCGTCGTCCCCGTCCACGAGCGCCGGCACGAGGGCACGCGGTGCCGGTGGCTGCCTGGCGACGGCGTCGCGGATCGCGCGCCTCAGTCCCCCGGCGGCTTGGAGGAGGGGGCCCGGGCGCTGGAGGACTTGCGGAGGGCCTCGGCTGGTGAGCACAGCCGCGAGCTCTCGTGTGGAGGCGCGTTGCAACCGACCCCGGGCCGCGACCTCGGAGCCCAGCGCAACGTGGCGCCACGACTCCTCGGCGATGACCAGGACCGGCGCTCGTCCACGGTGCCTGCTGCCTCGACCGGTCACCTCGACCGTGCGGGCGCGCAGCGTCACGTAGCGGCCGAACCGGCCCGCACGCAGCACTGGGTCGGAGGTGATGACCAGCCGGACCTGCACCGCGGCCTGCTGTCGGGCGAGCTCCTCGACCGGGCTGCGCTGCAGCGTCTGGGTACGGACGAAGGTGGAGCAGGCCAGCCCCAGCCAGACCAGCAACCACACCGACGCGGTCGCGATCGAACCTCCACGTCGGCGGCGGTGGGCGATCAGCAGTCCGCCCGCGACGACCACGATCGGCACGCACACCGGAGCCAGGAAGCCTGTCACGGCGGCGGTCCAAGCCACCACACCGAGCATCGGAGCACGCAGGTCGTGCGTGGCGGCCGCCGACTCGGGCCCGGCGGTCGCCGCCGTCACAACGTCACAAGTGGTGCCAGCTCCGCCAGGGTCTTCTCTCCGATGCCGTCGACCTCGAGCAGCTCGTCCACCGAGGCGAACGCACCGTGCTCGGTGCGCCAGGACAGAATCTTCTGGGAGGTCACCGGCCCCACGCCGGGAAGCGTCTCGAGCTGTTCTGCGGAAGCGGTGTTCAGGCTGACCAGCTCCCCGGTCACGGGCGCGGCGCCCGCCACCGCGGCCGCGGCCGGTCCCATGGCATGGGCCGGGGCACCGACCAGGATCTGTTCCCCGTCGACCAGCAGACGCGCCAGGTTGAGGCTGGTCAGGTCGACCCTCCCGCGCGCACCGCCCGCGTGCTCGAGCGCATCCACGACCCGTGCGCCCGCGGGCAAGGTGGCCACCCCCGGCCGGCGTACCTTCCCAGCGATGTCGACCGTCACGCCGGGTGAGGCGGCCGACGATGGCGCAGTCGTTCCCGGGGCGGCGGGCGCAGGTGCGGTGCTGACCAGTGGCGTCGCGCCAGCCATCGACCCCGGAGCCACCGCCTCGCTGCTGCCACCCGCGCGCACGAGGCCGACGACGCTGACCAGCACTGCCAGCAGGACGAGGCCCGCCACGAGGGCGATCGGTCCGGAACCCAGGCCGGTGCGTCCCCGGAACGTCTCAGGGACCAGCTCACCCAACCATCGGCCCAGCGAGAGCCGCAGTCGTGAGCTCCCACCGACAGCAGCCACGCGCAGGTGCCTGCCTGCGGGCTGGATCGCGACTGCGTCGGGCACCGGCACACTCGACACACTCGGCGGACCGGCCGTCACCGGCTCCGTCGCCTGTTCCGGCGCGGGTGCCCACGGGGTCAGACCGGCCTGCTCGAGCTCACGGCCGAGCAGCTCCAGCCGCAGCCGTGCGGCTTCGGCCGTCTGGTCGTGTGAGTGCCTGCGCATGTGGCGACGCTAGGCACTGGAGCGCGCGGGGTGAACCCGGTCATCGATGGCTGTGGACAACCTCCGGGCCGGCCCCGTTGTGGACGGCTGTCGTCGAACGGCTCAGCGCGGGGCGACGCAGACGGCGACCATGCCCGGCCCCACGTGCGCGCCCAGGACCGCACCGATCTCGCCCACCTCCACGGCCCTGCCGCCGAGCTGGTCGGACAGGCGGCCCTGCAACCGTCCCGCGAGCTCGGAGGCACGCTCGTGGCTGGCCAGGTGAGCCACCGCGACGTCAACCTCTCCAACGGCCGCAGCCTCGACAGCCAGCTCCTCGAGTCGGCTCAGCGCCTTGGTCGAGGTGCGGACGCGCTCGAACGGACCGACGCGGCCGTCCTCGACCTTGAGGATCGGCTTGACCGCGAGGGCCGAACCAACCAGCGCGGCGGCGGCTCCCATGCGTCCGCCCCGGCGGAGGTACTCCAGGGTGTCGACGTAGAACAGCGAGGTCGTTCCCGCCGCGCGGACCCGCGCCGCCTCGGCCGCTCCGGCCGCGTCCGCACCGGCGGCGAGCGCGTCCGCTGCGGAGAGTACGGCGAACCCGGTGCCGATCCCCACCTGACGGGAGTCGACGCACACGACCGGCACCGGCGAACGGCGCGCTGCCAGCTGTGCGGACTCGAAGGTGCCGCTGAGCTCGGCGGAGAGGTGCACCGAGACGATCTCGGTCACCCCGTCGGCGGCGAGGCGCTCGTAGACCTCGAGCATCGCCTCGGGGTTGGGTCGCGAGGTGCTCACCGGCGTCCACTCGCGCAGGGCGTCGGCCAGCATCTCCGGCGTCACGCCACCCTCGACCCCCTCGTCGTAGGCGGCAGCGCCGATCACGACCTGCAGAGGCACCACCGTGATGCCTCGAGCGGACGTGGTCTCGGGGCTCAGCGAGGCGGTCGAGTCGGTGACCAGGGCGACGGACATGACCGAAGGCTATCGGCGACCGCGTGCCCGCCGGGACAGGTCCAGGGAGCAGTCGTTAACGTCGAGTCAGACAGCACCCGCTCAACCCAGGAGGCACCATGCGCGTCGTCATCGCTGGCGGACACGGCCAGATCGCCCGACACCTCGAGCGGATCCTGGTGGCCCGCGGCGACGAGCCGGTCGGAATGGTGCGGAGCTCCGAGCACGTGGGTGACCTCGAGGCCGACGGGGCCGCCGCCGTACTTCTCGATCTCGAGGCCACCAGCCTGGAGGAGATGACCGAGGCCGTGCGCGGCGCCGACGCGGTGGTCTTCGCGGCCGGCGGAGGAGGCGACGGCAATGCCGAGCGCAAGAGGACCGTGGACAGGGACGGCGCGATCCTGCTGGCCGACGCTGCTCAGGCGGCAGGTGTACGCCGCTACGTGATGATCTCCTCGATGGGCCAGGATCGGGCGGACCCGGAGTCCGAGGAGGTCTTCGACATCTACCTGCTGGCCAAGAAGGCGGCCGACGAGGACCTGCGCGCACGCGATCTCGACTGGACCATCGTCAAGCCGGGCGCACTCACCGACGACGACCCGACCGGGCTGGTTCAGCTCGACTCCTCCGAATCCGGGGAGATTCCGCGCGCCGACGTCGCCGCCGTGGTGGCCGCCGCGCTGGAGGATCCCGCCAGCGTCGGCAAGGCCTTCAACGCGCTGGGTGGCAAGACCCCGGTGGTCGATGCCGTGGCCCTGCTGTGAGAGCGACCCAGCGATGAGGATGGTCCCGGCCGCGCTGCTGCTTGCGCTCGGCTCCGCCTGCTCGGCCGGCACCGCGGAGCCGGAGAGCGTTCCAGCACCCAGCTCGAGCGCACCTTTGGAGGCGGATCCGAGGCCCGGCACGTCGCCCGCGTGTGCGGAGGTGCGCGACGGCATCCGGGAGTTCAACGCCGGCAACTACACCAGCACGATCGCCCACTTCAAGGCGGCGCTGCCGATCGCGAAGACGGAGGCAGCCGCCGACCCCTCCACGGCCGCCCAGGACCTCTTCGAAGCGGTGCAGTACTACGCCGATCTCTTGCCCGCCGACTACCCGGAGGCGGCCCGCAGCTCACCGGAGTTCGCGAAGTACAAGTCCATCACCCTCGGCCAGTGCGTCCCGGTGCCGCTCGAGGAGCTGCCCGGAGGGGAGACTCCCTCCCCCGAGACCCAGACCTGAGCGCAGAGCCTGCCGCAGACTTCAGCCGGCCACGATGTTGACCAGCTTGGGCGCTCGCACGATCACCTTGCGGACCGTGAGCCCCTCCAGTGCGCGCTGCACGCTCTCATCGGCCATCGCCGCGGCCTCGAGGTCGGCCTCGCCGATGTCCGGGGACACCTCCAGCCGCGCCTTGACCTTGCCCTGGACCTGGACCACCGCGGTCACGCTGTCCTCGACCAGGAGTGCAGGGTCCACCGTCGGCCACCCGGCTCGTGCGACGGTGGGCTGGTGGCCCAACCGGTCCCACATCTCCTCGGCCGTGTAGGGCGCCACCAAAGAGAGCAGGATCGCGACGGTTTCGACCGCTTCGCGGACGGCCGGGTCCGTCGGTCCGCACCCGGAGTCGATCGCCTTTCGGGTGGCGTTGACCAGCTCCATGGTCCGGGCGACCAGCACGTTGAACCGGTGCGACTCGATCAGCTGCTCGGCGTCCGAGACCGTCCGGTGGGTCACCTTCCGCAGCGTCAGGTCGCCACCCTCGGGGGAGGTGCCCGGAGCGCAGTCGACGTCGCCGGACAACCGCCAGGCCCGCTGCAGGAACTTCAGCGAGCCGGCGGGCGACATGTCGGCCCAGTCGATGTCGTCCTCGGGCGGACCGGCGAAGACCATCGTCAGCCGGACCGCGTCCACGCCGTACGCCCGGATCATCTCGCCCAGGTTGACGCCGTTGCCCAGCGACTTGCTCATCGCCTTGCCCTGGTTGATCACCTGCCCCTGGTTGAGCAGCGCGGTGAACGGCTCGACGAAGTCGATCATGCCCAGGTCGTGCAGCACCTTGGTGAAGAACCGGCTGTAGAGCAGATGCAGGATCGCGTGCTCGACGCCGCCGACGTACTGCGCCGCCGGCATCCAGTTGCGCACGGCGGCCTCGTCGAACGGACCCTCGGTGTAGTCCGGGGAGCAGTAGCGCAGGAAGTACCACGACGAGTCCACGAAGGTGTCCATCGTGTCGCTGTCGCGGCGCGCAGGGCCACCACACGTGGGGCACTCGACGTTGACCCACTCCTCGGCCGCCGCGAGCGGTGAGACGCCCTTGGGCTTGAGGTCGGCACCCTTCAGCTCCGGCAGCACCACCGGCAGCTGGTCCAGGGGTACGTCGACCTCGCCACAGGTCTCGCAGTGGATGATCGGGATCGGCGCACCCCAGTAGCGCTGGCGGCTCAGCAGCCAGTCACGCAGCCGGAAGTTGACCGTGCCCGTGCCGGTGCCGCGGTCCTCGAGGGTCTTGATGATCGTTGCGACACCGGCCACCTTGTCGCTCAGCCCGTCGAGATCGCCGGAGTTGACGTAGACGCCGTCCCCCACGGTCGCGACGAACGTCTCCTCCGGGTTCTCCTCACCGGTGTCGACCACGCGCCTGACGGGCAGCCCGAAGGCCTTGGCGAAGTCGAGGTCACGCTGGTCGTGGGCCGGGACCGCCATGATCGCCCCGGTGCCGTAGTCGGCGAGGACGTAGTCCGAGGCCCACACCGGCATCTGCTCACCGGTCACCGGGTTGACCGCGGTGATGCCCAGGTCGACGCCGCTCTTGGGCCGGTCGGTGGCCATCCGGTCGATGTCGGAGGCCTTGCGCACCTCGACCAGGTAGTCCTCCAGAGCCTGGCGACGATCAGGGGCCGCGATCTCCGCCGCCATCTTGGCGTCGGCCGCGACCACCATGAAGGTGGCGCCGTAGAGGGTGTCCGGACGGGTGGTGAACACCGTGACGGTGCGCTTCGCGCCGTCGGCCAGGTCCAGCTCGAAGTCGACGTGCGCACCCTCGGAGCGCCCGATCCAGTTGCGCTGCATGGCCAGCACCTTGGAGGGCCAGGTGTCCTCCAGCGCCTCCATGTCGTCCAGCAGCCTCTGGGCGTAGTCGGTCACCTTGAAGTACCACTGGGTCAGCTCACGCTTGGTCACCTCGGCGCCGCAGCGGTCGCACATCCCGCCGACCACTTGCTCGTTGGCCAGCACCGTCTGGTCGTTGGGGCACCAGTTCACCGGTGAGGACTTGCGGTAGGCCAGGCCCCGCTCCCGGAACTTCAAGAACAGCCACTGGGTCCAGCGGTAGTACTCCGGGTCGGAGGTGTTCAGTCGACGCGACCAGTCGAAGGAGACGGCGTACTTGCGGAACGAGTCGGCCTGGGTCTCGATGTTGGCGTAGGTGTAGAGGGCCGGGTTCTCGTTGTTGCGGATCGCGGCGTTCTCCGCCGGCAGTCCGAAGGAGTCCCAGCCGATCGGGTTGAGCACCTCGTAGCCGCGTTGCCACCAGTAGCGCGCGATCACGTCGTGCAGCGCCATCACCTCGGCGTGGCCCATGTGCAGGTCACCGCTCGGGTAGGGAAACATCGTCAGCGCGTAACGCTTCTCGCGCGAGCTCGCGTCGTCGGCGCGGAAGGCGTCGAGCCTGCCCCACACCGGAAGCCACTTGGCTTCGGTGGCCGAGACGTCGTACGCCGCGATCTCACGGTCCTGGGCGGGGGTCTGGCTCATCGGCTTCTCTCTCGGTCACTGGGTCTGCGAGGGGCACAAAAAAACCCCTCGAACACGAGGGGCGGCCGCACCGGGTCGTGCTCCGGTGCGGCTAGGGAAGAAGCTGCGGCTGCCACATGCGGCTCATCCTACCGGGCACCGGTGCTGCCGCTCATCTGCCGCCCGGACCGCCGGTGTGAGCTGGGACGGTGCGGGACTGCGTCGTACGGTGAAGGAATGTTCCCGGGGACCCGTTGGCTCGCGGTGGCCGCCGTGGCACTCGGGGTGGTCTCGGCGCCGCTGGTGCCCAGGTTGCTGCCCGCGACCAGCAGCGACATCACCGCCATGCAGCTCACCGAGCGCATCCGGACATCGGGATCGGTCGGGTGGTCCGGGGAGGTGCGCGCACAGGGTCGGCTGAACGTGCCGATCAGTGCCTCCCAGTTCGGCGGCATCGCCCGGCTCTTCGGTGAGCAGACCGACCTCCGGGTCTGGTGGCGGGCCTCGGACGAGTGGCGCATCGACCGGCTTCGCACCACCGGCGAGACCGACCTCGTCCGGGACGGTGGACTTGCGGTTCGCTGGAACTACGAGGACACCAAGGCCACCTTCACGCCGTGGTCCAATGTCCGGCTCCCCGACGACCTCGATGTGGTGCCCTCGACCCTGGCCCGGCGGCTCCTGGCCGGAGCGGTCCCCGACGAGCTGTCCCGGTTGCCGGCGCGTCGGATCGCAGGGACGAGCGTGCCGGGACTTCGACTGGTCCCCCGGGACACCCGCTCGACGATCCACCGCGTCGACATCTGGGCCGACGCGCGAACGGGCGTGCCCCTGCAGGTCAAGGTGTACGCCGACCCGGCGAACCTGGTGCTCACGACCACACTCAGCTCCCTGACCCTGAAGCAGCCGGCTCGCGCGGCGACCGACTACGTGCTCTCCCCGACCCTGAAGCTCTCCCGCGGCTTTGCCCTCGACGAAGCCGCCGGTGCCAACGCGTTCGCTCCGTTCGACCTGCCGGGGTCACTCGTGCATCTGCAGCGGCGCGGCGCGGCCGAGGACTTCGGCGCCGTGGGTGTCTACGGCGAGGGACCGACGTCGATGCTGGTCCTGCCGGTGCGCGACTTCGTGGGCACGGCGCTCGCCAAGCAGTTGCGGCGAAGCGCGAACTCACGTGAGTCCGGTTCCGGCGTTGCGCTGGAGGTCGGTCCCATCTCCGTGCTGCTCGTCCGTGTCCCGGTGGGAAGCTTCCTGCTCACCGGCACCATCGACCCGGCAGACCTGGAACGGGCCTCGGCCGAGCTCCTGCGCACCGTGGTGAGGACCCGATGATCCGCACCAGGGGCCTGAGCAAGCACTACGGCCAAGTGCACGCCGTGGACGCGATCGACCTTGAGGTCGGGGAGGGCGACGTCTACGGGTTTCTCGGCGCCAACGGCTCCGGCAAGACCACCACCGTGCGGATGCTGCTGGGGCTGGTGCTCGCGACCTCCGGTGAGGCGGAGCTGTTCGGGCGAGCGATGCCGAAGGCGGCGACCGAGGTGCTCCCCCGCGTCGGCGCACTGGTGGAGGGTCCCGGCGCCTACCCGCACCTGTCCGGGCACGCGAACCTGTCCCTGTTCGACGCGGCGGGGCGTGACCGTCTGACTCGCTCACGACGGCGTTCTCGGGTCGGCGAGGTGCTCGAGCAGGTCGGTCTCGATCCGGGGGACGGACGCCCGGTCAAGGCCTACTCGCTCGGCATGCGGCAGCGGTTGGGGCTGGCGTCTGCCCTGATGCGCCGCCCTCCGCTGCTCATCCTCGACGAGCCCACCAACGGCCTGGACCCCCAGGGCATCCGCGACATCCGCACCCTTCTGCTGGAGCTCAACCGGGAAGGGACCACGATCTTCCTCTCCAGCCACCTGCTCGCGGAGATCGAGCGAATGGCGACCCGGGTGGGAGTCCTGGACCGGGGCCGGCTGCTGCTGCAGGAGGACATGTCAGTCCTCCGGGCACCGACCGGTCTGGTCCGGGTGCGCACGCCTGACGTCGAGGACGCAGTCGCGCTGCTGAACGGGCACGTCGTCGGACGCGACGCCGATGTGCTCTCCGTCAGGTCATCGGACGCTGCCGAGCTGAACCACCTGCTGGTCGGCGCCGGGGTCCGGGTCTCGGAGATCACGCCGATCCGGCCATCCCTGGAGGAGACCGTGCTGGCCGCGACGGGTGCCTCATGATCCGGGTCGAGCTGGCCAAGATGCTGCGTCGACCTCTTACCTGGGTCACCATCGCCGCACTGAACGCGCTGCCCACCCTGGTCGCCGTACTGCTGGCGCTGACCGACCTCGGGCCACGTCCTGGCACCGGGCCGCCGTTCCTCTCCGCTGTGCTCACCGACGGCACCCTGTTCCCCCTCGCTGCCCTGGCGATCGTGCTTCCGCTGTTCCTTCCCGTCGCGGTGGCGGTGGTCGGCGGTGACGCGATCGCGGGCGAGGTGCAGTCCGACACCTTGCGCTACCTGCTCGCGCGCCCGGTCTCCCGGACGCGGTTGCTGGTGGCCAAGCTGACCAGTGTGGTCGCGTTCGTGACGCTCGCAACCCTGGTGGTGGCCACGGTGGCCTACGTCGAGGGCAAGCTGCTGCTCGGGAACGCGCCGACCACGGGCGTGGTCAGCATCTCCGGCTCCACCCTCACCCAGGTCCAGATGGCCGAGCGCACCGCGATGGCGTTCGCGTACGTCGTGCTGGCGATGCTCGGCGTCGCGGCGATAGCGCTGTTCCTGAGCACGATGACCGACTCCGCGATCGGTGCTGCGCTCGGCACGATCGGCTTCCTGGTCGCCTCGACGGTGCTGCTCGGTCTGGACGCGGCCGAGTCACTGCGCCCCTACCTGATCACGAGGCACTGGCTCGCGTTCGTGGACCTCTTCCGCGACCCGATCCGCTGGCACGACATCGTCCGCGGGATCCTGTCGCAGCTCGCCTACCTGGCGGTCTTCGCGGGGGCAGCCTGGGCGAACTTCGCCACTCGCGACGTCAACAGGTGACCGTGCGCGGCTCCTGCGGCGCGGCCGCGCCGAGTCCGCTTGCCAGGGTGGCGAGCACGACCGGGTCGCCGGGCAGCTGGCCGTGGGAGGTCGTCGCCGCTGGGCATACCCCCTGCACCTCGACGTTGACAGCGCCCTCGAGGACCGCGGACTCCGTAGGCGTCACCACCTGGTCACCGGTGCTGCGCACCGTGAGCCACCGCGGTCCACTGGGCGTCTCGTCCCCTGCGTTCAGCTCACGCAGCAGATCGCTGTCCGGAGCCAGTTGCTCGCACGCGACCGGACAGCCACCCGCCACTTCGGCAGCCAGCGCGGCGATCTCGGTGCCGTGCTGGGGAGAGCCGAGGGTGAGGACGCGGCGGACGACGTCGGCGCCCCCTTCGTCGCGGACGAAGAGCCGCGCCACCACCCCCCCTGCGGAGTAGCCGACCACGTCGACCGAGGCCGCGCCGGTGCGTCGCATCGTGATCCGCGTCAGCGTGGCCAGAGCACGCGCCTGCTCGCGCAGGTCACCGGTCCCGCCCCCGTCCGGCGCGAAGACCACCACCTCCCGTCCTTGCTCCCGCAGCGCCGCGACCAGCGGGGTGACGGATCCGGCGTTCCCGCCGTACCCCGGCACCACCAGCACCGGACCAGCCACCGCCTGGTCGACCGCGGCGCCGCCCCGCTTGCCGAGCAACAGCACGCCGATCCCGGCCATCAGTGCGAGCAGCAGCAACCCGATCACAATGAGAACAAGTCGCCGCCGCGCAGGGGCGAGGTTGCTCAGAGGTGGGCGCACCCCACGAGTGTGACGGTTGCCTGGGAAGTGGAGCGCTCCGTGACTCCTCAGTCGCGCTCGGCGGTCGCGCTCTCCGGGTCCGCGGGCACCACGATCGGCCGCACTCGCGCCCAGAGCATGAACAGAGCCGCGACCACGATCATGCCGATCCCGGCGTACAGGTTGATGTTCATCCCGTCCGCCTTGTCCTTCTGGGCATCGGAGGTGAAGAAGGCAACCACGAAGAGGATCGCCCCATAGGCGCCGATCAGGGCCGCGATGATGAAGCGGATGTCGAAGAGCCCGGCGCGTTGCTTCTGCTTGCCGGGGCTCTCAGTGGGCTCAGCCATGGGACTCTCCTACCAGAAGACGATGTTGAGGATCACGACGAGGACCAGGCCGACCCCGGCCAGCTTGTTCGGCTGCTGGTACCAAGCGAGCACTCCCTCGTTCTCGTCATGGAAGTCCTCCTTCGGTGTCAGCGAGTAGACCAGGCCACGCAGCTCGGACTCGGGCTTGGGGACGGTCACCTGGCTCACCAGGACACTGACCACGATGTCGACGACGAAGGCCGCACCGGCCGCCACGAAGCTGGCCCCCTGGCCCTGCAGGCCGGGGATCACGCCGATCGAGAGTCCACCGAGGGCGTCCTTGCTCAGCACGCCGACGACGATCGCGGCGCTGGTGCCGCTGACCAGACCGATCCAGCCAGCCGCAGGGGTCATCTTCTTCCAGAACATGCCCAGGATGAACGTCGCGAAGAGCGGCGCGTTGAAGAACCCGAACAGGGTCTGCAGGTAGTCCATGATGTTGGAGTAGCTGGCGGCGAACAGTGCCGTGCCGATCGCGATCAGGGTGGCGGCAACGGTGGCCACTCGACCGACCGCGGTGTAGTAGCTGTCCTCCTCGTCCTTCTTCACGTAGGTCTGCCACAGGTCGTAGGAGAAGACCGTGTTGAAGGCCGAGATGTTGGCTGCCATGCCGGCCATGAACGAGGCCAGCAACCCGGCGATCGCGATGCCCAACATGCCGTTGGGTAGCAGGTCCCGGATCAGGTAGAGGATCGAGTTGTTGTAGTCGGGCTTTGCACCTGCGGCCGGCGAGGCGAGCTCGGTGACGAGCACTCCGGCGATCATGCCGGGCAGGATCACGATGAACGGGATGAACATCTTGGGAAAGGCACCGATGATCGGCGCGCGCTGCGCTGCCGAGATCGAGCTCGACGCCATCGCCCGCTGGACCTCGACGAAGTTGGTGGTCCAGTACCCGAAGGAGAGCACGAACCCGAGACCGAAGACGAGCCCGATCACCGAGAGCAACGGGCTGTCGATGCCGGTGAGGTTGGTGCCGGGCCAGGAGTTGAGCCGGGCAGAGGCGTCGTCGAGCTGGCCGATCCGGTCCTTGAGCCCGCCGTACCCGCCGACCTTGTAGAGGCCCACGATCGTGAGCGGGAGCAGCGCGGCGACGATCACGAAGAACTGCAGCACCTCGTTGTAGATGGCCGCGGACAGTCCACCCAGTGCGGTGTAGCTCAGCACCACTGCCGCGGCGAGCAGGAGCGAGACCCACAGCGGCCAGCCCAGCAGGACCTCGACGATCTTGGCCAGCAGGTAGAGGTTGATGCCGGCGATCAGCAGCTGGGCCACGGCGAAGCTGATCGCGTTGACCAGGTGGGCCTCCTTGCCGAAGCGCCGGTTCATGAACTCCGGCACCGAGCGGACCTTGGAGCCGTAGTAGAACGGCATCATCACCACGCCGAGGAACAGCATCGCCGGAACGGCACCGATCCAGAAGTAGTGCACCGTGGGGATGCCGAAGGCCGCGCCGTTCGCCGACATGCCGATGATCTCGACGGCGCCCAGGTTGGCCGAGATGAAGGCCAGGCCGGTGACCCAAGCGGGCAGCGAGCGACCCGAGAGGAAGAAGTCGAGGCTGTTCGACACCGAACGTCGCGCCATGATGCCGATGCCGAGCACGAAGGCGAAGTAGAGGGCGACCAGCACGTAGTCGATCCAGTTCGCGTCCAGTCTCAGCTGGGTGTCCACTGCCAGTAACATCGAGCCTCCCGAGTTCGTGCGAACGATTGCACGCTAGTGCCCACCGGGGACCATCGCCACTGTTTGTGGCACATCGGGACATCCCGGAACGGAGGCGTCTGATGGCGTGGTTGGTGACTGGCGGAGCGGGCTACATCGGAAGCCACGTGGTGCGAGCGTTCGGCGAGGTCGGTCTCGACGCCGTGGTGGTCGATGACCTCAGCAGCGGCCACCGCGCCTTCGTTCGTCCTGAGGTGCCGCTCGTGGAGGGCAGCATCGTCGACACCTCCCTGCTGGTCGAGGCGATCGAGAAGCACGAGGTCGAGGGCGTGGTGCATCTCGCGGGCTACAAGTACGCCGGGGTCTCGGTGCAGCGGCCGCTGCACACCTACGTGCAGAACGTCACCGGCACGATCAACCTGCTCGAGGCGATGGCGCGGACCGGTGTGGACAAGATCGTCTTCTCCTCCAGCGCTGCGACCTTCGGCACCCCCGATGTCGAGACCGTCACCGAGCAGACCGCGACGAACCCTGAGTCGCCGTACGGCGAGAGCAAGCTGATCGGCGAGTGGTTGATCCGCGACCAGGCAGTAGCGACCGGGCTCATGCACACGTCCTTGCGCTACTTCAACGTCGTCGGCTCCGGGGCCGATGACCTCTACGACACCAGCCCGCACAACCTGTTCCCGATCGTCTTCGAGATGCTGCTGGCCCAGGGCACCCCGAGGATCAACGGCGACGACTACGAGACCCCCGACGGAACCTGCGTGCGCGACTACGTGCACGTCGCCGACCTCGCGGCCGCTCACGTGGTCGCTGCGCAGCAGCTCTCCGCCGGTCAGCCGCTGGCGCCGATCTACAACCTCGGCAGCGGCACCGGCTCGTCGGTGCGCGCGATCATGGACGCGATCCGCACAGTGACCGGCATCGATTTCACCCCCGAGGTGGGTCCGCGTCGCCCCGGCGACCCTGCCCGGATCGTCGCGACCGGTGAGGCTGCTGCGCGCGATCTCGACTGGAAGATGCGGCACTCGCTCGAGGACATGGTCCGCTCGGCCTGGCAGGCACGCAGCGCTGCTCAGGGCGCAGACGGCATGATCGGCACATGACCATCACCGATCTGTTCTCACTCGACGGCAAGGTCGTCGTCGTCACCGGCGCATCCTCCGGGCTCGGAGTCGCGTTTGCCCAGGGCTTCGCCGAGGCCGGCGCCGACGTCGCCCTCGGAGCTCGGCGGGTCGACCGGCTGGCCGAGACTGCGGCGCTCGTCGAGGCTGCCGGACGACGCGCCATCTCGGTGGAGACCGATGTCTCCTCCCCCGAGGCCTGCCAGGCCCTGGTCGATGCCGCGATGGCCGAGTTCGGGCGCGTCGACGTGCTGATCAACAACGCCGGCATCGGCACGGCCGTCCCCGCGACCCGTGAGACCCCCGAGCAGTTCCGCTCGGTGATCGACGTCAATCTCAACGGTTGTTACTGGATGGCGCAGTCCTGCGGTCGGGTGATGCAGCCAGGCTCGTCGGTCATCAACATCTCCTCGGTGCTCGGCCTGACCACGGCCGGATTGCCGCAGGCGGCGTACGCCGCGTCGAAGGCTGGCCTGATCGGGCTAACCCGCGACCTCGCCCAGCAGTGGTCGGGCCGCAAGGGCATCCGCGTCAATGCGATCGCCCCCGGGTTCTTCGCCTCCGAGATGACCGAGCAGTACCCCGACGGCTATCTCGACGCCATGGGCGCCCGAATCCCGATCGGCCGCAAGGGTGACCCGCGCGAGCTCGCGGCCACCGCCGTGTTCCTTGCCTCGCCTGCCGCCGGCTACATCACCGGCCAGACCTTGCCAGTCGACGGTGGGATGACGATCACCTGAGGTCCGCCAGCGCTTCACTGGACCCAGCGGCTGGGCGCACACCGGGTGGTCAAGCGGCCCCCGGGGAAGTTGCCCGCTCGGTCGAGCACCGTGTCCCACGGCGCCAGTCAGGACCAGGGACCACGCCGCGAGGCGGGGCCTGACAAACCTTCGGGTTGCTGAGGTTGCACGCTCCCCCCGGCAGTTGAAGAGGTCGCGAGGCGACCGTCTTGAAATCCACCCTCACGGAGCGTGGGGACAGCTCCCGGGCGTGCCGAACTCCCCGACCGGGCTGGGGTCGGGGTGCTGGGCGGTCAGGTTCGTCGGCGTTGTGGCGGGACGAGGAGCCGGGCCGCGTGTGTGGTCGATTCCGTGTGCCCGGCGGTCGCTGGTGGTCGTCGGCTGGCCGGGGTGACGGCGTAGTGGTGTCCGGTGGGCGCAGTCCAGCTGTAGGCACCGTCGTCGAGGCGTTGGTAGTGCCACCCGGTGTGGGTCTTGACCCGGTGATGGTGGCGGCACAACGGTGCCAGATTCGAGGGGCGGGTCTGTCCAGGCGGCCCACCATCGTGTGTATGGACGTAGGGGTCGATGTGGTCGAGGTCGCAAGCCCGGGAGTCGCGGCCGCAGCCGGGGAAGACACAGTGCGCATCGCGCAAGACCACCTGTTCGCGCATCGCTGCCGGTGGATCGTGCTGGTCGACGGTCCGATCGGCAGCCAGATCGAGGACCGGGCGCAGGATCACCTTGCCGCCGGTGGCGGTGAGGCGGGTGAGCCAGTCGGTGAGCAGCTTCGTGGTGGCCGCCCCGAGCCTCTCGATCGTGACCGCACCAGTCTCACCGCCGGTCCCAAGATCGGCCTCGAGGTCCTCGGGGGTCAAGTGGACGAAGAGGTTCGCGACCCCACCACGATTTGAGGTGGGTGCGGCTCCTTCGCGTCCCGACATCAGGTCCAGGGCGTACTGCGGGTCGGCCAGGACCCCGACCGCTCGTGCGCGGCGGACATCGAGGGAGTCCTTGTCTCCCAGGCCGCGCAGAT
>JBDSBU010000093.1:0-3781 GCA_039921445.1 Marmoricola sp. | reverse complement strand
GAGAGCAGTGACGCGGCTCAGCGCTTGAGCTTGTAGTCCTTGAGCAGGCTGCGGCCGATGATCATCTTCTGGATGTCTGCGGTGCCCTCACCGATGAGCATGAACGCGGCCTCGCGGTAGAGCCGCTCGATCTCGTACTCCTTGGAGTAGCCGTAGCCGCCGTGGATCCGGAAGGACGCTTCGACGACCTCGTTGCAGTACTCCGCAGCGAGGTACTTCGCCATCCCGGCCTCGACGTCGTTGCGCTCGCCGCGGTCCTTCATCCGGGCCGCGCGGACCATCATCGCGTGGGAGGTCTCCACCTTGGTGGCCATCTCGGCAAGACGGAACAGGATCGCCTGGTGCTCCGAGATCGGCTTGCCGAAGGTCTCGCGCTGCTGGGCGTAGGAGATGCCAAGCTCGAAGGCTCGGTTCGCGATCCCACAGGCACGCGCGGCCACGTTCACGCGGCCGACCTCGACGCCGTCCATCATCTGGTAGAAGCCCTTGCCGGGCTCCCCGCCCAGGATCTGGTCGGCGGAGATCTGGTGGCCTTCGAAGATCGCCTCGGTGGTGTCGACCCCCTTGTAGCCCATCTTGTCGATCTTGCCGGGGATCGTCAGGCCGGGCGCGGTCTCGCCGAAGCCGGTCTCCTTCTCGACCAGGAAGGTGGTCATGTTCTTGTAGACCGAGTCGGCACCCTCGTCGGTCTTGACCAGCACGGCGATCAGGTTCGAGGAGCCGCCGTTGGTCAGCCACATCTTCTGGCCGTCGATCGTGTAGTCGCCGTCCTCGCCCTTCACGGCCTTGCTCTTGATCGCAGCAACGTCGGATCCGAGACCGGGCTCGGACATCGAGAAGGACCCGCGCACCTCGCCGGTGGCCATTCTCGGCAGGTACTTCTGCTTCTGCTCCTCGGTGCCGTGCTGCATCAACAGGTAGGCCACGATGAAGTGGGTGTTGATCACACCAGAGACGCTCATCCAGCCGCGAGCGATCTCCTCGACGGTCAGCGCGTAGGTCAGCAGGGACTCACCGAGACCGCCGTACTCCTCGGGGATCATCAGCCCGAAGATGCCGAGCTCCTTGAGGCCCTCCACGATCTCGGTGGGGTACTCGTCCTTGTGCTCGAGCTCGGTGGCGACCGGGATGATCTCCTTCTCCACGAACGTGCGAACCGCGGAGAGGATCTCTTCCTGGATGTCGGTGAGGCCTTCGGTCTCGCAGAGGCGACCCATGTGTGCGTCCTTTTCGGTGGAATCCTGGGTGCGCTGACCCAGAAGCTCTCGGGCGGAGGTTCACGGCGTACGTCGAACCCGCGGTCGGTCCAACGCTACCGAGGAGTATCGCCCGACGGACCAAGGTCCACCATGATCCACCTCACGTCTCGCGACGCAGCACCCGGCGCAGGCGGTCGCCGAGCCGCGGGAAGTGGTGCCGCACCACGCCCTTGACCGGCGCGGCCGCGAACGCCTCCAGCTCCGAGCGCAGGGCCCTGCGCTCGTGGCGCAGGTCGCGCACGTCGTGGAGAAGGGTTGCCGCCAGCTCGACGGCCACTGCGGCGACCTCGCTGTCCGTCACCGTCTCGGGCGTACGCCGCTCCGGCAGGTCGTCCGGCACGAGGAGCCCCTCGAGGTCTCCGATCACCTCGAAGCCGCTTTCGCGCACCAGGGCCACCGCGGCCCGGCCGCGCTCGCGGGCATCGGCGACCTGCTCGGCCCGTGGCCAGTAGCGCTCGCCATCGCGCGGCACCAGTCGCTGGTCGGCGAGGAACGACCGGATGAAGGTGCCCCGGTCGATGGCGCTGCGGAAGCTGTCGAGGTGGAAGTTCATCCGGCGCAGGGTCTCGGCCTCGACCACCCCCATCGAGGCGTTCGGGAAGCTGACCGACACGTCGACCGAGTCCGGATCGATACCGACCAGCTCCGCGAACCGGTCCCAGATCAGCTGTCGCGGGGCGTCGCTGCCAGGCAGTGGCAGCACGTGCACGTGCTCGGGAGCGAACGCCGGCGCCCACCGCTCGAGCACCAGTCGCAGGTCGAGCGTGCGCCAGTTCCAGACGTCGTTGGGGTCCTCGCTCTCGCTGGTGCTGTAGTCCGCCATCGGGGTGGTGCCACGGTTCTTGATGCTCTCCTGCCAGCTCGCGGCGAAGAGGCTCAGCGGCTCCCGGGCGGTGACCACCAGGTGCACCTCGGCCGGAGCGAGGTCGGCGACCACTCGGGCCGCCTGCTCGGCGGTGGCAGCGCCGAAGAACTCATGGCTGATCAGACAGGTGTCCGGCCAGGCAGCCACGTCGGCACGGATCCGGTCCCAGGCCGCGAGCCGGCGCTTGGAGGAGACCCTGCGGAACTGCACGTCCTCTCGCACGATCCGGGTCGACCACAGGTGGTCGTGGCGCGCGAGGCCGGGCAGGCGGACGCCCTGCGCCTCGACCTCCTCGCGGTGGTCCCACAAGATCGTCTGCAGATAGGTGGTCGCCGTCTTCGGCAGCCCGACGTGCAGGAAGACCTTCTTGGCCATGGGTCTCAGTGACCCCGTCAGACTGTCCGGGAGTACTTCTCGACCGCGGCGGCGATCTGGTCCTGGTCCTGGGCCGCGATCGGCAGCAGCAGCTGCTCGACCAGATCGGTGAGCTCGGCGAGGCGGATGTTGAGCTGCCGGCACTCCTGCACCTCGGCCTCGAGCTCGTCGAGGCGTCTGTTGAGACCTTCGAGCTGGTCACCGGCGACCGCACGGGCCAGTCGCTTCACGGTCCGGCCCTTGAGGCCTTGCTTCTCCGCCATCATCGTTGCCACTCCATGACCATCCGCACGGCAGGGCGTCCCGGTTCGCCGGACGCCCCCTGATCCTCGGTTCGAGTGGTCTGCACGATAACGGCTCCAGCCGCGACGAACGCGCGCGCGACCCGGTCCGGGTCGATCGGGCGCAGTCGGTCCGATCCCCGACTCGTCGGCACGCCGGGGGTCGGGACGACGAAGAACTCGGTGTGCAGGCGCCCCCCGCCGGACAGCGCCATCCGTGAGAACCGCGCGAGGGCCTCCAGCCCCCGACGGTCGGTCGCGTCCAGGAGGTGGTTGGCCATCAGGGTCACGGGACCACGGTGGGCCGCGCGGGCACCCTGAGCCAAAACCGAGCGCAGCTCGTGCAGGTTCATCCAGGCGATCTCGAGGTCGAGGCCCTCTTGGTCCGCCACCCGGATGACGGCGTTCGAGGCACCGTGGGAGTAGTCGAGCCCCGTCACGGAAGCTCCCTGGCGAGCGAGCCAGAGCGCGTCGGTGCCGCGGCCCGCCCCGATGTCGATGATGCGCCTCTGGAGGTCCTCGTCCCGGGCGACCTGGCGTGCGAGGGCGCTCGGCTCCAGCGGCGGCAGCTTCTCGCGGAGCTGGCTGTAGCGCCGGTCCCACTCGTTGCGAAAGGCCCGCATCCCGCGGTACCAGCCGTTGAGGCGCCGGTGCGTCGACTGCGGTGTCTCGAAGTGGAAGGCCGGGTCCGGCACCTTCCAGCCCGGGCCGTAGGTCGCCTCCAGCAGCTTCTCGGGTACGGCGGGAGCAGGCAGTGTCCGACCGGCGAGGGTGCAGGTGCCGAGCGGGAAGATCCACTCCTCGCGGAACGCCGTACCGATCTCACCCATCAGGTAGAGCCGACCGTCGAGGAAGTGTCCGCCGAACACGTCGAGGCCACGGACTCGGCCGTCGGACTCCACGACGTCGACCTTGAAGGCGGCCGCGCTGTAGCGGTCGACCTCGAAGCCGCGCTCCTGCAGGTCGCGCTGCAGCCGGAACGACTCGCGGACCACGTCGAC
>JBDSBU010000092.1:0-25240 GCA_039921445.1 Marmoricola sp. | reverse complement strand
GTCGACACCAGTCTCGCGACCTCTGGCGGGGCGGCCGCGAGGTCGCGCAGATCGAGGATCATCCGACCGGCTTCTGCGAGCTTGCCGTTGCGGAAGAACGGCGTCGTGTAGGAGCCGTGCGCGTCCCGGGTGTGCACGCCGCTCGTTGGCGCCTGGTTGATCGGCGCCCCGACAGGCGCGGCGTCGACCTTCCCGATGTCGTCCCAGGTGGTCCACGCGCGTACGCCGTACGCCCGGTGCACGAGGCGGGTCGGGGTCAGCCACAACCCACCGGGCACCCACCGGCCGGTGAGTGCAAACAGGGGTAGGAGCAGGAAGATCAACGCCGGGATCGCCAGCACCACGGCGCCGCCCCACCCGGATTCGATACCGAGCACGACCGCCCAGCCGAGGAAGAACAGCGCCAGTGCCCCGGCCAGCAGGCAGTTGCCGACAGCCGTGAGCGGTGCGCGGCGCAGGTGCAGCGCGGGCTCACCGTCGACCACGACCGACTGCGGTGCCGGCGCGGTGCTGCGCAGCCGAACGATGAAGCCGAGATAGATCACCAGCGCGACGACAACGAGGAACGCTCCAAGCATCGCGGTCACGACTGCCCCGGAGCTCTCGTAGCCGGTGCGGACCATCAGCAGCAGGCCGAGTGCCGCCAGAGCCAGGCAGAAGAGCCCTACCGCGACGTGCCGCCCGGTACTGCTGCGTTCGTGCATGCTGCCTCCATCCTCGCGTCGCACCAGAGGGTATGACGCAACAGGTGACGCACTAGGGTCGGGGAGCATGAGTGACCCCCTGGTGTGGCTGCCCTTCGCACCGACAGACCTCGGCGAGCTGCCTGCTGGGCTGCGCTACGAACAGGTCGATGCCGACGCGATCGAGGACGGGATTCCCACGAGCAGCGGGGAGGTGGAGCTCTACGTGCTGCCCTACCGGTTCCGACCCGCCGACGGCGAGGTGCTGGCCCGGCTGCCGCGGCTGCGTGCGGTGCAGACCATGTCGGCCGGTGTCGAGCACATCCGCGGGTTCGTCCCACCCGGCGTGCAGCTGTGCAACGGTCGCGGCATCCATGACACCTCGACCGCCGAGCTGACCGTGACGCTGATCCTGGCCAGCCTGCGTGGCATCCCGGAGTTCGTGCGCGCCCAGGGTGAGGGGCAGTGGCGTCCGGAACTTCGTGGGTCCTTGGCCGACAAGCGCGTCCTGATCGTCGGGTACGGCCAGATCGGCTCGGTGATCGAGTCCCGCCTGCTTCCGTTCGAGACCGAGGTCGTCCGGGTCGCGCGCAGTGCCCGGGACGGCGTACACGCGATCTCCGACCTGCCCGACCTGCTCCCGGAAGCTGACGTGGTGGTGCTGATCGTGCCGGGCACCGAGGAGACCGTGGGTCTCTTCGACGCGGCGATGCTGGCCCGGCTCAAGGATGGCGCGCTGCTGGTCAACGTCTCTCGCGGCGCGGTTGTCGAGACCGACGCCTTGCTGGCCGAGCTGACCAGTGGCCGGCTGCGGGCGGCGCTGGACGTGGTCGACCCGGAGCCGCTGCCCGAGGAGCACCCGCTGTGGTCGGCGCCGAACCTGCTGCTCGTGCCGCACGTGGGTGGCAACAGCACTGCGATGCACCCACGAGCGATGAAGCTGGTTCGCGAGCAGCTCCACCGCTTTGCCGCGGGGGAGCCGCTCGCGAACGTGATCAGCGGCGACTACTGAGAGGTGCGCCCCTGGGCCGCCTCGGTGACCTTGTCCTTGATCACCGGCGCCTGTTCCTTGGCGTAGTCGACGGCCTGGGAGGCCTTCTCCTGCACCCGAGGGTCGTTCTTCACCTTGTTGAAGGTGCCGCGCAGCTGCTCATAACGATCGCGGCCCGCCTTGGTGCCGAGCACGTAGCCGACCCCTCCGGCGACCAGAACCAAGAGCTTCTTCATGAGTCCTCCTCCTGGGAGCGGTGCTCCCTCTTCGGCTCGCTGGGGGACGCTGCCTCACGGCGGATCTTGCGTCCCAGGGCGACATCCTTGAGTCGCTTCCTGCGAGTCTTCTTGATGTTCTGGGTGTCCTTGGCCGGGAGCTGGATCTGCTCCTCCGCCGCGATGCCCGCCTGGAGCTGCCGACCTCGTTCCAGCTCGGCGTCGAGCTCGGCCCCGAAGAGCAGGGCCAGGTTGGTGATCCAGAGGAACAGCAGCGCCACGATCACACCGGCAAGTGAGCCGTAGGTCTTGTTGTAGCTGCCGAAGTTGGCGACGTAGAAGGAGAACGCGACCGAGGCGATCGCCCAGCCGATGATCGCGACGAAGGCTCCGATCGAGATCCAGCGGAACTTGGGTTGCTGGACGTTGGGCGTGACGTAGTAGAGCAGGCCGACGATCACCACCACCAGCAGGAGCAGCAACGGCCACTTGGCGATCTCCCAGGTGGTCACGGCGGCGTCTCCAAGGCCGATCACGTTGCCGATCGAGCGTGCCAACGGGCCGGAGACGATCAGCATCAGCAGGGCCACGGCCATCAGGAGTACGGCGACCAGCGTCAGCGCCAACATGGTGGGACGCAGCTTCCAGAACGGCCGGCCCTCCTCGATCTCGTAGACCCGGTTCATCGCCCGGCCGAACGCACCGACGTACCCCGACGCCGACCAGAGCGCAGCGAGCACACCGACGACCAGCGCGAATCCGGCCGAGTCGGACTCGGCGATCTGCCGCAGCGCCGGTTCCACGGTCCCGAGCATGTCGCTGGAGACCAGCGGGTTCAGGATCTCCAGCACCTTGTCGACCGAGGTCGTGGCCTGGCCGAAGACCCCGAGCAGCGAGACCAGGGCCAGTGCGGCAGGGAAGATCGCGAGCACGGCGTAGTAGGTCAGCGCCGCCGCGAGGTCGGTGCACTGGTCATCGGTGAACTCGTGCGCGGTCTTGCGCAGTACGTACTTCCATGACCGCTGCGTCAGGTCGTCAGGGCTGTCCGGCTTGCGGTCCTCCTGGGTGGTCAACGTCGTCGCCACCAGGCGACGAGCACCACGCCTGCGACGACTGCGGCGGTCATCGCCAGCAGCTCGGGACGCGGTCTCCCGGTCTCAGTGGTCGCCCGGTCCCGGACAGCGGCGACCTTGGACCTGGCCTGCTCCTTGACGTCGAGCTTGTGGGTGAGCTGGTCGACCGTGGCAGCCAGCTCCGCGCGTTGCCGCTCGATGTCGGCCTGGATCTCCTCGGGGCTGCGGCTGGTCATCAGTTGGCTCCCTTCAGAGTGGCGATGTCGTTCCGGACGCCTTCGACCGCGCGCTCCGGAACTGGCGGAATCGCTTCCTCGACCTGCTTCTTGCCGACCATAGCCATTGCGCCCGCACCCGCGAGCAGCCCCAGCGCGACGATCAGGGCGGCGAGCCATCCGGGGACCACGAGTGCGAGGGCCAGGATCGCGGTGGTGATCAACGTGGCCAAGCCGAAGAAGGCCAACAGCCCGGCAGCGCTGAACATGCCGATGCCGAGACCCGCTCGCTTTCCCTTCTCGGCCATCTCGGCCTGGGCCAGCCTCATCTCGGACCGGATCAGGTCGGGCACCTGCTCGGAGAGCTGGTGGACCAGTGACCCCAACGTGGGCTCGGCGGCGGAGGCTGGTGTTGTCGCAGTGTCGTGGGCGAGTGAGTCGTTCATGGGTCTTTCAGTAGCCGATCCGGCCGATTTCAAACGCCAGAGGCGGCGCAGCGTCGTCAGAGCACCGCCGTAGACTCCGCAACGTGGCGGGCAGGATTCGAGAAGAGGACATCGCGGAGGTGCGCGAGAAGGCGCGCATCGACGACGTCGTCTCGGCCTACGTCACCCTGCGCAACGCCGGTGGCGGCTCGATGAAGGGCCTGTGCCCCTTCCACGACGAGAAGTCCCCGTCCTTCCACGTCACGCCTTCGCGCGGTTTCTACCACTGCTTCGGCTGTCAGGCCGGTGGAGACGTGATCAAGTTCGTGATGGAGATGGACGGCCTGGGGTTCAGCGAGACCGTCGAGCGGTTGGCTGACAAGGTCGGCATCCAGCTGCGCTACGAGGAGGGCGGCCCCGCCCGGCCCCGGACCGGCCCGCATCGACCGCGTCTGATCGAGGCGCACAAGGTCACGGCGGAGTGGTACGCCGAGCTCCTGGGCTCGCCCGAGGCGCTCGCAGCGCGCCAGTTCCTCGACTCGCGAGGCTTCGACGCCGAGACTGCCAACGTCTTCGGTGTCGGCTTCTCGCCGCGCGGCGGTGAGGAGCTGGTCGCGCACCTGAAGCAGAAGGGCTTCAGCGACGAGGAGATGGTCACCAGCGGGCTGATCGGGCAAGGAGCCAGGGGACACTACGACCGGTTCCGTGGCCGGTTGATGTGGCCGATCCGCGACAGCAGCGGGGACACGATCGGCTTCGGCGCCCGGCGCATCTTCGACGATGATCGGATCGAGGCGAAGTACCTCAACACCCCGGAGACCCCGATCTACAAGAAGAGCCAGGTGCTCTACGGCATCGACCTCGCCCGGCGGGAGATCGCCCGCAGCAGCCAGGCCGTGATCGTGGAGGGCTACACCGACGTGATGGCCTGTCACGTCTCCGGGGTGAAGACCGCGGTGGCCACCTGTGGCACCGCGTTCGGAGACGACCACGCCCGGGTGATCCGCCGGCTGCTGCAGGACCACGACGAGTTCCGCGGTGAGGTGATCTTCACCTTCGACGGTGACGAGGCGGGTCAGAAGGCCGCGCTGCGTGCTTTCGAGGGTGACCAGAACTTCGCCGGTCAGACCTACGTCGCCGTCGAGCCGACCGGCATGGACCCGTGCGACCTGCGGCTCTCCGAGACCGATCGTGCGGAGGGGGAGGCGGCCGTGCGTGAGCTGGTGGCGCGCCGGATACCGCTCTACCGCTTCGTGCTCGGCAACGTGGTGCAGCGCTACGACCTCGACCGTGCCGACGGCCGCATCGACGCCCTGCGCGACGCCGCCCGTCTGGTGACCAGCATCCGTGACCGTTCGAAGGTCGACGCCTTCGCCCGGGAGCTGGCCGGCATGCTCGGCGTCGAGCCGTCCGACGTGCAGCGCGAGGTCAAACGCGCCGCTGCCCGCGGAGGCGCGGCGCCAGAGTCGGGATCGGCGTCGGGATCGGCGTCGGGATCGGGGTCCTCACCGGGGGCGCACGCGCCAGTGGCCCGGGCCGCCGAGCTGCCCGACCCCCGCGACCCGCGCCTCTACCTCGAGCGCGAGACCCTCAAGCTCGTCGTACAGCACCCGGAGGTGGTGGGTCGTACGGCGCGTGAGGTCGGTGCCGAGGACTTCACCCACGGTGCCTACCGCGAGCTCTGGGCCGGGATCGAGGCCTCCGGCGGGCCGACCGCCGCGACACCGCAGTGGGCCGCCACCCTGCAGGACGTGCACAGCGACGAGCGGCTCAGGTCGCTGGTCAGTGCGCTCGCGGTGGAGCCGCTGCACTCGACCAAGGACCCGAACGACGCCTACGTCGCCCAGCACGTGCACCGGCTCCGTGAGCTCACGGCGATGCGACGGATCGCCGACCTGAAGTCGCGCCTGCAGCGCACGAACCCGGTCGAGCAGGCTGCTGAGTACAACAAGATGTTCGGAGAGCTGGTGGCTCTGGAGCAGCACCGGCGCAGCTTGCGCGAGCGCGCCCTGGAGAGCCAGTGAGACTGCCAGCCCGACTCGTGCTCAGGCCCGGCCGGGCCACCCCTGTGCCGATGGATGTCCTCGTCGCTGCCGGTCTGCCCGCCCGCGAGAAGGTGCTCGCCTCGGCGCAGACACGCGAGGGTCACTGGGTCCTCGGCACCCGACGTCTCCTCGTGCTCGTCGGCGAAGAGACGCGCACGATCCCGTGGGAACGGGTCGAGGAGGCCACCTGGGACCAGGACGAGTCCCGGCTGCGCGTCTCCGAGATCGCCGACTTCGGTGCACACAGGCCGTCGTACGACCTGGTGCTGGACGAGCCCGCCTTGCTGCTCCAGCTCGTGCGTGAGCGCGTCACGGCCAGCATCGTGCTGCAGCGTCACGTCCCAGTGCGGGGCAAGCTCGGACTGAACGTGATCGGGCGAAGGAGCCCGGCCGGCGGCCCGGTGGCCTGGATGCACGCCTACGACACCGGCCTGGACCCCGCTGACCCAGAGGTGGCTGCGGTCGCCGACGCGGCTCTGCGTGGTGCACAGGCCGAGGTCGGCGAGGACTTCCCGCGCCCGATTTAGCAACTCCCTGAGGACTTGCTAGGGTTTGCTGGCGCGATCCCCTGTAGCTCAATTGGCAGAGCATTCGACTGTTAATCGGAGGGTTGTTGGTTCGAGTCCAACCGGGGGAGCACCGAGAACCCGTCTGATCTGTGTGAACAGGTCAGACGGGTTCGCTCGTCTCCGGACTCGAAACTTGGTGTGGTCGGGTGCGGTCGGCGCGCCACCGCCATGACCCGAATCGGCCATTGACACCCGGGTGTGGGAACTGCAGGCTCCTAATAACATTTTCGGGCTCGTATTCCTCGCGGGCACCCTCATCGAAGGCGCCGACATGACACGCATCCCGATCTCGAGGCGCAGACGTCGCCTCCTCGCAGCGGCCCCCTTGGCGGTTGTGATGGCACTCGGCGGAACCGCGGCCGTCACTGCAGGCGGCGCGGACGCCGTGACAGCCCGTCCCCTCGGACCGGCCCGGAAGGCAAGCCCCGCCGCTCCGAAGCGCGTCGTGATCATCGTGGTGGATGCGCTCCGCAAGGACTTCGTCGAGAAGTACGACATGAGGAACATCAAGTCGCTGATGCGGGGCGGCACCAACTTCCCGCACTCCTATCTCGGCCACATGGGTTCGGAGACGGTGGTCACCCACAACGTGCTGACCAGTGGGCTGCTGCCCAAGCACATGGGTTGGACCGACGAGGGCTACCGGGACGTGGACGGCGTACTCGCGCCGCGCGACGCGGACCCTTCCAACGACTTCTACCTGCCCGGCGACCTGAGCAAGGACCAGCTCTACGCGCTGCAGAACCACGCCGGCTACAAGAAGCTGCAGGACTACCTTCACGAGAAGTTCCCTGGAAAGAAGGTGGCAACGGTCAGCCCGAAGACCTACGCCGCCTGGGCGTTCGGCGGTGCCACCAGTGACATCACCGTGACCTTCGGTTCGAAGATCGACTGCGGGGACGGCAACGGGGCCAACACCCGAGCACCCTCCGGCGTCAACGTCCCCTCCTACATCGCCGAGCCGCACTGCGGGCGCTACTACGTGGACGGCAACAAGGCGCACTACTACGACACCGACAACCTCCCGGCGCGGATGTACCCGCTGGACGGCAACCGCTACACCGTCGGGCACGACCCGGCGCACCAGGGCGGTGACGTGTGGGCCGCCGACGCGGCGATGGACATCATGAAGAACGAGGACTGGAGTGGTGTGTTCGTCACCCTCCCCGGCGTGGACAAGTCAGCCCACATGTGGGGAAGCGTGGACGACCCTGGTGCCGCCGGTTTCGCCAACGGGGACAACGCCACGCACCTCGCCGCGGCGGCGAAGGTGGCTGACCAGCAGGTCGGGCGCATTCTCGCCTCGCTCAAGCAGAGCGGGCAGCTCGACGACACGTTGGTGGTGCTGACCGCGGACCACGGCCAGATGTCCGCCCGCACCTTCCTGGGCAAGACCACGGACACGGCAGCCGGGTTCCCGGCAGACCCGCGCGGCTACTACAACTGGTACTACGCCGACACTCCGGTCAACGACTATCTCGACCCCTCCGACTGGGTGAAGCCGTTGGTGGAGACCGGCAACGTGGGCGTCAGCTTCCAGGACTCCGCGATCCGGGTCTGGCTCAAGGACAACTCGGCTGCCAAGAAGGGCCAGGCAGCGGGCATCGTGTCTGGCATGCGCGGGGTGATGGCCACGTTCGTGCGCCATGGCAGCCGTTATCGGCTGGTCTCCACTCTGAAGCCGAAGCGCCTGACCCACTCGGAGTGGAGGTGGTTCAACAAGCACGGCAGGGAGATCGTCAACACCTCCGCGGCCAAGTACGGCGCCGACGTCATCGGCCTGCTGCGCAACCACACCACTGCCGGTGTCGCCGGTGACCACGGCGGGGCGCAGTACGAGGCGCAGAACATCCCGATCGTGTTCTACGGCGCCGGCACCACAGCCGTCGACAACGGAGCGCCGATCCGCTCCGTCGACGTGATGCCGACCATCATGCGGTCGATGAGGATGACTCCCAGTGCACCGCTGGACGGAAAGGCCTACCGGCTGCACGCCCGTTGAGCCTGACGACGTACCGACCCTGGTTCCTGCAGGCTGATTGAAAGCAGGACGATCGGGGTACAACTCTCCCAGCACTCGGCTCGGACCCGAACAGCGCCTGACCATCCTGGTCGCGCGAGGAGAGCTGGAGGCAACGCGTGGTCGGTCATGACTAGGACAACCGGCGACCGGTTGCTCGGTGGTCGCTATGAGCTGCACCGCCGGTTGGCCTCCGGGGGCATGGCCGACGTCTGGGTGGGGGAGGATCGCGTCCTGCGCCGCCCGGTGGCAGTCAAGCTGATGCGCCCCTCGGTCGACGAGGAGGAGATCTTCGCGTTGCGCTTTCGCGACGAGGCACTGCACTCGGCTCGGCTGATGCACACCAACATCGCGATGGTGCTCGACTACGGCGAGGACGACGGTACGGCGTTCCTGGTGCTCGAGCTCGTCGACGGGCAACCGCTCTCGGCGGTCGTGCGCGAGCACGGAGCGCTCCCGGCAAGGCGGGTTCGATCGATCATCGGTCAGGCGGCCCTGGCGCTCGGGGTGGCGCACGAGGCGCTCGTGGTGCACCGCGACGTGAAGCCGGCCAACATCCTGCTTCGAGCTGACGGGCTGGTGAAGCTCACCGACTTCGGCATCGCCAAGGCGCTCGACGCCTCCAGCCACACCAGGGCCGGCGACATGCTGGGTACCCCGCACTACCTCAGCCCGGAGCAGGCGATGGGTTCCCCAGCCACCGGTTCCAGCGATCTCTACTCCCTGGGAGTGGTGGCTCACGAGCTGCTCAGCGGGCGCCGGCCTTTCGACGCAGGCACCCCGGTCGCAACGGCGCTGTCCCACGTGCAGCACCCACCTCCGCCACTGCCGGACAACGTGCCGGAGGACCTTGCCGGCGTGGTCGAGGACCTGCTGGAGAAGGACCCCGCACTGCGCCCGCCCAACGCTCGGGCCGTGGCCGTCCGACTGGGCCTGGCCGACCACGAGATCATCGGTCTGGCTCTAGGGCTGGCCGAGACCGTCTACGGCGAAGAGGCTGACCCACGCACCCAGCTCAGGCTGGTCTGAGCGCAGGGGTCAGTCGCCCCAGCCCATCGGGAACACCTCGAACGGCGCCGCGAACGCAGTGCCCATCCGCTGCCCGGTGGAACGGGCCATGCCTTCGAGGAACTCGCGCGGGTCCCAGTCCTCCCAGCCGAGCCCCTCGATGTAGGCGGCGTGGGCCTCGAGCGAGGTGACCCCCGCGTCGAAGGTCTCGGTGGTGTCCACCCCGTGAGCGGCATCGGGGGAGCCGAAGGCCCACACCTGTCGCACTCCACCCCACGGCTCGAGCCCGTCGACGAGCTGTTCGGGAAAGACCCACCGGTTGCCTGCGTCGCGGACGGCGTCGAGGATCGCCCTGCCCACAGCGATGTGGTCGGCCTGGTTGAGGTTGTTGCCACCCCACGTGGGTTGGAAGTTGCCGGTGATCACGATGTCGGGACGGTGACGGCGTACGGCCGCGGCCAGCACCCGACGCAGCGGTACGCCGTACTCAAGGATGCCGTCAGGCTGACCGAGGAAGTCCACGGTGTCGACGCCGACCACGCGAGCCGACTCGATCTCCTCGGCCTCGCGGAGCGGGCGGCACTCCTCGGGCGTCATCGAGTCGATGCCTGCCTCGCCGCTGGTGACCATCGCGTAGCCGACCCACTTGCCCTGGCCGGTCCAGCGGGCGACCGCTGCAGCCGCGCCGAACTCCATGTCGTCGGGATGGGCCACGACGCACAGGGCCCGTTTCCAGGTCTCGTCCAGTGGGGTGAGTGGTGGGTTCGCCGCAGTCATAGGGGCAACCTACGCCGGAGTGCGAGCCCGCAACAGGAGGAGCAGTGGGCTCAGCGGGGGATCGTGAACCGTAGGCAGCTCCCACCACCGGGGTTGTCCTCGACCCAGATGTTGCCGCCCCAGTGGTCGACGTTGCGACGAGCGGCGGAGAGCCCGATGCCGTGGCCGGGCACCGCCTCGTCGAGACGGGTGAACATCGCGAAGACCGAGTCCTTGGCCCGGTCGGGGATGCCGCGGGAGTCGTCGCAGACCTCGAGGAGCCAGTGGGCCTCGTCCTCGGAGACCGAGACCGTGACGTGCGGCGGACGCTTGGGGTTGCGGTATCTCAGGGAGTTCTCCAGCAAGGTCTGCAGGACCTGACGAAGGCGCGCGCGCTGGACGAGGACCGGCCCCAGCGACGCTGCCACCTCGATCACGCCATGGGTGGCACCAATCAGCTGCTCGAGGTCGATCACGATCTCGCCCACGAGCTCGGGGACGTCCACCGGCTCCGGTGCCGAGGTGTCGTCATGCGTGGCCCGCGCGAACTCCAGGAGCGAGCTGAGCTGACTCGCCATTCGTTCCGCGGCGTCCGCAGCGTGTCCGAGCCACGCGTTGCCCTCGCGGCCCAGCACCTCGTGGTAGTCCGTCGCCAGGAGCTCGAGATAGCCACGCACAGTGGCCAGAGGAGTTTGGAGGTCATGGCTGGCGAGTAGTGCGAACGACTCGAGGTCGTGGTTGGAGCGAGCCAGCCGAGCAGCCTCGAGACGGAGCGCCAGGTTGGCCTCCTCGGCACGCTCGAGGGCAACCACCTCGGCGGAGCGGTCGGTGATGTGGGAGACGAAGTGCAGCGGCTTTCCGGCTTCGTCCCGGATCAACGAGGTCGAGAGGTCGGCCCAGATCGTGTGTCCGTCCGCGTGCAGGTAGCGCTTGCGCATGGAGAAGTGGGGGAGCTCGCCCGAGACCAGCCGGGAGACAAGCCGCACGCCCGCAACGAGGTCATCGGGGTGGGTCAGCAATTGGAAGTCCAGCTGCATCAGCTCCGCACTCGAGCGGCCGAACAACTGGCACAGCACGTCGTTCACGCGCTGGAACCGCCCGCCGAGCCCAACGACGGCAATGCCCACGGGGGCGTTGTTGATGATCGGCTCCGCGTGCTCCTCGGTCAGCGCAGGTCTGGGCACGATCTCCAGAATATGTCCCTTGGTGATACTTGTGAGCCTTCTCAGCATCTGGGGGCACTCCGGACTAGTCCCGTGCCCGCGCGCCCGCGGTAGAAGCACGAATAGGCGTCAACCCCCTTGCGCCACTACTCTTGGCCGGTGAGTGAGACGAGCGAAGTCCCCAGATTCGACGAGCTCGGGCTGGACCCGCGGGTGGAGAAGGTCCTGCGCGACGTGGGTTATGAGACCCCGTCGCCGATCCAGGCCGAGGCGATCCCACCGCTGCTCGAAGGCAAGCATGTCGTCGGCCTGGCCCAGACCGGAACCGGCAAGACCGCGGCGTTCGCACTGCCGATCCTCTCCCGCATCGACCTGTCCCAGCGGCTGCCGCAGGTGCTGGTGCTCGCGCCCACCCGCGAGCTGGCGCTGCAGGTGGCCGAGGCTTTCGGTCGCTACGCCGCGCACCTCAAGGGGCTGCACGTGCTTCCCGTCTACGGCGGCCAGGGGTACGGCGTACAGCTGAGCGCGCTGCGCCGTGGGGTGCATGTCGTGGTCGGCACACCCGGCCGCGTGATGGACCACCTCGAGAAGGGCACTCTCGACCTCAGCGAGCTGAAGTTCGTCGTGCTCGACGAGGCCGACGAGATGCTCAACATGGGCTTCGCCGAGGACGTCGAGACGATCCTGGCCGGCACTCCGGACTCCAAGCAGCTGGCACTGTTCAGCGCGACGATCCCGCCGCAGATCCGCCGGATCATCAAGAAGTACGCCCCGGGCGCCACCGAGATCACGGTGAAGTCGAAGTCGGGGACGGCCACCAACGTCACTCAGCGCTATCTCAAGGTCGCGCACCCGCAGAAGCTGGACGCGTTGACCCGCATCCTCGAGGTCGAGAACTTCGACGGGATGATCATCTTCGTCCGCACCAAGCAGGCCACCGAGGACCTCGCCGAGCGGCTGCGTGCGCGAGGATTCGCCGCGGTCGCGATCAACGGCGATGTTGCGCAGGACAAGCGTGAGCGCACGATCGACCAGCTCCGCAAGGGCAAGCTCGACATCCTGGTTGCCACCGACGTCGCCGCTCGTGGCCTCGACGTCGACCGGATCAGCCACGTGATCAACCACGACATCCCTACTGACACCGAGTCCTACGTGCACCGGATCGGTCGCACCGGTCGTGCGGGTCGCAGTGGGCAGGCGATCTCGTTCGTGACACCGCGCGAGACCTACCTGCTGAAGTCGATCGAGAAGGCCAATCGCACCACCCTCGTGCCGATGTCGCTGCCGACGGTCGACGACGTGAACGCCTTCCGGGTCGCGAAGTTCACCTCCGCGATCGGCGAGGCGCTCCAGGACCCCCAGGTGAGCGTCTTCCGCGAGCTGGTCAACGCCTACGAGCAGGAGCACGACGTGCCTGCGGCGGACATCGCGGCCGCTATCGCCGTACTCGCCCAGGACGGCGAGCCCCTGTTCCTCACCGACATGCCCTCGGCACCGTCGGGATCCTCGGGCTCCTCCGGGCCGACGCATGAGCGACGCGAACGTCGCGAGAGCACGGGCAACCTGGTTCGCTGGCGGATCGCGGTGGGCAAGCGTCACCGCGTCGAGCCGCGGCAGATCGTCGGTGCGCTGGCCAACGAGGGCGGGCTGAAGCGCTCGGACTTCGGTCGCATCGACATCAAGCCGGGCTTCTCGCTGGTGGAGCTTCCGCCGGACCTCTCCCAAGACACCCTGGCCAAGCTCAGTGACACCCGGATCTCCGGTGTGCTGATCGACCTGCAGCTCGACAAGGGCCCTGCGCCACGCTCCGGCCCGCCGCGTCGCAGTGGGCCAGATCGCCCCCGTGAGTTCGACAAGAAGCCGCGACACAAGCACCGAGACTGAGGTTCCGCGCCAGGATTCGTCTCGAAAAAGCGTGCCTTTGCGGGTTCTGAGTCGTTAAGGCGTGGACCCAACTCTCGGGAGGACCCGTGCGCCGTACCCTGATCGCCCTGCTGAGCCTGCTCACTGCCGGCGCCATGCTGGCAGTGGTGCCGCCTTCGAGCGCTGCCAGCAAGTACCCCGTGCCCTACGACTTCCTCGCCAGCGCGGTACGAGCCGGCGCCGACGTGGATGCCGATCCCCCCGGTGCGAACGACTTCGGCTGTCGTCCCTCGCGCCGGCATCCGCGCCCCGTCGTCCTGGTGCACGGGACAGGCGGCAACAAGAACACCAACTGGCAGACCTACGCCCCGCTCCTGGCCAACAACGGTTACTGCGTCTTCGCGCTGACCTACGGCGTCACGGCCGGAACACCCAAGGGTCTCGACCAGGTCGGCGGCATGGACAAGATGGAGACCAGCGCGCGGCAGCTGCGCGCCTTCGTCAAGCGCGTGCGGCACGCGACCGGCGCACGCAAGGTCGACCTCGTCGGGCACTCGCAGGGCACCCTGATGCCGAACTACTGGGTCAAGTTCCTGGGTGGTGCCCGGTTCGTACGCCGCTACGTCTCGCTGGCGCCGTTGTGGCACGGCACCGGTGGCAATGACTCGCTCAGCCAGGCGATGGCAGTCTTCGGTCCCCAGGCGCAGACCACGCCGGTGTGCGCCGCCTGCCCGCAGATGTCGACCGGATCGACCTTCCTGCGCAAGATGCGTCGCGGGGGAGTCGCGGTCAAGGGGATCGACTACACCAACATCATGACGAAGTACGACCAGCTGGTGATCCCCTACACGAGCGGTCGCGAGAAGCGGATGCGCAACATCGTCGTGCAGAGTCGGTGCGAGAAGGACTACTCGGAGCACTTCGAGATCGCGGCCGATCCGGTGGCTGCGGCGTACGTCCTCAATGCCCTGGACCCGGGGCACCCGCGGAAGGTGCCATGCACCATTGTGCTTCCGTTCAACGGTCCGCCGGCCTGAGTCGACCCCTTCCGATGGGTTCGGTAGGGTATGTCGGTCGGGTCGTCCCTCTTGGCAACCGCGGCACCTCACGGGGAGCTGGCGCACGCGGAGCGGAAGGCGATCGATGAGCACTGAGGAGACGCAGCCTGTGGTCTGCCGGTTGCCCGCTCAGGCGACCAGTGCGTCGGAGGCCCGCGGCCTGGTACGCCGCCTCCTGCACGACGCGGGGCGCGATGACCTCGGTGATCCCGCTGAGCTCCTGGTCAGCGAGATGGTGACCAATGCCCTGCTGCACGCCGGCACCCCGGTGGACCTCCGGCTCTCCTACGAGGACGGGACCCTGTTGGCGCAGGTCGGTGACGGCACCCCACACCTGCCGAGCATGCGCCGCTACGGCAGCCGAGCCGGCACAGGGCGCGGGTTGCGGCTGCTCGACCAGATGGCCGACGAGTGGGGCGTTACCGCCCGAACCGGCGGCAAGACGGTCTGGTTCCGGCTCTCCGTCGCCGACAAGGGCATCGACTCACCCGCGGACTCGGGGCCGGGACGGTCCGGGAAGGGCGAGAACAGCTTGCCCCCGGGGCAGCTCGACGTCGAGCTGCACAACATGCCGCTGCTGCTGCATGCCGCCTGGCAGGAGTTCGCCGAGACCATGCTTCGCGAGTTTCTGCTCGTGACCCTCGACGGGGACGACAACGGTGCCTCGCTGCAGGTGCACGCGCGCGCCATGGCGGCGATCGCCGTCCTGGAGGAGCACGTGCCGCGCGCCAACGTGGCCATCGAGGCCGACCAGCTGATGCAGGACGCGACCGAGCCGCTCGTCTCTGCCTGGGTCGTGCACCTCCCGGTCACCTTGGCCGTTGCCCAGGACTTCGACATCCTTGATCGCGCCATCGATCGGGCGATCGGCCTCGCCGGAGCAGGCTTGCTGCTCACCCCGCCAAGCCAGCCCGAGATCCAGGAGTTCCGTCGCTGGGTCTGTGCCCAGGTGCGGCAGCAGGCTGCGGGGGCTGCTCCGGAAGGCTGGTCGATGGAGCGCGAACCTGCGGCCGGGGTCTACCTGCGACTGAACTGGGACACCACGGTGGTGCGTGAGGCCAGCACCGGTCGGATCGCCGCCGATGAGGCCAACCGCATCGTGGCGGTCAGTCTCGCCGCCGCGGAGATGCTGGGGTACGCCGAGCCCGCCGACCTGATCGGCTGCCGGATCGCTGCGATCGTGCCCGATCGGTTTCGTCAGGCTCACGTAGCCGGGTTCACGATGTTCCTGCACAGCGGACGGCGTCCGCTGATCGACGTACCCGTCGCGGTCCCGGCCCTGTGCAAGGACGGCTCCGAGGTCGAGATCGAGCTACTCGTCAAGGTGCACCCCGCTGGCCCCGGCAAGCGCGTCTTCGTCGCCGACCTCCGCCCTGTCTGACCCCCGGCCGGCCCGACCATCAGGCTGGGTAGGCTCGGCGACTCCGGGGAGGTAGCTCAGTCGGTTAGAGCAAAGGACTCATAATCCTTCGGTCCTGGGTTCGAGCCCCAGTCTCCCCACTGTAGGCGTCATCATCGCCGGCACCATGAAAGGACATTCCCGTGAAACGGAAGGCGATCCTCTTCCACGGCACCGCAGCGCATCCCGACGTCGTGTGGCTTCCTTGGCTACGAGCACGGTTGGGCGACCGGGGCTACGTCGTGGAGTCGCCGCACTATCCCGGCCTCAACGTGGAATCGATCGCCACGTTCCTGCCGAAGGTGCTGGCCACCCACACGTTCGATGAGAACACCGTGCTGGTCGGTCACTCAGGAGGGGCAGCGCTACTGCTCGCGATCCTCGAGCACATCGACACCAGGGTGAACCAAGCCATCCTTGTCGCCGGCTACTGCACCAAGCCCAACGCCGAGGACGAACCCGTTCTGCAGGACGCCTACGACTGGTCGCGGATACGGGGCAATGTTCGCGACCTGTACTTCATCAACTCCAGCGTCGATCCCTACGGCTGCGACGACAAGCAAGGTCGCGCCATGTTCGAGCGGCTCGGCGGCACCCAGATCATTCGCGACGACGGCCACTTCGGAGACATCGGCCAGCCGTACGAGAGTTTCGAGCTCCTCGACCGGCTGATTGATTGATTGCAGCTGCCAGCCTGCATCGCTCTCGCCTGTGGCGGCCCGGGAGTCGCACCCTGGCGCCAGGATGGTCCTGAAGATGGTTCATACTAGGAGCGTGTCAGGCTCGAGAGAGGCTGGCTCCGCGGACGTGGTGTAGTTGCAGCACGCTTTCCTTCCAGGAAAGGGGTCGAGGTTCAAATCCTCGCGTCCGCTCCAAGTTTCGACCCGCGCAAGACCACCGCTGGCCAACAGGCGCGAGGCGAGTTCCTACCCCCGCCCGCGGTCGACGATCGCGAAGGCCCGCGCCGGGAAGCCGGAGCCTTCTCGCGGCTTGGGCCAGGTCGCCACGATGAGTGCCCCGGTCGGCGGCACCAGGTCTAGGCCGGCGAGCACCTCGATCTGCCACTTGTCGGCAGCGAGGATGTAGGTCTCGGCCGGCGCAGAGCCGGCGCCCACGACGGCACCCGGGTCGGTGTCGGTCGTGTCGTGGCCGATAGCGGTCACGTTGCGTTCCTCGACGAGGAAGGTCAGCGCGTCCACACCCCAGCCGGGGTAGTGCGCGAGACCGTCGTCGTCCCGATTGGCCATCGCGTCGCCGTCGGGCCAGCGGTCGGCCCACCCGGTCAGCAAGGCGACGAACGCGCCGGCCGGGATCTTGCCGTGCTCGGCCTCGTGTGCCTGGAGGTCGGCGACCGAGACGGTGTGGTCGTCGTCGGTCGCGACCTGGCGGCGTACGTCGACCACCACCAACGGCAGGATCATGTCGGTCACTGGCAGCTCGTCGAGGAAGCGGCCTCCTCGTGCAAAGTGCGCGGGCGGGTCGACGTGGGTACCCCACTGCCCGATGTGGGTGAAGCGATGCGCCAGGAAGCCCGTACCCGCCGAGCCGACCCCCTCATCGAAGTGGAAGAGCGTCTCGCGCTCCTCGTCGGGGAAGGCGAAGTAGTGGGGGATGCCGGGCCCGAACGCGTGGGTCAGGTCGATCCACTCACACGAGCGGAGGCGAGCGAGAACCTCAGCAAGCGATACGGGGTCGGTCATCCCACCAACCTAGGTCGCGACGACGCTGGCTGCGACCCGGGTTGCGGGATGAGGCGCGTTCACCCCCGCGACTAGGGTTGGACACGTGCACGAACACAGACGATTCGACGACGAGGCAGCAACGTGGGACGACGACCCCGGCCATGAGGAGCGGCAGGTGGCGGTGGCCCACGCCATCACTCAGGCCATGGACCTCAGCCCTCGGATGCGCGCCATCGACGTCGGTGCTGGCACGGGACGGCTGAGTATTCTGCTCGCCGGCCTGGTCGACTCCGTCGTGGTGACCGACCCCTCCGCCGGCATGGTGCAGGTCGCACGGGAGCGGATCGAGATGGCCGGGCTCAGTGACCGGTTGCGCGCAGTCCAGACAGACCTGACGATCGACCGGCTCGAGGGTGCCTACGACGTCGTGTGGAGCTCGATGGCGTTGCACCACGTGCAGGACCTGGATGGGCTGTTGCGGTCCGTGGCAGCCATCCTGGTCGACGGTGGTCGGCTGGCCATCGCGGACCTCGACGAGGATCCTGATGGAGCCTTCCACGCCGGCAAGGTCGACTTCGACGGACATCATGGATTCGACCGGCAGCGCCTTGCCGAGCAGTTGGACCGCGCCGGCTTCGTCGACGTCAGCTTCGTCGACGCCACGACCATCCTCAAGGGCGACCGCGAGTTCGGTGTGTTCCTGTGCACGGCGACCAAGGGTTCATGAGCTGACGTCAACCTGGTCAGGGCGTCTTGCCCCCGCCTCTCGCGTGCATCGGCGGATCAGAGGATGAAGGACCCGAACAGGAAGCCGAGCGCCACCGCGATCGTGATGTTGATCGCTCCCGGGACCAGGAACGGGTGGTTGAACACGTACTTCCCGATCTGAGTCGTCCCGGTGTCATCCATCTCGACCGCGGCCAGCAACGTCGGATACGTCGGCAGCACGAACAGGGCCGAGACTGCCGGGAAGGCGGCCACGATGCCCAATGGAGCTACGCCGATCGCCAGCGCGGTGGGCATCAGGGCGGAGGTGGTTGCCGCCTGTGAGTAGAGCAGGGCAGAGGCGAAGAACAGCACGATGGCCAGCGTCCAGGACTGGTTGCGCAGCAGGTCGCCGGCGGCGTCGGTGATCTGCTTCTCGTGCGCGCTGACGAACGTGGTGCCCAGCCAGGCGATACCCAAGACGCAGATGCTCGCGCTCATCCCGGACTTGAAGGTCGAAGCAGAGAGGATCGAGCTTGGGTCCACCTTGGAGACGAGGACGATGACCATGGCGATCGTCAGCATGAAGGCGATGATCGCGGAGTCGCGCTCCATCACCGGATCGGTGACCAGGCCGACCTTCTCGCTGATGATGACGGAGTAACCCACCACAGCCACAAGCCCGACCGCGAAGATCAACACCGAGAGCCGGGCGTGCGGCAGAAGCTGTCGCTCCACCGGCCCCTTGACGCTGACGGTCCCCAGGGCGAGTCGACGCTGGTACTCGGGGTGGGTGTCCAGGTCGGTCGTGTGACGGACCTTGTCGATGGCCATCATGATCACCGCTGTCGCCATGCACGCGATGAAGGTGGAAGGCACAGCGATCGCCAGCAACTGGAGATAGTCCACCCCCTTCTTCTCGAGCACGCCGGAGAAGAACACGACTGCCGCCGAGATCGGTGAGGCGGTGATGGCGATCTGGGAGGAGACGACGGCAACCGACAACGGGCGCGAGGGCCGGATGTTGTTCTCCTTCGCGACCTCGGTGATGACGGGCATGGTCGCGAACGCGGTGAACCCGGTGCCGGCCATGAACGTCATCAGATAAGTGATCAGCGGGGACAGGAGGGTGAGGTGTCGGGGGTTCTTGCGCAGCACCCGGTCGGCCAGGTCGACCAGGTAGTCCATGCCTCCCGCCACCTGCATCGCGGCGATGGCCGTGATGACGGCGATGATGATGGAGATCACGGCGAGCGGAAGCTCGCCTGGGGTCACGCCGAGGATCGCCAGGCCGACCACGCCCAGGCCACCGGCGAATCCGATCGCGATGCCACCGACACGTGCGCCGAGGAAGATCGCCGCCAGGACGACGGCGAATTCGACTGCGATCACCTGGGATCACCAGCCACGACGGTGGAGTGATCCTGGGAGGAGTACACCTTGCCGCGATAGAGCGGTCGCATCAGGTTCTCAGGGCTGAAGTTCTCGTCGAGCTGGGCTTCGGTGAGCAAACCCATCTCGAGCACCACCTCGCGCACGCTGCGTCCGGATCGGGCGCATTCCTTGCCGACGAGATCGCCGTTGTGGTGACCGATCACGGGATTGAGATAGGTGACGATGCCGATCGAGTTCATCACGTAGTCGCGGCAGACCTCGGGGTTGGCGGTGATCCCGTCCACGCATCTGTCCCGCAGGCTCCGGCAGGCGTTCCGCAACAGAGCGGTCGACTCGAAGAGCGACTGGGCAATCACGGGCTCCATCACGTTGAGCTGGAGCTGGCCGGCTTCAGAAGCCATCGAGACTGTGACGTCGTTCCCGATGACCTTGAAGCAGACCTGGTTGACAACTTCCGGCAGGACCGGGTTCACCTTCGCCGGCATGATCGAGGAGCCAGCCTGGAGCTCTGGCAGGTTGATCTCGTTGAGGCCGGTTCGGGGGCCGGAGGAGAGCAGCCGAAGGTCGTTGCAGATCTTGCTGAGCTTGACCGCCACCCGCTTGACCGCAGCGTGCATCGACACATAGGCGCCCGTGTCGGAGGTGGCCTCGATGAGGTTCTCGGCCAGCACCACCGGCAGACCGGTGACCTCGGCCAGCTTCGCGACGGCACACTTCGCATAACCGTCGGGAGTGTTCAGACCAGTACCGATGGCCGTTGCTCCCAGATTGACCTCGAGAAGCAGCTCGGCGGACCGGGTGAGCTGTCGGATCTCGTCGCGCATCAGGTCGCCGTAGACCTTGAACTCCTGGCCCAGGGTCATCGGAACGGCATCCTGGAGCTGCGTCCGGCCCATCTTCAAGACGTCGGCGAACTCCAAGGCCTTGCTGTCGAAGGCGTCGGACAGCTCTGCGATCTCGTACTTGAGCCCCTCGACGGCGTTGAAGACAGCGAGGTGCAACCCAGTCGGATAGGCATCGTTGGTCGACTGGCAGCGGTTGACGTGATCGTTGGGGTCGATCACGTCGTAGCGGCCCTTCGCCAGTCCCAAGGACTCCAGGGCGAGGTTGGCGATCACCTCGTTGGTGTTCATGTTGACGGAGGTGCCGGCACCGCCCTGGAACACGTCGATCGGGAACTGGTCCATGCACCGGCCCTCCTGCAGGACCTGGTCACAGGCAGCCACGATGGCGTCTGCCTTCTCGCCGGAGATGGTGTGCAGCTCCTTGTTGGCCAACGCTGAGGCCTTCTTGACCTGGACCATCGCGCGGACCATCTCTGGTATGTCGCTGATGGTGACGTCGCTGATGGTGAAGTTCTCCACGGCGCGGACCGTGTGGACGCCGAAGTAGGCATCACCCGGAACATCCTTGGGCCCCAACAGGTCTTCTTCTACGCGCGCATTCTGCATGGTTGATGCCTCCTCGATTGACCCACAGGGCGTGCAATCTGACGCCGCTTGGCGGCTGACGGGGCAACTGAGGGTGGTGAGGACCTACTCGAGCGTGGTCCTTGCTTGGAGTTTGGCGGCCAGGACGATCGGCCGCCAAGGGACCATGGTCCTGAGCTCCCGGTCGAAGGACATCCGTATTGGCCAAGCGACCGCCAACCGAATGGACCCGCGTCATCCTCCGGTGTCAGCAGTGGTGGCGCTCACGTCGAGACGATTCCGTTCCAGCGGGGCGTCGGACGTAGGCTCCGGCGCATGACGGAGTATCAGGTGACGCAGTGGCGAGAGCTTCCGTCGATGGTCGCGGCCCGGGCGGGCGACGAGACCGTGAAGGCCCAGCTCGCACCGCGGTTCCAGGAAGCCATCGATGAGGCTGCGATGCGGCTCGATGACACCGGGGCCGATGACTACCTCGCAGGTTGGGAACGGTCGCCCTGGACCGCGGCCACGGGTACGCCGGCCGAGGTGCTCGACCGAGTCACAGCCGAGCTTGAAGCGGAGTGGCCCGACGACAGGATCGCCGGCTACCTCGATGGGCTGGGCCGATGAACCGGCTCGCGACTCTGCTGGGCGCAGATCGTCCGGTGCTGTTCGACGGCGGCATGGGCACACTGCTCCAAGACAGCGGCCTCGAGGCAGGTGCGCCAGGTGAGCTCTGGAACCTTGAGAACCCTGACGCCATCCGCGCTGCGCACAAGGCCTACGCCGACGCGGGCGCACGGCTGCTGACGACCAACACGTTCGGCGGTACCCGGCCACGGCTGGACATGCACGGGCTCGGCGACCACCTCGACGCTGTGAACCGGTCGGCTGCGCAGATCGCGCGTTCAGTGGCAGACGAGCGCGGGCTGCTCGTCGCCGGCGGCCTCGGTCCGACTGGGGAGCTGCTGGCGCCGCTCGGGACCATGACACCCGCGGAGGCGCAGGCGCTCTTCGCCGAACAGCTCGTTGGGCTGGTCGCCGGCGGCATCGACCTGGTGCTGGTCGAGACGCTGAGCGACCTCGGTGAGGCTGAAGCGGCCCTTGCTGCGGCGCACGAGGTCGCACCCGACCTTCCGGTCGCAGTCACGATGAGCTTCGACACCAACCGGCGCACCATGATGGGCGTCCGTCCGGGCGAGGCGGTGCTGCACCTGGCCGCGGCAGGCGCCGATGCCGCGGGTGCCAACTGCGGTCGTGGTCCCGACGAGATGGAGCTGATCGCCGCGGAGATGGTGCGGGTCCGCCCCGGGGACCTGCTCCTGGTGGCTCAGTCGAACGCCGGCCTCCCGCAGGTGGTGGGCGACCACTTCGAGTACGACGCCACCCCCCAGGATCTCGCAGCACATGCCACCCGGCTGACCGAGCTGGGCATCGACCTTGTCGGCGGCTGCTGTGGCTCGACGCCCGCGCACATCGCCGCCATCCGCGACACGCTGACCTGAGCCGCCTTTCACTCGGTCGGTTGGTTCAGGGCGGCTGACCACTATTGCGCGCCCGGGAATCCTTGCTGGCGCCAGGCCTCATAGGTCACCACAGCAGCAGAGTTGGACAGGTTCAGCGATCTGCGACCACCCACCATCGGGATCCGGAGACGGTCCGTGACCCGGACATGGCTCAAGACCTCCTCTGACAGACCGGTCGGTTCGGGTCCGAAGAGCAGCACGTCGCCCGACTGGTACTCGATGTCGGTGTACCAACGCGTTGCGTGGGCCGTGAAGGCGAACACCCTCGAGGAGGCCAGCGCCGCGCTGGCCAGCGCGTAGCCGAGGTCAGGATGCAACACCACCGATGCCAGGTCGTGGTAGTCCAGTCCCGCGCGCTTCAGCTTGGGTTCCGTCAGATCGAAGCCGAGGGGCTCGACCAGGTGCAGCGTGGCTCCGGTCGCCGCCACCATCCGAATCGCGTTCCCTGTGTTGGGCGGGATCCGGGGCTCGAGGAACATCACATGAAACACGCCTCAAAGTATCTCGCCGGTGCTCCGACTATCCTCGCCAGCGTGCCCGGTCACCAGCGCATCTTCGTGGTCAGCACTGGCGCGGGGGAGGCTGAGTTGCAGCGCGTCCGGGACGACTTGGGTCGCCACCCCGTGGTCCTCGCCGCTCCGACGGCCGAGGCGCAGCGGGTGGTGCGCACCCTCGAGGTCGACCCACGGGTCGAGATGACGCTGGCCCCGGTGAGCGCTCCCCCTCCCGACCGCGGTGACCGGCTGGACGCTCTGGTCCGGCGCCATGCCCTGCATGACCGATTCCGGGACGTCGCCGTGGTGGCGGACTCGTCGACCTCGACGCTGCTGTTGCGGTCCCTCGCGCCCGATCAGATGCCCAGCAGGGGAGCGGTGACGGTGGTGGGACTGCCCCGGCAGGATCGCCCGACGGCCGTACGACGGGCGCTCGCCTGCGGGGTCCTTCTGGGTGTCGCTGCGGATGTGGCGAAGCCAACGGTCCCGATCCTGATGCTTCCGGGGGCGGTGGCTCTGTTCGGGCTCGCCCTGCTGCTCGTCCCGCCCTGGCGACACCTCGGCCGGGAGTTGCTCCTTGCAGCGGCAACCGCCGCAGTGGCCGTCCTGGCGATCGTCGCGGGTTCGGCGCGCTTCCCCGGCGCCTGGTGATGATCGGGCCTGGACAGTGGCTTCAGGGGCCCGCCTCGACGATTCGACGGACCTCGCCGAGGTCGAGGTCGAAAGGCCCGATCCGGGTCAGGACCCAAGCGGCGCCGCGGTCCAGCCACTCGTTGGGGTCCTGCTCGGGCTGAAGATCGACCACGACCTCGAAGCCCGGGGAGGGGTCGTGCTCAGCGAGGCCGGCGATCACCTCGTCGAGGTCCTCGGGCCCGTTCAAGCCGATCACGAAGAAGCCGTCGTGCCGGGCCGCCCGGCGCATGGGCGGCCTGTTGCCGAACCGCCCAGCCAGCCAGATCGGCACGGGCGCAGATGGGCGGAAGCAGACCTCTCGAGCGGCGTAGTGGATTCCTTCGTGATTCACCGCGCTGCCGCTCAGCAGTGCGGTGAGGACCTCGAGCCCTTCGTCGAGCATCCGGCCGCGCACCCTTGGGTCCGGCTCGTCGCCGAATGCACTGAACTCTTGGACCCAGTCATCACCGAGCCCCAAGCCGAGCACGAACCGGCCACCCGAGAGCGCTGCCAGGCTCGCCGCCTGCCGAGCCAGGACCTGTGGTCGGCGCCGCGCCAGCGGGGTCACCATCGGCCCGAAGAGCAACCGCTCGGTCCGCATGGCGACGGCCGCGCAACAGGTCCACACGTCGGCGATCTCGGCGACCCGCTCGCCGTACTGCACGTGGTCCCAGACGAAGAACCCGTCCCAGCCGGCAGCCTCGGCTGCGGCAGCCAGGTCGCCGACCACTCGTGGATCGGCCAGGGAATCGAAGGGGGCGACGAAGAGCCCGCGGCGTGTGGTCATGGCCCCATCATGCCGAGGAGACCTCGAGGTGTGCGGTGACGCCGACGTCGTCACAGGAAGGATTAGCATTCCCATCGTGGTGGATTCGCATTTCGACTTCGTCGACCAAGTCGCGGCCGACCGCGACCTGATCCTGACGAGTGCCGGCGCCCACGCTTGCCGCCTGGAGCCGCGGGAGTCCGATCTCGCCTGGCATTGCGACCTCGATGACGGTACGCCGACCGACACCGATTGCGACCCGGCAGCATTCGTTCGGTGGGTGTGCCCGGCACTGCGGGCCGAATCCTCCGCGACATCTCCGAGCGGCGCGGTGCTCGACGTGCGTCGGACAGGACCTCAGTCCGATCTCGGAAGGCTGATCAAGGGTCTCGGGCGGTTCACCGGGCGGGCGTCGCGTCACACGGCCGACGGCGACGGAGAGGGACGCTACGCCTACACCGATCCCACCGGGATCCTTGACGTCGCACTGCGTCGGCTCATCGAGAACTGGCCGTCAGCCCAGCATGGGGATGGCGGCATCCGGCCCGCCGAGCTGTTGTCGGTCAAGTGCACTCGGGAAGGGCTCATCGTGGACTCGGTGTCCTGGTGGGGGAGTGCGCCAGCCCTCGATCACCAGATCGGGCTGGCCCTCGAGATCGCACACCGGCTGGCAACCCGGCGATAGTCCACGACGCCCGGACATGTAGGCCGTGGCGACGTCGGACTCACGCCGGCGAGGTGAGCACGTCCATGGCCAGTGAGGCCTTGGCCATCCGTCCGGGTTGGCCAGGCAGAAGTGCCATCAGGTGAAGGGCAGAACGGGGCACGTGCCGCGGTTCGCCCCGCCAACCGTGGGCCGTCATCACGCCTCGGGCGAGCTGCTCGAGGGTGCGTGGGTCGGGTCCCTGGACGTCGATGGTCTGGCCACGACGCCGCGGGTCGAGGACGGCGCCCACGACCGCGGAGGCCACATCGTCGACCGGTGCCCACGCGAAGGGGTTGTCGCCGCGCCCGAACACGACGGGTCGGCACCGGCGACCCGCTGTCTGCTCGAGGATTTCCACCCACGTCTCCTCGAACGCGTCGGGGCGGATGATCGTCCACCCGA
>JBDSBU010000091.1:0-5029 GCA_039921445.1 Marmoricola sp. | reverse complement strand
CCTGCCAGGGGCTGACGATGTGCTCGGCGCTCGGCCGCAGCATCCAGATCGGTCTGCTCGCCACCCTGGTTGCCACGATCCTGGGCACCTTGATGGCCTTCGCGCTGGTTCGACACCGGTTCTCTGGTCGGTCAGCGGCCAACGTGATGATCTTCATGCCGATGGCCTCACCCGAGATCGTGATGGGCTCCTCGTTGCTCGCGTTGTTCGTCGCGACCGGGTTCGGCGGTCAGCTGGGCTTCTGGACGATCCTGATCGCACACATCATGTTCTGCCTGTCGTTCGTGGTCGTGACGGTGCGTGCCCGGCTGGCCGGGATGGACACCAACCTGGAACAGGCTGCGATGGACCTCTACGCCACCGAGGCCCAGGCCTTCAGACGGGTGACGCTGCCGCTGGTCTTTCCGGGCATCCTCGGGGCGGCGCTGTTGTCGTTCTCGCTGTCCTTCGACGACTTCATCATCACTAACCTCAACGCAGGCAACACCACCACCTTCCCGATGTACGTGTGGGGTGCTGCCCAGCGCGGTGTACCGATGCAGGTCAACGTGGTCGGGACGATGATGTTCGTGGTCTCGATCGTGATCGTGGTCGGGGTCGAGGTCAACCGGAGGCGGCAGGAGAAGGCGCTCGTCTGATGGGTGCCCAGACCTCGACCTCAGCCGCCTTGGTCGGAACCCGGTTCGCGACCTATTGGCTCGAGGACCCCGAGCAACCGTCGGTCCTGCCCACCGCGAGCGGATCCGACCAGGCCGACCTGGTGATCGTCGGCGGTGGCTACCTCGGCCTCTGGACGGCCCTGCTCGCCAAGGAGCGTGAGCCCGAGCGCGAGGTGCTGCTCCTGGAGGCCGAGACCTGCGGGCACGCGGCGAGCGGCCGCAACGGCGGTTTCTGCGAGGCAAGCCTGACCCACGGCTTCGGCAACGGTCTGTCCCGTTGGCCCGACGAGCTCGACCTGATCACCAAGCTGGGCAGGGAGAACCTCGACGCGATCGAGGCCACCATCGAGAGCCGGGGGATCGACTGCGACTTCGTCAGGTCCGGGTCGCTGGCTGTGGCGACCCTGCCCCATCAGGTGGCGGCGCTGCGCGAGGAGCACGCCCAGACCCGCTCGCGCGGCATGGAGGCCACTTGGCTCGAAGTGGACCAGCTCCGTGAGCGGGTCGACTCGCCGACCTTCCTCGCCGGCGTGCACGACCCGGCCTGCGCCATTCTGGAGCCGGCCCGCCTTGCCTGGGGTCTACGCGAGGCATGCCTGCGGCTCGGCGTACGCATCGCTGAGCGGACGCCCGTCACCGGGCTCAGAGGCTCCCGGAACGGGGTAGAGCTGCAGACCGCCGGCGGGGCCGTGCACGCGCGCAAGGTGGTGCTGGCAACGAACGCGTTCCCGTCGCTGCTGCGCCGGCTGCGGCTGATGACCGTGCCGGTCTACGACTACGCCCTGATGACCGAACCGCTGAGCACTGCCCAGCGCGACGCGATCGGCTGGCAGGGACGGGAGGGCATCTCCGACCTCGGCAACCAGTTCCACTACTTCAGGACCACCCGGGATGGCCGGGTGCTGTGGGGCGGCTACGACGCGATCTATCACTACGGAAGCCAGATCAAGGACGAGTACGACGCGCGACCCGAGACCTTCGAGGTGCTGGCCCAGAACTTCTTCGGCACCTTCCCGCAGCTGGAGGGCCTGCGCTTCAGTCATGCCTGGGGTGGGGTGATCGACACCTGCACACGCTTCACTGCCTTCTACGGAACCGCAATGGCTGGTCGGGTCGGTTACGCGCTGGGATTCACCGGGCTGGGGGTTGCCGCGACCCGGTTCGCCGGGAACGTCGTGCTTGACCTGCTTGCCGGTGAGGAAACGGTCAGGACCAGACTGGAGATGGTCCGGCGCCAGCCGGTGCCGTTCCCACCGGAGCCGGTGCGGTGGGCCGGGATCGAGGCCACCCGCCGTTCGCTGGCCCGGGCCGACGCCGACGAGGGCAGGGAGAACCTGTGGCTACGGACCCTCGACCGGCTCGGTCTCGGATTCGACTCGTAACACTCAGAACAGCACCCGTGAGGAGATCACCATGACGATGCACGACCTGCTCAACCACTGGATCGACGGCGGCGCCTGGACCGGTGACCCCGAGCGCGTCGGCGACGTGCACAACCCCGCGACGGGTGAGGTCAGCCGTCAGGTGGCGTTCGCCTCCGCGGAGGTGGTCGACGCCGCGGTCGGTGCGGCCGACAAGGCCGCCAAGAAGTGGGGGAGCACCTCACTGACCAAGCGCACCCAGGTGATGTTCGCCTTACGCGAGGTGCTCAACCGGCGCAAGGGCGAGCTCGCCGCCATCATCACCTCCGAGCACGGCAAGGTGCGCTCCGACGCCCTCGGCGAGGTCAGTCGCGGGCTGGAGGTCGTCGAGTTCGCGTGTGGGATGCCGCACCTGCTCAAGGGCGGGTTCAGCAGTGAGGTCTCTGGCGGGGTGGACGTCTACTCGTTGCGACAGCCGCTGGGCGTGGTCACCGTGATCTCGCCGTTCAACTTCCCGGCGATGGTGCCGCTGTGGTTCATCCCCGTAGCGATCGCCGCAGGCAACGCGGTGGTGCTCAAACCCAGCGAGAAGGACCCCTCGGCCGCGCAGTTTATGGCCGAGCTGTGGGCCGAGGCGGGACTGCCTGCGGGCGTGTTCTCCGTGGTGCATGGCGACAAGGAGGCGGTCGACGCGCTGCTCACCCACGATCAGGTCCGAGCGGTCTCCTTCGTGGGCTCGACCCCGATCGCACGCTACGTCTACGAGACCGGGACGGCGCACGGCAAGCGGGTGCAGGCTCTCGGCGGAGCGAAGAACCACATGGTGGTGCTGCCCGACGCCGACCTCGACCTGGCAGCGGACTCAGCGATCAACGCCGGCTTCGGCTCTGCAGGGGAGCGCTGCATGGCGATCTCCGCAGTGGTGGCGGTGGACCCCGTGGGGGACGAGCTGGTGGCCAAGATCGCCTCCCGGATGGCAGGGCTGCGCACCGGCGACGGGGCCGCCGAAGACGAGCCGGACATGGGTCCACTGGTCACGCAGGCACATCGCGACAAGGTCGCCGGCTACCTCGACGCCGGGGTCGAGGAAGGCGCGTCACTGGTAGTCGACGGTCGCTCGGTGACAGCGATCGGAGCCGAGAGCGGCTACTGGCTCGGGCCGACTCTCTTCGACCACGTCACGGCGGAGATGTCGCTCTACCGCGACGAGATCTTCGGCCCGGTGCTCTCGGTGGTCCGCGCGTCGTCGTACGACGAAGCGTTGGGGCTGGTCAACGACAACCCCTACGGCAACGGCACCGCGATCTTCACCAACGACGGGGGAGCGGCGCGGCGCTACCAGAGCGAGGTCGAGGTCGGCATGGTCGGGATCAATGTCCCGATCCCGGTGCCGATGGCCTACTACTCCTTCGGAGGATGGAAGGCCTCGCTGTTCGGGGACACCCACGCCCACGGCGTGGAGGGCGTGCACTTCTTCACCCGCGGCAAGGTGGTCACCTCGCGCTGGCTCGACCCGAGCCACGCCGGTCTGGATCTGGGCTTCCCGCAGAACGGCTGAGGTGCCGGCATGGACAAGGATGCCTGGTTGGGAGATCAGGTCCGCGTGCTGCCCGCGAACCAAGTGTCATGGGACGACCTTCGAGCGATCTTCGGGACCCGTGGCTCGGCGTCGGTCTGCTGGTGCCAGCGCTACAAGCTGTCCCGACGGGAGTCCTTCGCCTCTGTTCCTGAGGAGGTGCGTGCCGACCGGTTGCGCGAGCAGACCGGCTGCGGCGACGCCGGCGGCGGCGCCGAGCAGACCAACGGCCTGGTGGCCCAGCTCGACGGGCAGCCGGTGGGCTGGTGCGCGGTGGAGCCGCGGCCGGCGTACTTCGGCCTGCTTGCCAACTTCCGGGTCCCCTGGGAAGGCAGGGACGAGGACAAGGGCGACGACAGTGTCTGGGCGGTGACCTGTGTGCTCACCCGCGCCGGGTTCCGCAGACGTGGGGTCAGCCGTGCCCTGATCTCGGGGGCGGTGGACCATGCTCGCGAGTGCGGTGCCCGCGCGATCGAGGGCTACCCGATGACCACGAACAAAGCCATCGCCGAGGAGCTCCACGTGGGCAGCGTGGCCGGTTTTGCTGCGGCGGGACTCCGCGAGGTCAGCAGACCGAGCCAGCGCCGCGCCGTGATGCGCCTCGAGTTCTGAGCAGGGCGGGCTGGGGATGTTGCCGAGGATCCGGGAGCGACGGCCGACGACGTGATCGACCATGGTCAGGTCGACGGGGCAGGCGGCTGCTGGTCACTCATCGAGCGGCGAATGACGGCGGCGAAGGGCCTGAGGTGGTGGCCTGACAGCTTCTTGAACCTTCGGGCGGGGAGACGGCGTGGGGCATCGTCAGCAGGTCCGAGGAGACCACGGCCGGAGCCGACATCGGGGCGTGTGACGACGGTTCTCGCTTCTGTGGTCTTCGAGCCCGACCTCAAGACCGTGACAACCCTGGTGTCCGCACGGGGACGTTCGGCCCTCTTCGCGAAGACGTCCGTCAGCAAGGCTGGAGGAGGAAGATCAAGGAGGACCTGATGAGGAAGACTCTCGTCGCGCCGACGGGTGGTCGAGCGGGTTGTGCAACAACCGTCGCGCAATCACAAGCCAGCGCCTCGGGCTGGACACCCGCCAGCCTCGCTCAGGTTCGCCTGTGGAAGGTGACTTTGCCGTTGGGGTGGTGGGTGCTCGTGTAGGCGGGGTCGTGGATGCGTCTGTGGTGGTGTCCGCGGAGCAGCCGTCCGGTCTTCAGGTCGGTGTTGCCGCCCTGTGACCAGGGTCGGTCGTGGTGGGCGTGGCACATCGCGGGTGGGCGGTCGCACCCTTGAGCGGTGCAGCCGTGGTCGCGGACGGCCATCGCGATCCGTTGGGCACCGGTGTGGAACCGACGGCGTCTGCCGACGTCGAGGACTTGGCCGGCGCCGCCGAGGACGACCGGGATGATCCCGGCGGCACAAGCCAGGCGGCGGGCCTCGGTCGCGGAG
>JBDSBU010000090.1:0-3002 GCA_039921445.1 Marmoricola sp. | reverse complement strand
TTGCTCAGCGCTTGAGCAGCGGGTCGAGTGCGACCGCGACGAACAGCAGCGAGAGATACATGTTCGACCAGTGGAAGAGCCGCATCGGCTTGACCACGACCAGGTCATTGCTGGTGCGGGCGCGGCGCCACATCAGGTGCGCCTCCACCAGGAAGCCGGCGCCCAACAGGACAGCGACGACGGGGTAGACGAAGCCGGTGCCAGCCACGGGCCACAGCGCGAGCGAGGTCGCCACCATCACCCACGAGTAGGCCACGATCTGGCGCGAGACACCCTCGGCGTCCTTGACGACGGGCAGCATCGGCACGGCGACCCGAGCGTAGTCCTCGCGGTAGCGCATCGCCAGCGCCCAGGTGTGCGGCGGCGTCCAGAAGAACACCACCATGAACAGCACGACCGGCGGCCAGGCCAGCTCGTTCGTGACGGCCGTCCAGCCGATCAGGGTCGGGAAGCATCCGGCGAGGCCGCCCCAGACGATGTTCTGCGTCGTACGCCGCTTCAGGATCATCGTGTAGCCGAAGAGGTAGAACGCGCTCGCCCCGAGCGCAAGCCCGGCCGAGAGCCAGTTCACGAAGTAGCCGAGCACGAACGTCGAGAGCACCATCAGCGCCAGCCCGAAGACCAGTGCCGACCGCGGTGTCACGATGTGGCGCGGCAGCGCCCTGCGCCTGGTCCGACGCATGTGCTCGTCGATGTCGCGGTCGTAGACGCAGTTCAGTGCGTTGGCACTCCCTGCAGACAACGTGCCGCCGACGACGGTCGCGACGACCAGCCAGATCGGGGGGACGCCGCGCTGGGCGAAGAACATCACCGGAACAGTGGTCAGCAGCAGGAGCTCGATCACTCGTGGCTTGGTCAGACCCACATAGGCGCCCACCACGTCACGTAGGGACGTCTCGCCCGAGGATCGTCCGTCGACGGACGCCTCGGAATCGAGCGCGGTCACGCAGGCCTCGCCTTCAGCACCCCCGACGAGGGAGGTGGATCGTTGAGCAGGAACGGGGTACAGACGACGTGAGTCTATCGCCGGGGGTCTGAGGCCAACGAACTGACCGACGTGACCTGCGCTGCACTGGCGGACTAGGCTCAAAGACGTCGCTTTGACACCGATGAAAGGACCCCCCGACGTGCCCACCGCAGCCCGCCTCGACTGGACCGAGATCGACGATCGAGCAGTGGACACCGCCCGCGTGCTTGCCATGGACGCGGTGCAGAAGGTCGGCAACGGCCACCCCGGCACCGCCATGAGCCTGGCGCCGGTGGCCTACCTGCTCTTCCAGAAGGTGATGCGCCACGACCCAGCGGACCCGGACTGGATCTCGCGCGACCGGTTCGTGCTCTCCTGCGGCCACTCCAGCCTGACCCTCTACGTCCAGCTCTATCTCGGCGGCTGGGGTCTCGAGCTCGAGGACCTCAAGTCGCTGCGCACCTGGGGCAGCAAGACCCCCGGCCACCCGGAGTACGGCCACACCGCCGGAGTCGAGACCACCACCGGTCCCCTGGGCCAGGGCGTCGGCAACGCGGTCGGGATGGCCATGGCCGCCCGCAAGCAACGGGGCATGCTGGACGTGGAGGCACCTGCCGGCGAGTCGCCGTTCGACCACCACATCTACGCCCTCTGCTCCGACGGTGACCTGGAGGAGGGCGTCAGCTCAGAGGCCTCCTCGATCGCCGGGACCCAGAAGCTCGGCAACCTGACCCTGATCTACGACGACAACCAGATCTCGATCGAGGACGACACCAACATCGCCTTCAACGAGGACGTAGCGGCTCGCTACCGCGCCTACGGCTGGCACGTTCAGACCGTCGACTGGACCAACGACGGCACCGAGTACAAGGAAGACATCCCCGCGCTCCACCGCGCGATCCGCGCCGCGGAGAAGGTCACCGATCAGCCCAGCTTCATCCTGCTGCGCACGATCATCGCCTGGCCCGCACCGAACGCCCAGGGCACCGGCGAGGCCCACGGCTCGGCGCTCGGCGAGGAGGAGGTGGCCGCGACCAAGAAGGTGCTCGGCTTCGATCCCGAGCAGACCTTCGAGGTGTCCGCCGACGTGATCGCCCACACCCGTCAGCTGCGCGAGCGCGGCTCTGCGGACGGCGCCACCTGGGACGACCAGCTCGCCGAGTGGGCCAAGCGCTACCCGCAGCGGTTCGCGCTGCTGCAGCGGCTCCGGGAACGTGACCTGCCCGAGGGCTGGGCCGCGGACCTGCCGACCTTCCCGGCCGATGAGAAGGGGATGGCCACCCGCAAGGCGTCCGGTGCCGTCATCCAGGCAATCGCCAAGACCGTGCCCGAGCTGTGGGGTGGGTCCGCGGACCTCGCCGGCTCGAACAACACCACGATCGAGAACGCAGCCTCCTTCATTCCCGAGGACCGCTCGAGCAAGATGTGGAAGGGCGACCCGTACGCCGGCCGCGTGCTCCACTTCGGCATCCGCGAGCACGGCATGGGCGCAATCATGAACGGCATCGCCGCGCACGGCGGGACCCGCGTCTTCGGTGGGACCTTCTTGACCTTCTCGGACTACATGCGCGGCGCCGTACGCCTCGCAGCCCTGATGCAGCTGCCCGTCACCTACGTCTGGACCCACGACTCCATCGGCCTCGGCGAGGACGGTCCGACCCACCAGCCGATCGAGCACCTCGCCGCTCTGCGCGCCATCCCGGGTCTTGACATCGTCCGTCCCGCGGACGCCAACGAGACCACGGCCTGCTGGAAGACCGTGATGGAGCACACAGACCGGCCCGCCGGCCTCGTGCTGACCCGGCAGAACGTCCCCGTCTTCCCGCGTGGGGAAGGCGGTTTCGCCGACACCAGCAACGTCAGCAAGGGTGGCTACGTGCTGCTCGATGCCGAGAACGGCACCCCCGACGTCGTGCTGATCGGCACCGGCTCCGAGGTGCAGCTCGCCGTGCAGGCGCGCGCAATGCTTGCCGAGAAGGGCATCGCCGCACGGGTGGTCTCGATGCCGTGCCGCGAGTGGTTCGACGCCCAGACA
>JBDSBU010000089.1:0-14638 GCA_039921445.1 Marmoricola sp. | reverse complement strand
CGCCTTCCGGGACCCGGCGTCGTACTTCGCGAAGTACGCCGGGCTCTCCCACGGCGACGCGGTCTCCGAAGCGGGCCGGATCTGGGACGAGATCAACGGCCCCAACCTCAAGCAGAACGTCCAGCCGACCCGGTCCCGCGCCACCCTGGTGCTCCGCAAGGACGGCGACCACTCCGTGCGGTGGGTTCGGCTCCGCAAGCTCTGAGACCACCTGCCCCGGCCTGCGGTTTACTGTCCGCGTGCTGCACTTGCGTCTGCGCGTCCCCGACGACCTCACCGAGCAGGTGGTCGAGGTGCTCGAGACCGACGAGACCGTGACCAACATCGCGGTCATCCCGGGAGGATTCCGCAAACCAGCGGGCTGCCTGGTGCTGGCCGACATCGCCCGCGAGAACGCCACTGGCGTGATCGGACGCCTGCGCGACCTCGACCTGCAGCACCGTGGCTCGATCAGCATCGACGAGGTCGACACGATCCTCTCCGACGAGGCGACGCGGGCCGAACGAGCAGCTCCCGGCGCACCTGATGACGGCGTGGTCTGGGTCTCGGTGGAGCAGCACCTGCGCGACCAGTCCCGGCTGACCTGGGCCTTCGGCGTCTTCATCACCCTGGCCACGCTGATCGCCGGAGCCGGGCGGATCACCGACCAGCCGATCCTGATCGTGGGCGCGATGGTGGTCGGTCCGGAGTTCTCCGCGATCGCCGCCATCTGCCTGGCGTTCGCGCTCCCCCGTCTCGGGATGCTGCCGCGAGCGCTGCACTCGCTGATCGGCGGTTTTCTGCTGGCGACCGCGATCGCCACCGTGTTCTGGTCGGTGGGCTACCAGCTCGGCGCGTTCACCCAGCAGCAGGCGGGCACCGGCGACCTGACCGACTTCATCGTCAGGCCCAACGGCTGGTCGTTCCTGGTGGCCTGCCTGGCCGGCCTCGCCGGCACGCTGTCCTTGACCGCCGCGAAGTCCGGACCGCTCGTCGGGGTCTTCATCTCGGTGACCACGATCCCGGCGATCGGCACCCTGGCCGTGTGCCTGGCCTGTGGCCTCTGGGGTGAGGCCGTTCTGGCCCTGACCCAGCTCGGCATCAACCTGCTCGGCATGATGCTCGCGGGCACGCTGGCGCTGGTGGTCCAGCGGCTGGTGTGGCGCCGCATCTACGCCCACACCACCCACGCGGGGCTGATCCGATGACCGAGCTCACAGGAGGTCCCAAGCCGACCCGCTGGGACCGGCATCTCGGGGGCGCCGAATCGGCGTACTCCCGGACCTTCGAGGGGCTGATCGAGCGCGGCGAGGACATCGATGGGGAGGCCCGCCTCGCCGACGTGCTGGCACCGCGCGCCGCCCGGATCCTCGACGCCGGCGCAGGGATGGGGCGCGTGGCGACTGCCCTCGTACGCCGTGGCCATGACGTCACCGCAGTCGAGAAGGACTCGCATCTCGTCGCCCGCTCTCGCGAGCTGTTCCCCGAGGTCGCGGTCGTCGAGGCCGACCTGCTCGCGCTCACGGCCCCGCTCCTGGAGGCGGCCGGTCGACCGGCGGAATACGACGTGATCGTGCTCGTGGGCAACGTGCTGGTCTACCTCGCGGAGGACACCGAGGTGGCCGCCCTGAGCGCTCTTGCGGACCTGCTCGCGCCAGGTGGCCGGATCCTTGCCGGCTTCCACCCGCGCAACGGTCCCCCGCACAGCCATGCCTATCCGGTGGAGGACTTCCGACGAGACGCCGAAGCGGCTGGTCTGCAGATTGACCAGCTCTTCGGTTCCTACGACCTGCACCCACCGACGGAGGACTACGTCGTGGCGGTCCTCGCAGCGGCGAGTCCCCGCTGAGCGGCTAGAGAGCCAGCTGCTCCCGGACGACGTCCGCAAGGCGGTCCGCGATCGTGCCGGCCTGCTCGGCGGTGCTCGCCTCGACCATCACCCGGACCAGCGGCTCGGTGCCCGAAGGACGTAGCAGCACCCGACCGGTGTCCCCGAGCTCGGCCTCGGCCTCGGCGATGGCGGCTGCCAGGATGAAATCGTCGTCCGCGCGTGCCTTGTCGACCTGTGGCACGTTGACCAGGACCTGCGGCAGCCGCGTCATCACCTGGGCCAGCTCGGCGAGCGGCTTCCCGGTCACAGCCATCCGGTCCAGGACGTGCAGCGCCGTCAGGATCCCGTCACCCGTGGTGGCATGGCGGCTCATGATCACGTGGCCGGACTGCTCGCCGCCCAGGGTGAACCCCGAGATCTTCATCGCCTCGAGGACGTAGCGGTCACCCACCTTGGTCTGGCGTACGCCGACCCCGGCAGCCTTCATGCCCTGCACGAAGCCGAGGTTGCTCATCACGGTGGCGACGACAGTGTCCTGGTGCAGCTCGCCGGCCTCCCTCATCGCGAGCGCGAGGATCGCCAGGATCTGGTCGCCGTCGACGATCTCGCCGTTGGCGTCGACGGCCAGGCAGCGGTCAGCGTCGCCGTCGAGGGCGAACCCGACGTCGGCACCATGGTCGAGCACGGCCCGCTGGAGCACGTCGAGGTGGGTCGAGCCGCAACCGTCGTTGATGTTCAGCCCGTCGGGTTCCGCGCAGATCGCGATCACCTCGGCACCGGCCTCTGCCAGGGCCAGCGGACCGACCTCGGAGGCAGCGCCGTGCGCGCAGTCCAGGACCACCTTGGGGCGCGAACGAGGAGCCCCCACGGCCCCCAGTCCCCCACCGATCGTGGAGACCAGGTGGGCGGCGTACTCCTCCACGGCGGAGTCGTGGCGGCGTACGCGGCCGACGTCGCCTCCGACAGGCCGGTCCCACGGCTCGCGCAAACGCTGCTCGATCAGCACCTCGATGGCATCGTCGAGCTTGACGCCGCCGCGAGCCAGGAACTTGATCCCGTTGTCGGGCATCGCGTTGTGCGACGCCGAGAGCATCACGCCCAGGTCGGCGCCGAGAGCTCCGGTCAGCCAGGCGACCCCTGGGGTCGGCAGCTCACCGAGCAGGAACACATCGACCCCGGCGGAGGCCAGGCCGGCCACCACCGCCGCCTCGAGGAACTGCCCAGAGATCCTGGTGTCGCGACCCACGACCGCGATCGGTCGGTGACCCGCGAAGGTGCCGCGCTCGGCCAGGACGTGGGCCGCGGACACAGAAAGGTCCAGGGCCAGCTCAGCGGTCAGATGACCGTTGGCCAGACCCCGGACCCCGTCCGTGCCGAAAAGGCGTGCCATGGAAGGCGGGTGCGATCAGCGCTTGCTGAACTGAGGTGCCTTGCGGGCCTTCTTCAGACCAGCCTTCTTGCGCTCGATGACGCGCGCGTCACGAGTCAGCAGTCCGGCCTTCTTCAGCTCGGCGCGGTTGGCCTCGAGGTCGACGGCGTTCAGCGCACGGGCCACACCGAGGCGCAGCGCGCCGGCCTGACCGGTGATGCCGCCACCGTGGATCCGAGCCATCACGTCGAAGCGGCCCTCGAGCTGGGTCGCCACGAAAGGCTCGTTGACGACCTGCTGGTGGAGCTTGTTCGGGAAGTAGTTGTCCAGCTCGCGACCGTTCACGGTCCACTTGCCGGTGCCGGGGATGATCCGCACGCGAGCCACGGCCTCCTTGCGACGGCCGGTGGCCGCCGAGGGAGCGATGTTCGCGGCCTTGAGGGGTGCGTCGGCGCTGGGCGCGCTCTCCGAGGAGTACGCGACACCCTGCTCGTTGACCTCGAAGGTCTCCTCGCCGGTCTGGTCAGTTACGTCAGCCACAGTGATCCTTTGCCTGTTCTCGTCAAGAAGCTTTACTGGGAGATCTGCGTGATCTCGAAGGGCTTGGCCTTCTGGGCCGTGTGCGGGTGCTCGGAGCCGGAGTAGACCTTCAGCTTCTTGAGCACCTGACGACCGAGGCGGTTCTTGGGGAGCATTCCCCACACCGCCTGCTCGATCGCCTTGCGAGCATCCTTCTCCAGCAGCTCCCCGATGGGGGTGGCGGAGAGACCGCCCGGGTAACCCGAGTGGCGGTAGGACATCTTCTTGGTCGCCTTGTCACCGGAGAGGGAGACCTTGGAGGCGTTGACGATGATCACGAAGTCGCCGGTGTCGACGTGGGGCGCGAACATCGGCTTGTGCTTGCCGCGCAGCAGGTTTGCTGCCTGCACGGCGAGGCGACCGAGGACGACGTCCTGCGCGTCGATGACGTGCCAGTCTCGCTGGATGTCACCGGGCTTGGGGCTGTACGTACGCAACGTTGTAGGCCTTCTACTCGTTCGTGACCGACTGGGAGGATTCCCGAGTCGGTAGTGGAGCCACGCCTTCTGACGAACACTGCCCGCGAGACGGTCTGGACCGGTCCGCAGGTCTGCACACAGGCCACAACGAAAGGGGTCTGAGCGCGGCAGGAGGCGCGACCGGCAAGATTACCGGCCCGGGCGACCTTGCGTCAAAACACGGACCGACTGGCCGCTCTCGCACGAGGGGGCATAGGTTGAAGTCCGGTCGACCTGGGCATGCTGCGCCGGGGTCGCCCGCGACCGCCCGGGGACGATCCCCCACCGAACCCGCACCGCAGACGCAAGGAGCCGACGTGACCGACCCCGGTGACAACAGCCTCACAGTCCGTGACAACAGGACCGGCAAGGAATACGAGATTCCGATCGCCGACGGCACCATCAGGGCTGCCGACCTGAGCCAGATCAGGACCGACGAGGACGTGCCCGGCCTCGCGACGTACGACCCCGGCTTCGTCAACACCGCTTCCTGCAAGAGCTCGGTGACCTTCATCGACGGAGAGAAGGGGATCCTGGAGTACCGCGGCTACCCGATCGAACAGCTCGCGGAGAAGTCCAGCTTCCTAGAGGTGGCCTACCTGCTGATCCACGGTGCGCTTCCCACCAAGGAGCAGTACGACACCTGGGTGCACGAGATCACCCACCACACGTTCTTGCACGAGAACGTGAAGGGCTTCATGCACGGCTTCCGCTACGACGCCCACCCGATGGGCATGTTGATGGCCTCGGTCGGCGCGCTCTCGACGTTCTACCCCGAGTCGGGGAACATCAGCGACCCCGACAACCGACACATGCAGATCGTGCGGATGATCGCCAAGATGCCCACCCTCGGCGCCTGGGCCTTCCGGCACGCGCAGGGCAAGTCGTTCGTCTACCCCGACAACGACCTCGGCTACACCGCCAACTTCCTCTCGATGCTGTTCAAGATGAGCGAGCGTCGCTTCGATGCCGACGAGCGTCTGGTCAAGGCACTCGACGTGCTCTTCATCCTGCACGCGGACCACGAGCAGAACTGCTCGACCAATGCCGTGCGCTCGGTCGGCTCCTCACAGGTCGACCCCTACTCGGCGGTCTCTGCCGGTGTCGGCGCGCTCTACGGCCCGCTGCACGGTGGTGCCAACGAGGCCGTGCTCAGGATGCTGCGCAGGATCGGCGGCAAGGAGAACATCCCCGCCTTCATCGAGGGTGTGAAGAACGGCAACGAGAAGCTGATGGGCTTCGGACACCGCGTCTACAAGAACTACGACCCACGCGCTCAGATCATCAAGAAGGCCTGCGACGACGTCTTCGAGGTGACCGGGGTCAACCCCCTGCTCGAGATCGCCCAGGAGCTGGAGAAGATCGCGCTCGAGGACGAGTACTTCGTCAAGCGCAAGCTCTACCCCAACGTGGACTTCTACTCGGGGCTGATCTACGAGGCCTTCCAGTTCCCGCCCGAGATGTTCACCGTGATGTTCGCCATCGGCCGTACGCCGGGCTGGCTGGCGCAGTGGCTCGAGCTCGTGCAGGACAAGGAACAGAAGATTGCGCGACCCAAGCAGATCTACACCGGCGACCGCACCCTGGACTTCGTGCCGGCCGCCGAGCGCTGGAAGTGAGCCCGGAAGTGTGCCCGGAGATGTGCCCAGAAGTGTGCCCAGAAGTGAACCGAGCCTGACACCAAGGCGCACGCCCGGCCGAGTCGGCGTGCTCGTCTTGAGCAACCTGCTCGGTGGGGTCGGGGTCGCCTCCGGGGTCGCCGTCGGCGGGCTGCTGGTCCAGGACCTCGGTGCCACCTCCCTGGCCGGGCTGGGACAGGGCCTCAGCGTTCTGGGCGCCGCTGTTATCGCCGTACCCCTCGCCCGCCTGGCGGACCAGCGAGGCCGGCGCTGGTCGTTGGGCATCGGGTACGCGATCGCCCTGGTCGGCGCCGCAATGATCGTGTCCGCCGCCGTGATGCACGCCCTGCCCCTGCTCCTGCTCGGGCTCGGTTGCTTCGGCGCAGCCTCTGCCACCAACCTGCAGAGCCGGTACGCCGCCGTCGACGGTGTCGATGCACGCTCGCGGGGACGCACGATGTCGGTGGTCATCTGGGCCACCACCGTCGGCTCGGTCGCCGGTCCGAACCTGACTGCTCTGGGTCAGCAGCTCGGTGAGCAGATAGGCGTCCCCGGTCTGGGTGGGCCCTACCTGTTCTCCCTAGCCGCCTTCGCCCTCGCGTTCGTCGTGGTGACCACGGCCTACCGCGATCCCGCCTCGGTGGTCGCTACCCGAGAGGAGAGGAGGCTTCCCCCCGCCCCCGCAGCCGACGGGCCCGCGCTCGCTCACGGGTCGCTGGCTGCGCTGCGTTGGGCTTCCGCTCGCCCTATCCCCCGGCTGGCGGTCACGGTGGTCGTCATCGCCCACGCCACGATGGTGATGGTGATGGTGATGACCCCGGTGCACATGAAGCACGAAGGCACGACGCTGGGGATCATCGGCCTCGTGCTCAGCGTTCACATCGCTGGCATGTACGCGCTGAGCCCGGTCTTCGGCTGGCTGGTCGACCGGTGGGGCGCGACCCGGACCATCGCACTCGGCCTCGGCATGCTGGCCGCCTCGGTGATGCTCGGGTTCTTCACCGCCGCCGTCGGCGGTTCCGAAGCCCTGATCGCGGCCGCCCTCTGGCTGCTCGGGCTGGGCTGGTCGGCCTGCACGATCGCCGGCTCCTCGCTGATCGCGGCCACCACCGACGACCGGGTCCGAGTCCCGCTCCAAGGTGCCACCGATGCGTTGATGAACTACGGCGGCGCAGCGGCCGCTGTCGTGGCCGGGCCGCTGCTTGCCCTGGGCGACTTTCGCGCCGTCAACCTGGCTGGGGCCTTGCTGCTCGTGCCCGCGCTCGTGCTCTGGCTCGGATCCGAGAGGAAAGTCCGCACCTTCGCTCCCTGAGAGCGCGGCAGTCGTAATGCGGTAGATGCGGCGCACCAGGTGAGCCGGATCCACCGCACACCCCGTCGGGAGACGCGATCTCAGCCAGGTCCCGGCGCCACGACCTTGGCCTGCTCGTAGCGCGAACGAGTCGTGGTCAGGCCCACGGACAGGGGTTCGTCGCGGTCATGGAAGCTCTGGCCGAACAGGAAGCAGCCCGCCGCACCCATCGCCGCCCGCCACACGAAGTGGCTCGGACCGCGCGACCAGCACTGATATCGGGGCAGGCACGTCTCCAACCAGTCCGGAGGCCGAGGCGCAGCGAGTGCGTCGATGAGACCGGGACCGACGGGTCCGAAGTCCGGGCCGACCCGCGCTCGACCTCCCACGGAGCCCGCACCGAGCTGCTTCTTGCCGGGCGCCGGTCCGACGTAGGACCAGTCGTCCCCCCAGCCGTAGACGAACCCGGTCACCACGGTGCGGTCGTCGTTCGGGACCTGCTCGAGGTCCGTGGGGTCGCGCTCGCCGCCCTCCCAATCGGTGACCTCACGCCCCGCCGCGATGGTCTCTGCGGAGGTGCGCAGCGCGAGTCGCCGGTCCGTGACCAGGTCGGTGAGAGCGTCCAGCGTGGGCTTGAGCTCTTGGCGCCGCGGATCGCCGGTGATCGTCGGGCCCGCCAGCAGAACGTGCAGGACTCCGTCGTCCAGCTGACGCACCAACACCACGATCCCCGGGTCCTCCTCTGGCACCTCCTCTTCCCAGTAGAGCTTCACGCCGTCACCGAGGTCGGCGCAGCCCACATCCTCACAACTCGGAGACTGACTTCGGCGTTGGAGCGTCACCCGGACCAGGTCGCCGTCGGACTCGCCACCTCCGTCGTAGCGGAAGTCGGCACCGACGTAGCCCCGGGGTGAGGTCTCGTCGACGTACGTCGCCTCCCGCCGCGTCGTGTCGGGAGGCAGATGGTCAAGCATCACGGCCGCGATCGCCCGCGGCGTGATCGCCTGCTCCGCCGCCACCGCCGTGGTCGTCGGTCGATCCCCACATCCCGCCACGGCGAGGACCGAGACCAGAGCGAGCGCAACCCCCCGCAGGATCTTCACGTGGCCGAGACTAGACGGTCGCGCGGTCACGCCCTTCCCAGTAGGGCTTGCGCAGGTCGCGCTTGAGGATCTTCCCAGTGGGGTTGCGCGGAAGCGCCTCGACGACGTCCACCGACTTGGGACACTTGAACTTCGCCAGGTGCTCTGCACAGTGGGCGATCAGCTCGTCCTCGGTGGCCGAGGCGTCCGGCTTGAGCGCCACCACGGCCTTGACGCTCTCTCCCCAGCGATCGTCGGGGACACCGATGATCGCAACCTCCATCACGGCCGGGTGCTCGGCAAGGACCCGCTCGATCTCCGGTGAGTAGATGTTCTCCCCGCCCGAGATGATCATGTCCTTGAGTCGGTCCTGGACGAAGACGAAGCCCTCCTCGTCCACCTTGCCCATGTCGCCGGTGCGGAACCAGCCGTCGTGGGTGATCACCTCGGCGGTGGCGTCGGGCTTGTTGAGGTAACCGACCATCAGCTGCGGCGAGCGAAACCAGAGCTCACCGTGCTCACCGGTGGGGACGTCCACCAAGGTCTCCGGGTCGACAACTCGAACCTCGGCGCCGGGAATGCACTGGCCAGCGCTCACCAGCCGCTCGGGATGCTCGGTGTCACGGTGCGCCTCGGGCATCAGGTGGGTGATCACCCCAGCGACCTCGGTGAGGCCATAGACCTGGATGAACTCGGTGTCGGGCCATGCCTCCAGAGCTGCCCGCAGCAGCGGGAGCGGCATCGGCGAGGCGCCATAGCAGTAGGTCTTCAGCTGACCGAAGAGCTTGACCGCGTCGTCGCCGGACGTGAGCACCTGGGCGAGGACGGCCGGCACCAGGAAGGTGCGGTTGGCGCCCTGCATGATCGCGCCCGCAAGCGAGGCACCGTCGGGGTCCCGGGTCATCACGCTGGGCACGCCGTCGTGGATGCCGAAGAGGACGTACGACGACCCGCCGACGTGGAACAGCGGCATCGCCACCATGTTCTTGTCGCCGTCGTCGAATCCCCAGCCGTCGTGGGCGTTCAGGGTGTGGGCGAGCATGTTCGCCTGGGTCAGCGCCACGCCCTTGGGGCGTCCGGTGGTCCCCGAGGAGTACATCACCAGGCAGACGTCGTCGGGCTGCACCTCCGGGTCGCGCCCGGTCGGCTCGGCGGCAGCCAACAAGGCCTCGTAGGCGTCACCATCACCACCCTCCGGGGTGACCTCGACGATGTGCTCCACCGTGGTGAGGCGGTCCTTGATCTTCTCGACCAGAGGCATCAGCTCCGAGCCGACCAGGAGCAGCTTTGCGCCCGCATCGTTCACGGCGTAGTCGACCTCGTCTCCCGCAAGTCGGAAGTTGACGATCGCGTTGGCGGCCCCCAAGGAGGCTGCTGCCAGGCTCAGCTCCACGCAGGCGGGGTGGTTCTTGTCGAGGAACGAGACCACGTCACCGCGTCCGATCCCACGCTCCCTCAGCGCCCCGGCGAGCCGGCGTACACGATCCTCGAACTGGGCCCAGGTCCAAGTCCGGCCCAGGTAGGTGAATGCCTCGCCGTCGGGGTTGGCGTGCGCCCAGTGGGCCAGCCGGTCGTCCAGGAAGGTCGGGTGGTCGAGCTCGGCGGCGTGCGCGGTCATCGGGCATCTCCTCTGGGCAGGGTCGAGGGCCCGAGCGTGACACAGGCCACATCCGCGGGCAACGCCGTCACGTGCTCCACCATCTGAGCAGGAACCGATCAGGACGACTCGATCTGGCCAGGCTCCTCAGGACGTCTGGTTCCCAGCACGATCGCACTCGCTGCCACCACCAGGACCAGTCCGAGCACCTGCAGTAATGCAAGCCGCTGTCCGAGCACCAGCAGGCCCGCTAGGGCCGCGACCGCCGGTTCGAGCGAGAGCAGGATCCCGAAGACTGCGGCCGAGAGCCGGCGCAGAGCGAGCATCTCGAGTGAGTAAGGCAGGAGCGAGGAGAGCACGGCAATGCCGAGCCCCTTGAGCAGGTGGCCGGTCGTCCAGGTGTCGATGCCGAAGACCCCAGCCGGGAGCACGACCAGGGTCGCGACGGCTAGGGCGATCGCCAGCCCGTCGAGATTGGGGAACTCGGCGCCGGTGCGTCCGCTCAGCAGGATGTACGCCGCCCAGAACGCGCCGGCCGTCAGCGCGAGCAGGAGACCGATCCAGCTCAGCTCACCCAGTGGCTGGGTCAGGACCTCGGAGATCAGCACCACCCCGAGTGCCGCTGCGAGCACGGCGACGAAGTCAGCCAGCCGCCGGGACAGCGCCGTGGTCAGGATCAGGGGTCCGAGGAACTCCACGGTCACTGCGACTCCCAGCGGCAGGTGGGCCAGCGAGCCGTAGAAGCTCCAGTTCATCAGGCCAAGGGCCACCCCGAAGGCGACCACTGTCAGCCATGCCCGCCGGCTGTGACCACGCAACCGCGGCCGCACGAACGCAACGAGGAGCACGGCCGACATCGACAAGCGCAGCAGCACCGACCCACCGGCCCCGATCTGGGGGACCAAGGTCGCTGCCAGGGCGCCACCGAACTGCACCGAGACCACGCCGCCGAGGACCAGCAGAGGGGCCGGCACATTCACGGTAGGGGTCCTGGCCACGTCGGTCACCCTAGGCGCCGAACTCCGCCGAGCGGACACTCCGGTCCGCCCCCAGCACACCGACCGGGCACTCACGTCCGCCCCCAGCACACCGACCGGGCAGTGCGGCATGCACAACTGCCCGGTCGGCGTCCCACAGGCGAACACAACTGCCCGCTCGGCGTCGCTCAGGCGAACACAACTGCCCGGTCGGCGTCGCTCAGGCGGACACAACTGCCCGGTGGGCAGGCCACCTCAGCGGCTGCGCTGGACCCGGCCCTCGTCCCAGACCGGCCCATCCGACTCATAGACCTCACCGTCCGCGCCGTAGACCAGGAACCGGTCGAACCCGCGAGCGAACCAACGGTCGTGGGTCACGGCCAAGACGGTGCCGGCAAAGGCTTCCAGCCCCTCCTCGAGCGCCTCGGCACTTTGTACGTCGAGGTTGTCGGTGGGCTCGTCCAGAAGCAGCAGGGTGGCCCCCGAAAGCTCCAGCAGCAGGATCTGGAACCGGGCCTGTTGCCCCCCGGAGAGAGAGTCGAAGCGCTGTTCGGAGGCGTGTGCGAGCTCATAGCGGTCGAGCACGCGACTGGCCTGCTCCCGCGCCATTCCCGCCCGCCCGCCGGGACGCCCGTCACCGCGGTGCAGGATCTCGAGCAGAGTGCGCCCGATCAGCTCGGGATGCTCGTGGGTCTGCACGAACCAGCCGGGACGCACCCGGGCGCCGAGCTTGGCCTTGCCCGAGTGCACGACCGGCTTGATCTCGACATCGCCGACCGGCTGGTGCTCGATGTCCGGGTCGCTGCCGCCGTTGGCGAGCAACCGCAGGAAGTGTGACTTGCCCGAGCCGTTGGAGCCCAGGACGGCCACCCGTTCGCCGTACCAGACCTCGAGGTCGAAGGGGCGCATCAGTCCGGTGAGCTCGAGAGCTTCGCACACCACCGCTCGCTTGCCGGTGCGGCCACCGGTGAGCCGCATCGTCACCTGCTGCTCGCGCGGCTGCTCGGTGGGCGGGCCGGCCTCCTCGAACTTGCGAAGCCTGGTCTGGGCAGCGCGGTACTGGCTGGACATGCCGTCGTTGTACTCCGACTTGATCCGCAGCCGCAGCACCAACGCCTTGAGCTTGGCCTGCTCCTCGTCCCAGCGACGGCGCAGCTCCTCGAAGCGAGCGAACCGGTCCCGACGGGCCTGGTGGTAGGAGGTGAAGCCACCGGCATGGGTCCACGCGGTGTTGCCGCCCGCACCGAGCTCGACCGTCACCACCCGGGTCGCCGTGTGATCGAGCAGCTCCCGGTCGTGACTGATGAACAGGATCGTCTTGGCCGACTCTCGGATCCGGCCCTCGAGCCAGACCTTGCCGGGTACGTCGAGGAAGTTGTCCGGCTCGTCGAGCAGCAGCACCTGGTCGGGCCCGGCGAGGAGATACTCCAGCACCAGCCGTTTCTGCTCCCCTCCGCTGAGCGTGGCCAGGTCCCGGTACTTCACCTTGGCGAAGCTCGCCCCGAGCGCTGCGGTGCAGCAGGTGTCCCACACGACCTCGATCTCGTAGCCGCCGGCGTCGGCGAACTCCGAGAGTGCCGTGGCGTAGGCCATCTGGGTCGGCTCGTCGTCGATCTCCATCAACGCCAGCTCGAGACGGTCCACCTCGGCGGCAGCGACCTGCACCCGGGGCGGGGAGACCGACATCAGCAGCTCGGCCACGGTGGTGCTGCCCAGCCCCACCATCTGCCGCATCACCCCCAGTCCTCCGGAGCGCGTCACGGCACCTGCGTGCGGCACCAGCTCAGCGGTGATGATCCGCAGCAACGTCGTCTTGCCCGCACCGTTGGCGCCGACCAGCGCCACCTTCGCGCCGTCACCAACGCGGAACGACACGTCCTCGAGCAACACCCGCCCATCGGGCAGCTCGTAGCGAACCCCAGCCACCTCCACATGTCCCACGCGGTTGATTGTGCGCGATGACTGCTCGCTGGCGAAGTCAGTTCTGGCGAAGCGCCGACCGACCAGCCTCCAGCCGGGCGACCGGCACCCGGAATGGCGAGCACGAGACGTAGTCGAGACCGACCTCATCGAAGAAGTGGATCGAGGCCGGATCGCCGCCGTGCTCGCCGCAGATGCCGAGGTGCAGGTCCGGCCGGGTGGCGCGGCCGCGCTCGACCGCGGTGCGGACCAGCTCGCCGACACCCGCGATGTCGAGCGACTCGAACGGAGAGACCGGGAAGACCCCCTGCTCGAGGTAGGGGCCGAAGAACGACGCCTCGACGTCGTCTCGCGAGAATCCCCAGGTCATCTGGGTCAGGTCGTTGGTGCCGAAGGAGAAGAACTCGGCCGACTCGGCGATCTCACCGGCCGTCAGAGCGGCGCGCGGCAGCTCGATCATGGTCCCTATCCGGATGTCGAGGTCGACTCCAGACGCCTCGGCGACCTCGTCGACGACCTCGACGATCCGGCGCCGGACGAGGTCGAGCTCCTTCACGCTGGCCACCAGCGGGATCATGATCTCCGGTCGCGGGTCCCCGCCCGCCTGCTTCCGTGCCACTGCGGCCTCGGCTATGGCGCGGGCCTGCATCGTGAAGAGTCCTGGAATGACGATTCCGAGGCGTACGCCGCGCAGCCCGAGCATCGGGTTCTGCTCGTGCAGGCGCGTGACGGCGTCGAGGAGCGTGCGCTGTCGCTTCTTTCGGTGACCGTGGGTGTCGGCGATCGCCAACGCGACGGAGAGCTCGGTCAGGTCAGGAAGGAACTCGTGAAGCGGTTGGTCGATCAGCCGAATCGTCACCGGCAGCCCGTCCATCACCTTCAGGATCTCGATGAAGTCCTCGCGCTGCAACGGCAGCAGCGCGTCGAGCGCCTCCCGCTGGCCGTCCTCGCCCTCAGAGACGATCAGGTTCTCCACCAGCTCGCGCCGGTCTCCGAGGAACATGTGCTCGGTACGACACAAACCGATCCCCTCGGCACCGAAGCGCCGGGCTCGGGCAACGTCCTCGGCGGTGTCGGCGTTGGTACGGACCTGCAGACGTCGGGCGCTGTCTGCATGCTCCATGATCCGGGTGACCGCTGAGACGAGCGGATCGTCGATGTCGTCACCCTCGAAGTGGCGTACGACGTGCGAGTCGACGACCGGGACCGACCCGTCGAAGATCTCACCGGTCGAGCCATCGATCGAGATCAGGTCGCCCTCCTCGATCGTCTTGCCACCGCGAACGGTGAACCGGCCCGCACGGGTGTCGACGTCGAGCGCTTCGGCCCCACAGACACAGGTGCGGCCCATCCCTCGGGCCACGACAGCGGCGTGCGAGGTCTTGCCGCCACGACTGGTGAGGACACCCTTGGCCACCATCATTCCGTGGAGGTCGTCAGGGCTGGTCTCCTTGCGCACCAAGATGACGTCCTCACCGCGCTCGGCCCAGTCGACCGCCGTGGCCCAGTCGAAGACGGCCCTGCCGACAGCGGCGCCTGGAGAGGCGTTCATCCCCGTCGCCAGCAGGGTCCGCTCGGCGTCGGGATCGAACCGCGGGAACATCAGCAACGCCAGCTGGGCGCCGTTCACCCGGCGCGTCGCCTCATCGAGGTCGATCAACCCCTCGTCGGCCATGTGCACCGCGATCCGGAACGCAGCCTCCGGGGTTCGCTTGCCGACTCGCGTCTGCAGCATCCACAGCCGCCCCTCCTGCACGGTGAACTCGATGTCGCACATGTCTCGGTAGTGCTGCTCGAGCGTCTGCATGATCTCGAGCAGCTGGCGGTGCGACTCCTTGTCGATGTCGCCCATGTCTGCAAGGGACACGGTGTTTCGTGTCCCAGCGACGACGTCCTCCCCCTGCGCGTTCTGCAGGTAGTCGCCGTACTCACCCTG
>JBDSBU010000088.1:0-3066 GCA_039921445.1 Marmoricola sp. | reverse complement strand
TGCTCAGTCGATGCCCGGTCATCGACCCCCGGACCAGACTAAGGCCCCGCCGCGTAACCTGACTCCTTGTGGCCACCGACTTCGACAGCGAGATCAAGCAGCTCCAGGCGACGATGAAGACCATCGGCTCGGTCCTGGACCTCGATGAGATGCGACGCGAGATCGCCGACCTCGGTGACCAGGTCGCGGCGCCGGACCTGTGGGACGACCAGGTCAACGCCCAGCGGGTCACCGGTCGGCTCGCGGTCCTGCAGCACGACCTCGACCGCTTCACCGAGTTCGAGGACCGCCTCGACGATCTCGGAGTGATGGTGGAGCTCGCCGCCGAGGAGGAGGACAGCGCAGCCGCCGACGAGACCGAGGCCGAGCTTGCCAAGCTGAAGAAGCTCGTCGAGCAGCTCGAGGTTCGCACGCTGCTCTCCGGGGAGTACGACGCCCGCGAGGCGATCATCTCGATCCGGTCCGGGGCCGGTGGCGTCGATGCCGCCGACTTCGCCGAGATGCTGATGCGGATGTACACACGCTGGGCCGAGCGCAACAACTACCCGGTCGAGGTCTACGACACCTCCTACGCCGAGGAGGCGGGCCTGAAGTCGGCCACCTTCGCGGTGCACGCCCCTTATGCCTACGGCACGCTCAGCGTCGAGGCCGGCACCCACCGGCTGGTGCGGATCAGCCCGTTCGACAACCAGGGCCGTCGCCAGACCAGCTTCGCCGCGGTCGAGGTGGTGCCGGTGCTGGAGCAGACCGATGTCATCGAGATCCCCGACGAGGACATCCGCACCGACGTCTACCGCTCCGGTGGGCCCGGTGGCCAGTCGGTCAACACCACCGACTCCGCCGTACGCCTGACCCACATTCCCACTGGCACCGTGGTCTCGTGCCAGAACGAGAAGAGCCAGCTGCAGAACAAGGCCAGCGCCATGGTCGTGCTCAAGGCCAAGCTGCTCGCGCGGAAGAAGGCCGAGGAGAAGGCCCACCTCGACGAGATGCGTGGTGACGTGCAGGCGAGCTGGGGCGATCAGATGCGCAACTACGTGCTGAACCCCTACCAGATGGTCAAGGACCTGCGGACCGAGTTCGAGTCCGGCAATCCGCAGGCCGTGCTCGACGGAGACATCGATGCGTTCCTGGAAGCCGGCATCCGTTGGCGTCGTGGAGCCGACTCCAACGCCTAGCTAGGCGTCGAGCTTCGGCTCAAGGTCCTTCGTCGGGTGCGGGCTTGAGCCACCACTCGAACCGCTTGGTCATCCAGGGCAGCAGTCCGTAGGTCATGATCGGCGTCGCCACCGCGGTGAGCAGGAGGGTGCGCAGGAGCAGATTGAGCTCGAGGCCCGAAAGCGCGATCAGGACGCCGAGGCTCAGGCTGAGCGGGAAGAACGTCAGCCAGATCACGACCGCTTGCTTCCAACGTGGGGGAGCCGGCGGCACGGGGCGCAGGTCCTCGACGTCGCGGGTCTCGGGCTCGTCGAATCAGCCCTCGATGCCGGTACGCCGCTCTGCGAGCAGCGACCCTGCGCGCACCCACGCCACCATCTGACCGGCGTGCTCGGGGGCGATGTGCCGCACGATCGAGACCGTCACGGGACCGGAGTGCCCAGGGTGTCCGGTGTCAGGTGTCTGGCTCATGTCGGGTCAGAGTGTTGGGTCGGCGGAGACGCGCACGAGCAGCTTGCCGAAGTTGCGTCCGGTCAGTAGGCCGCGGAACGCCTCGGGCGCAGCGTCCAGGCCCTCGACGACGTCCTCGCGGTAGCGGACCTCGCCGCTGGCGATCCACTGCGACATCTCGCGGACGAAGTCGCGACCGTGCGACGCGGTGAACTCGTCCTGGATGAAACCACGCACGGTCAGGCTCTTGGTCAGCATCAGCCCCATGAAGGCCGGCAACCGGTCCGGCCCCTCCGGGGCGGAGGTCGCGTTGTAGCCCGCCACCAGGCCACACACCGGCACCCGGCCGTAGCGGTTCATGCGACGAAAGACCTCGCGAGCCACATGGCCGCCGACGTTCTCGAAGTAGACGTCGATGCCGTCGGGTACGGCGGCCGCGAGGTCGTCGGCGAAGGTGGGGGAGCGGTGGTCCAGCGCGACGTCGAAGCCGAACTCGTCGAGCAGGGCCTGCCGCTTGCGCTCGCCACCGGCGATGCCGACGGCACGGGCACCCTTCACCTTGGCGATCTGACCGACGGCCGAGCCGACCGGGCCGGTGGCCGCAGCGACCACGACGGTCTCGCCGACCTGGGGACGCCCGATCTCCAGCAGCCCGGCGTACGCCGTGAAGCCAGGCATGCCCAGCACGCCGAGCGCGGTCGAGACCGGTGCCAGTGAGGGGTCGAGGCGACGCAGTCCGGTGCCGTCGCTGACCTGGTGGGTCTGCCAACCGCTGTAGGAGAGCACCATCTCGCCGACCTCGAAGTCGGGGTGCCTGGACTCCTCGACCACGCAGACGGTGCCGGCGCCGAGGACCTCGTCGATCTGGGCGGGGGCCGCGTAGGACTTCGCGTCGTTCATCCGCCCACGCATATAGGGGTCAAGGGAGAGGTAGACGACCCGGAGCAGCAGCTGACCCTCGGTGATCGCGGGCAGCTCGTGCTCGACGAAGGCGTAGGTGGCGTCGTCGGGCTCGCCCTGCGGGCGGCGGGCAAGGCGGACCTGGGTACTGGTGGTCATCTGTTTGCTCCTGTGGATGAGGCGTCGACGCGCCGGTCAGCGCGCGGTGTTCAAGGCGTTGGCGACCTCGACGCACCAGGCGTCGGTGCGGGTCCGGAGGTCGGCGATCGTGGCTCCCGACGGTGCCGCGATCTCGCAGCTCAGCCAGCTCTGGCCGAAGAGACCAGCATGACGCACCCGCTGCTGCCCGGCCACGCGGGTGCACACCTGGGTGTAGGAGGGGCTGCCGAAGCTTGGCCCGTCGACCACCCGGCAGCCCTTGGTCTTCGCGGCCTGCGCCACCACCGTGCGGGCGAACCGGGTCTCGACCGGACGGGCGAAGAGCCAGGCCCGTGCGGTCACCTCCCCGTCTCCCTGCCACACGCAGCCGATCTCGTGCAGCACCTGCTTGGAGACTCC
>JBDSBU010000087.1:0-25748 GCA_039921445.1 Marmoricola sp. | reverse complement strand
ACCGTCGATGTCCACCCGACCCGACGTCGGTGCGTCAAGTGCGGCCATGCAATGCATCAGGGTGGACTTGCCGGACCCGGATGGACCCATGATCGCGGTGAGCCGGCCACGGCCGAACTCCACGGTGACGTCATCGAGGGCCACGACCTGGGCGTCACCCGTTCCGTAGACCTTGCAGAGGTGTTCGGCGCGCGCGATCGCGTCCCCGTCGGTGAGGGCGTCGATCTCAGCTGGGGTGCGTTCCCGAGTGATGGTCATGTGCAACTCCAGAACGGGTCACGCGTGGAAGCGGGCCGTGTGTCGTGTGGTGGACACGCCGCCCGAGAGTTCTGGCGACGCACTTCTCTGGGCATGACGCTAGGCGCGGCCGTTCGGCACGGGCAGGGTCCAACGACCCCTCTCAGCAGGGCTGCCCGGCACTACTGGCGAGGCGATCGACCCGGTGTGATCGAGGAGCCGACCGAACGTGCCGTGTCGGCGATCGACTTGAAGACCTCAAGCCCCCCGAACAAGGAAGGCCACCCATGTCCGTAGCCGCAGCTCAAGGTGACGTGCGTCGCGTCTATGCGGGTGGCTTCTACGGACAACTGGTCTCCGCGGGAGTGTGGTTGTCAGCGGCCGCGGTGGCCACGTGGGGCTCTACCGGGGGTGCAGTGGCCGTGCTGTTCCTCGGCGGAACTCTGATCTTCCCGCTCACCTCGCTGATCATCCACCTCACTGGACGACCCGCATCGTTGCCGACCGGGCACCCGATGGCGGCATTGGGGATGCAGATCGCGTTCACCGTACCCATCGGTCTCGTGGTGGTCCTGGCCATGCTTGGAGGGCGCAGCGAGCTCTTCTTCCCGGCGAGCATGGTGATCGTCGGGGCGCACTACCTGCCCTTCGCCTTCCTCTACGGCATGCGGGTCTTCGTCTGCCTCTCCATCGCTCTGGTCGCGCCAGGCCTCGTCCTTCTTCTATGGGTACCCGCGCCCGTCTCTTTCGGCGGATGGTTCACCGGTGCGGTTCTGCTGGGCTTCGCCTTCCTCCTACGCCACACCGCCGCCTCCATGCACCACCCTGCGCCGACACCAACCCCGCTCGACCGCCACACCACCCCCGAGAGGAACGCCGTCCATGTACACCCTTGAGTTCGAGAACGTCACCAAGCGCTACGGACACGAGGTCGTGGTCGATGACTTGACCTTCGCCGTGCAGCCCGGACGGGTCACCGGTTTCCTGGGCCCCAACGGTGCCGGGAAGTCCACAGCAATGAAGATCCTGCTCGATCTCGCTCGAGCCGACCATGGTCGTGCCACGATCGGCGGGCGGCGGTACCGCGAGATGACCGACCCGGCGCGCACCGTCGGGGTGGTGCTCGAGCCGAACGCCTTTCACCCCGGACGAAGCGGACGCAACCACCTGCGGGTCCTCGCAGACGGTGCGGGCATCGACCCCACTCGCATCGGCGAGATGCTGGAGTCCGTGGGCCTGGCCCACGCGGCGGACCGGCATGTGGGCGGCTACTCGCTGGGGATGCGCCAGCGTCTCGGGTTGGCGGGTGCCCTCCTGGGGGACCCACCGGTGCTGGTGCTCGACGAGCCGGGCAACGGGCTCGACCCGCAGGGCATCCGCTGGTTGCGTGACCTGCTCCGAGAACGCGCAGCGGGGGGCGGCACGGTCTTCGTCTCGAGCCACCTGCTGGCTGAGGTCGAGCACCTTGCCGACGAGATCGTGGTCATCAGCCAGGGCCAGCTCGTCACCACCGGAACTCTCGCCGCCCTCCAGCAGGCCGGCACGGCGGTCCGCACCGAAGAATCGCAACCGCTGACCCAGCTGCTCAGAGCGGCGGGTGCCACCGTGCGCACCGGGACCGAGGGCGAGCTCGTCGTCCGCGGCATCGGCATCGCCGAGATCGGCGACCGAGCCTGCGCGGCAGGAATCGCCCTGCACGAGCTCAGTCCGCAGGCCGGCTCCCTTGAGGAGCTGTTCCTGAGCTGGACCAGCACCGACGATCCGCCCGACAGCACGCCCACACCAAGGCCCGAAAGGCAGGCAGTCTCGCTATGAACACCACGCTCCGACTCGTCCGCGGGGAGATCCGCAAGCTCACGACGACCAAGCTGCCGTGGGGTTTTCTTGCTGTCCTGATCGTCATTGCCGGCCTGGACTCGGCGATCGTTGCCTTCGCCACCGACATGGACGGCAGCAAGGCGTTCGTCGCCACCACCGCGGACCAGAAGTCCCTGATGGCCTTCGCCTCCAACGCCATGATCGGCACCAGCCTCTTCGGTGCCATCGCCGTGTCCCGGGAGTACGGGCACCACACCGTCGTGCCGATGTTCCTGACTTCTCCCGACCGCACACGCGCGGTGCTCGCACAAATCGCCGCCGTGTTGCTGGGTGGGGCCGTGCTGGCCTTCATCGGGCAGGCTCTGGTTGCCGTCGGGGTCGCCCTCGCATTGCCGAGCACCGGCTACGGCTTCCTGCTCTCGGCGGGTGAGGTCGTAAGACTCCTCGCGGCCACGACGCTCGCCGGGGCGATCGGTGCCAGCCTCGGGGCCGGGCTCGGCGCCCTCATCCGAAACATCGGCGGTGCAGTCACCACTGCAGTTCTGCTGCTCTTCGTGATTCCACCGCTCGTCGTCCAGGCGTTCGGCGATACCGCGTCATGGGTCCCCCAGTCCCTGTTCGCCGTCATCTCCGGGGTCAGCCTCGACGTGAGCCTCTTGGCCGCCCTGCTGGCGATCGGCGCTTGGGCGTTGGTCCCTGCTGCCGCCGGCCTCGTGGCAGTCCAGCGACGAGACGTCGTGTGAACACCGGTCAGCGGTGGTCGCGACCTGGGTTTGCCGGGCACGCGAGTCCGCCTGGAGCTGTGAATCGGGTAGTCCTCGGACTGCCTGGCGATGCTCGACACCGCCTGCTCGCCGAGACCTACGCGCGCCGTTGGCCGAAGATCGACGTCGCCACCGAGCCGATCGTCAGCATCGTCGGGGTTTCTCGACCTTGAGCTGCGAGTGACCTAGGTCCTTGAGGCGGAGTCCGACTGACTCTGCTTCCCGATCGTCCGGGTGGTGAGGGTGGGGACTGGAAGGGAAGTGTTCTCGATGAGACTGCATCTTGATCGCGAGCTCGACAAGCGGCTGGCCTGGGGCCTTGTGCTGCTCGCCTCCGGTGGCTACGCGCTGCTTGCGGCCTGGTGGACTCCACGCGGACCGATGTCGCCCCTGGAAGGCCTCGCCGCCATGGGACTCGGGCTCCTGGTCGGACTGGTCGCCGGACTCCTGGTCCGCACCCGGTGGGTCATGGTGGCCGCGCCGCTGACCTTCGCCGCGCTGTTCGAGCTGACCCGTCTCGGACTCTCGGGGCCGACCGTCGACGGGATCAGTCTGGGCAGCACCTACGGCATCATCGCGTTCGTGCTCGGTCGCGGTCTGCACGGATTGCTGGCCCTGTTGCCGATGGTGCTAGGAGCCGCCTTCGCCGTGGCATGGACACGGCGGCAGCTCCCGGCCAGAAGCACCAAGAGGAGCTTCCGGGGTCGGCTGGGGCTCGGGCTACGCCGCACTGTCTCCGTCGTCGCCACCGTGGCCCTGGTGGCTCTCGCTGCCCTCGTCGCCCGTCCCGCCACTACCGAGCGCATCGTCGATGCCAACGGTCAGACGGTTGCCGGCAGCGTCTCCGAGCTGACCCGAGTCGAGATCGGCGGGCACGATCTCGCCCTCATGATTCGCGGGCGCAGCCTGGAGAACCCCGTGCTGCTGTTCCTGGCCGGAGGACCGGGCGGCAGCGAACTGGGCGCCATGCGACGCCACAGCGAGACGCTCGAGAACGATTTCGTCGTTGTCACCCTCGACCAGCGTGGCACCGGCAGGTCCTACGACCAGATCGACCCCACCTCGACAATGACCCTCGACCGGGCTTTCGCTGACACCATCGAGGTCACCAACTATCTGCGGGACCGCTTCGGTCAGGACAAGGTCTACCTGGTCGGCCAGTCCTGGGGCACCATCCTCGGCGTCCTCGCCGCCCAACGCCAACCGGACCTGTTCTCGGCCTTCGTCGGCGTCGGCCAGATGGTCGACCCCGCCGAGACGGACCGCACCTACTACCGCGACACGCTCGCCTGGGCCCGCGAGAACGGAAACAGCGACCTGGTGGACACACTGGTCAAGAGCGGACCGCCGCCCTACTCCAGCGTGATCGACTACGAACCGACACTGTCCTACGAGCAGGAGGTCTATCCCTACAGCCACGTCGGGAACTCCGAGGGCGCCGGGGCGATGACCGAGAACATCTTCGTTCGCGAGTACACCCTGCTCGAGCAGCTCCACATCCTTGGCGGGTTTCTGGACACCTTCTCAGTGCTCTACCCGCAGATCCAGGACATCGACTTCCGCACCCAGGCCACCTCGCTCGCCGTACCGGTCTACCTCGCTCAGGGTGCCCACGAGACACCGGGACGGGCCGGACCGGCCAAGCAGTGGTTCGACCTCCTCGAGTCACCGAGCAAGAGGCTGACCATCTTCGACGCCTCCGGGCACAGGCCGCTGTGGGAGCAGCCCGCAGAGTTTCACGACCTGATGACCAAGGTGCTGTCCGAGACTGATCCGCAGGTGCTGCCGTGATGACCGAGTCCGGACCGTCTGGTCCCACCGCGAGCGTTGATCTGTTCTGGTTGCCCCTAGGCGCAGGCGGTCGGTTCGTGCGTCTGAATGGCCGCGCCTTCGAAGCATTCGACGCCCGCCTGCACCGTCGGCAGAGGTGCGAGCTCTATCACTCGGCGCTGGAGGTCAGGATCGGTTCCTATCGTGCTGTCATCGAGCAGGCACCGGTCTGGAACAACAAAAATCCGGAGCGGGGCGTGGTGGCCGAGGGGTCAGTCGGGTCCATGTCGTTGGGTCGGAGCCGCTTTTTCCGCTACGAGGTTCGGTGCTGGCGCGACGGGGTGATTCCCGACGTGGCTGAGGCCGTCGCCAGTCCATTGCGGGTGAGCAACGACGCTGCCCGGGCCCGCATGGTCATCGACCTCGTGCCGCAGGTCCCCCGAGCGACCTGGGGTCGCGACGAGGTGGGGGCAGGCGAGATGTGGAACTCGAACTCGTTGATCTCGTGGCTCCTCGCGCGCAGCGGGCACGAGACCCGGGCGATCACCCCTCCGCCTCGGGGACGCGCTCCGGGCTGGGAGGCGGGCCTGGTCGTCGCAGAGCGACAGCAGTCAGGCAGGGAGGACCGCCCCGACTGAGCGCGCGGCCCTTACTCGGTGCGTCCCTACTGCACGGACGATGCGCGTGGTCACCGCGGCGGCACACCACCTCGTAGGGCTCAAGGCAATCGACTACGCCACCTGTATGGCCCGCTGACCAGCCCACCCCTGACGCAGTTGAGTGCTGAGTGGGCCGCTGGGGCGACCACGTGGGCACTCGACCCGGAGTTGGGTGAGGTACAGGTGCCCGTGCTTGAGCTTCAATAGGGACATACCGAGTCAGTGCCGCTTCGCGACCGTGCGCGGCACCGGCGGAAGTGCCGTCACAGAGCATGGCCACAGCTGCGCGTGCAGCCATCCGTCCGGGGGATCTCCGAGGCGGCGCACCGCTCGCAGCAGCACGATCACCGTGACCACCGGGAGCACGGCGCTGGGCACCATGTCCGGGGTGAACGCGACGCTCTCGCCCGCGACCACTTGGGCCAGAACCCCGAGCCAGAGTGCGGTGAACAGCGTCGTGATCTTGACCAGAACGACCCCGCCGAGCACGACGGCCATCGGGTGTCGACGGATGAGCATCACCCCGGTCACGATTACGACGGGCAGTGCCACGGTGAGGTCCAGCACGTAGACGGCGTACGGCGTGCCGCCTGGCCCCACGTGGGTCGGGGGCCGCCCTCCGAGTGCCGAAGGCGCAACGTCGCTGAGCCACAGGCCGACGAATGCGACCCCGATGATCACCAGGAACCATCCCAGCCCACGAGTCCGGAACCCTTCTACGGCCGGTAGGACCGCCTCGTTGTCCAACCTGATCAAGCCATCGAGGAGTGCGGCCGCAGAGACCAGGACCACGAGCACGTAGATCAGGAAGAAGCGGTTCTCCTCCCAGCCGATCAGGTAGATCGCGTAGGAGTAGGCGAGATAGAAGAGCAGGCCCAGCCACAGGATGTGGGCGGCCAGGGAACCGCGGCGGCTGCGCACGCTGACCCACACCAGGAGCGGCAGCACGAGCACAGTGAGGGCGTCCTGGGCGCGCGAGACCAGGACCAGGTCCTGCCCATAGCCGCGGTAGGCATTGGCGGAGAACAAGCCGTAGACGACGGCTGGGAGGAGGATCACTGCCAGGAACGAGGACACTGCGACAGCTGACCCTCGGCGCCGATCCGGGATCGGGGTGGTCATCACCGGTGCGACGTCAAGAGTTGGCTGCTCAGCCACGAGTCCGCTCGGCAGCCTGGTCCGAGACGTGCGTGGCCAACCGGGTGCCCAGCTCGGCGCCCCATTTCCTGGCGCGTTCGAGCTCGTCGCCAACCAGCGGTCCCGTCGTGCCCGAGACGTAGAAGCTCTCCTGTCCCACGGGCGCGTACCCGAGACGGCGTCCGATCCTGGCTGCCTTCGCCGCAGCGGAACCCGGAAGGTGTCGTACCTTCTCGACCCTGGTGTCGAAGGACGCGAAGGACTGGCTCTGGTCAGCGTGCGGCAACTGACCCAGCCACTCACGGAGCCCGATGCTCTCCTTGTCACGCGTCGCACCCTGAGTGATCGCGTCCGCACGCGTGGACGGCCGGCTCATCGAGAACGCATGAGTGGGTCCGCCGACCACGATCAGGTCGAACCGGTTACTGGCCGTCACCTTCGCGACATCGTCGATCTCCACCTCCATGCGTTCGCCGAGCCCGTCCGCCACCGCGCGAGCGACCGCCTCGGTGTTGCCGAACATCGACTCGTACGCCACGAGAACCTTCATGACTACCTCCTTGGGCGCCAGCACCTGGGACTCCCCCGGGCCTCACCACAAGGCTCCAGCGAGCCGAAGAAGACGGTTAGGGCCACATGACCCTTCGCTCCGGGACCGATCGCCTGACCCACGGCCGTCAGCCGCCCGCCACGGAGGATCGGGACCTGTGGCCCTGTCATCCTGCGCTGCCTCGAGGAAGGCTCGAGGCGATCGACCTCATCGGAACAAGGAGCGACGACATGGCCATCGACGAAGCCCAGGATCAACAGCACGGGGTCATGCAGGCCACTATCGACCTGTTTCTCGACAGCACCCGGTCCGTGACCAACCTTGTCGCCCGGGCCGGTAGTGCCGGGGCAAGAGCCGTGGTCCCCGATCCCGTTCTTGCGTCGGTGGACCACATGCTGCTCTCCCTCAGGGGCATGGTCGTACAGCTCCCCCATGTGACTGACGAGATCGATGTGTTGATGGGAGAGCTGAACGCCAAGCGGCTCAGCGTCCAGGCCCTGACCGCCGAGCTCGAAGTCCTGGACCAACAGCTCGAGGTCCTGCAGAGCACCCTTGCGCCGATCCAGAAGTGGAGCAGGCAGTGGAGCCAGATGCAGCACTCGCTCCTCCATGTCCTCGAGACGACTGGATCCAAGGATCTCGCCGCGGCGACTGACGCTTCCGCCTGAGAACGGCAGACCAGTCTGGTGAGAGCCCTGCCGGAGGGCATCTGGTGCCCTCCGGCGCTGCGGCCCAGGACCTTGTGCCCTGCTCCAGGCCCGGCGCGGCCATGAGACTCAAGACATGACAACTGACGAGCGCATCAACACCATCGACGTTCACCTCCGCGACCTGCAGGCCGCACACACGGACCTGCTTCAACAGTTGGCCCAGGCTCGCGCCGACATGTGGAAGAGCCGGATCGAGGCCCTTGAGGTGCAGGTACATCTCGCAACGATGTCGAGCGACGAAAGACTCACCCAGCTTGGCGAGCAGCTCCGCAACACCTGGGACCGCACGCAGGCAAAGACCGAAGACGTTTCCCGCGTCGCGACCACGGCGACAGAGACCCTGTGGTCCGGCGTCGAGCATGCCTACCGCGACATGCGCGATGCCCTGCTCGCGTCCAAGCACACCTTGCAGAGCTGAGGTCTCCCGCGAGGTTCACGCCTCGCGGGCGCACGAGTGTGACTACTTCTTCCACGTCGGTGGAACCGCGGTGACCGTGCCGTGCACCTCGCACACTGCCGCCAGGGTGTTGTAGACGGTCCCGAACTTGCGAAGGTTGGCGTGGACCAGCTCGACACGTCGCTCAGGCTCCTCGGTGCCGACCCGGAGGTCGTACTCGACGCGGGTGAACCTCGGGGGTGCGTCCTGCCTGTGGAGTACGACGAGGAGCTCGGCGTCGTCGTACTCGAAACCCAACAGGGCACCTGAGCGGGCCAGGTTCTTGAGCAGGCACGCGGCGAAGGCGGAGCCGAGCAGGTCCGCTGGGCCAGGGGCGCCGGTCGCCGGGGTCGCCCACCCTGCGTCGAGTGGGACAACTGTCTGGGCGACCGTCACCTCGGCGTTGCCACCGTGAGTGGCTCGGGCGTTGACCCGGTAGTGCAACGGTGATGCCGCATCGCCTCCGGCTGCCGCAGTGTTCATGATGAGGTCCGCACGCCAGGGACGCAGACCAACCTCGCACTGCGTCCCGTGCTGGAACTGGGCATGTGGTCGGACCAGCCTTCGCGCCGAGTCACTCTGGTGCTCTGTCCCAGTCGTCCAGCGTGTCGGCGTACATCTTCTCGACGAGGGCGACCTGCTCGTCGAGGTTCTCGACGGTCCACGCTGCGGTCTGCACCGGCGCAAGCACCCGCACCTGGACGGTGCCGGGCGTGAGGAGCATCGAGTGAGCAGGCATGATCTCGCCGGCGTTGCGGATGACCACGGGCACCATCGGCACCTGTGCCTGCATCGCCAGGTGGAAGGCCCCCTTCTTGAACGGCAGCAGCCGCGGCGTTGGCGAGCGGGTGCCCTCGGGGGCGATCACCAAGGAGGTGCCCGACTCCAGGCTCTCCAGCGCCGGCGCGAGTGCCTCACGAGCAGCCACCTTGTCGGTGCGGTCGACGTAGGCGACGTCGGCGAGCCAGCCCATCGCAGCGAAGGTGGGGTCCTTGGCGAGCTCCTTCTTCGCAACCCCCGTGAAGTCGCGACGCAGAAGCGCGGCGAGCACGATGACGTCGAGCTGGCTCTGGTGATTGAAGACGAAGACGGCCGGACGGGCGAGCCAGAGGTTCTCCTGGCCCTCGACCTCCAGGGAGACGCCGGCGCCGGCAAGGGCGAGCTCGGAGCTGATCGCGGCGGCGACCGTGAGGGCCGTACGTCGGTCCCGGTTGATCAGTCCCATTCCCAACCCGGCAGCGACCCCCGTGGCCAGGCCGGCGAAGGACGCGGCCGACCGGACCACGTTGGCCGTCGTGAGCCGCCGTTGGCGGTGCAACCGATGAACCGGCCAGCCACGCTCACCTGCCGCCTGGGTCAGGGTGCTGTCGGCGTTGAGGGGCCGGGGTCGCCCCACGGTCTCGAGGTAGAGCACGTCCTCTCCCCCGTTGCCGTAGGCGTAGGACTCCGCGAGGTCAACGGCGTGCTTCTCGGCGAAGGCCTGAACGGCCGCAGCCTTGCCTGGTCCCCAGAGGATCGGGCCGTCGACCCGTCCGGTGACGATGCCGTCGAGGAGCTCGACCTCGGTGACCAGCAGGTGCTCGATCCCGAGATCCTGGGCGGCGGCCTGGGCCTGGAACCGGGTGGCTGAGGACGCGAGAGCGACGGTGTGACCGGCCCGCAGGTGGGCCCTGACGAGGCGGCGGGCATCGGGGTAGAGCTGTCCCGAGATCCGCGACCGGAAGAGCTGCTGACCCATCTCCTCCATGTCGGTCTGGGCGGTGCCACGCAGGGCGCCGAGGCCGACACCGACGAGGCGCGTCACGTCGTGCCCGCGTTGCTGCATGTTGAAGACCTCGACGATGGTGCCGATCAGCTCCTGCGGGCTCACAGCCCTGCTCGCCAATCGCTGGCGGAAGTAGAGCGCGGCGGAATAGCCGTGGATCAGCGTGCCGTCGAAGTCGAAGAACGCGCCGACGTCGGGGCCTTGCGGCCCGTCTGCGACGGCAGAGAGGAGGTCGTCGATGTCGGCCACGGATCAGTCCTTCAAGGCAAGGGATCGGACGACGGCGATGGCGTCGACCGCCGCGGCCAGCTCATCGGCGAAGTGTTGGCGTGACTGGCGGAGCTCGTCGCCCCCTGGGCCCAGGAGCTCCCGGTTGCCGGCGAGCTTGAGGACGCCACCCATGAGGTCCTTGGAGATCGACTCCGGCGAGTGCAGGTCCTGCTGCAACCACCGTTGGTGAGCGACGCCGAGGCTCTCGGCAATCAGCCCGTCGCCGTCCAGGGGGGCGGCGGGCTCACGGGTGACCAACCGGTCGGCCACCACTGAATAGGCCTCCAGGAACGGGCCGATCACGCGGTGTGCGAGAAGCAGCTTGGAGTCTGCGAGCAGCTCGGTGATCTCGCTCGTGGTGGCGCTCTCCTCGGCCCAGCCGGGACGGACCAGGTCGGTCTCGTAGCGCATCTGGGTGTCGAACTCGCGCTTGGTCGCGAAGAAGAACTCGTACTTCAGCAGGTCGCGCAGAGCCAGGGCGCGCGCCCAGGTGGCAGCGATGACGTCGTCACCGGCGGGGGGATCCTCGGCAGAGGCCTGGACGAGCGCCACCTCGAGGATGGCGCGGTCGATGAAGTAGTGGGTGACCGTGTTGCGATAGAACGCCGCCTCGTGCTGGCGATCGGGCGCGATCGCGTAGACCGGCTCGAGCCCACCGGCGTACTCGACGACGACGCCCTCGCGGATCAGCGTCGCCAGCGCCTTGCGCAGACCCTCCGGACGTCCGAGGTCCACGTCGGCGGTGAGCGGCAGCTGGCGGCGGCGTACATAGGCGACAAGCGGCTCGAGCACGCCCAGGGTCTCGGCCAAGGTCATCGCCCGACCGTCGTTGTCCAGCAGCCCGAAGGCCACCAGGGCCGACGGCGTGATCGGAGTGGCTGCGTTGATGCGGTGCGCCACCTCGAACGCGACGCGCGGCACCACTGCGGTGAGGTCGTCGGTCTCGGCGCGCGAGGCGGCGTCGGCCAGGGCCTCGCGCAGGGAAAGCGGCGGGCCGAACCGCACGTGGACGCGTCCACGCCGCCGCCCCTGGGCGCGGGCGAACCGGTAGAGCCAGGTGAGGCTCTCGGGAGTCTTGGTCCCGCCGCTCTCCTCTCGCGAGAGCGCCGAGACCTCGTGCTGCTGGTCGTAGACGATTGAGACCGGCACGAGGTAGGCGTCGTCGGAGCCGTCGCCGTTGGCGCGGAAGGCATCGACGAGGTAGCGCAGCACCCCCATGCGCGGCGGGCGGAGCTTGCCAGTGCGGGTGCGGCCGCCCTCGAAGTACCACTCCAGGTTGGCGTGCTGGCGCAACAGGAATCCCAGGTAGAGGCGCAACATGGCCGGGTAGACCGGGTCGTCACGGCTGGAGCGGCGGATGAAGATCAGCCCGCTGCGCTTGCCGAGCTCGGAGAGCGGCCACATGGCGAGGTTGATCCCACCCAGCGTGTAGTTGCTGGGGAAGCCATGCCCGGTCGTAGCCGCCCGCAGCACGAGGGGATCGAGGTAGGAGCGGTGGTTGGGCAGGAACACCAGTGAATGCCGACGCCCCAGCTCGGCCAGCTCATCCAGCCTGCTGGTGTCGACGTCGACCTCGTAGGACCGCGTCAACCACCGCCCCATCCGGTCCCAGATCCGCGACGCCGAATCATCGACGTAGGCCGACATCTCCGCAAGCGCGGCTTGCGCATCGCCCTTCAGATCGGCCTCGGGGCGCCCTGTCCGCTCCGCGAGGGCAGCCATCGTCTCGGCGTACTGCTTCGAGCCCATGACCAGCTCGACGGCCCGGCGTTCGTGATCGACGTCGCTCATCCGCGAAGCCTAGTGGTGTGCGTGCAAGTCCCCCCGGCCACGGACCGGTCAGGGACCCTCCTCTCGGGCCCCCGGCGGCAACGCCGAGCTCGGTGCTGCAGGGGCGGAGAGCGGATCGGCGGGCAGGGCTGCCACCTGGTCGCGGCACCACGGGCTGATCGTGCGGGTGCCGTCCAGCACGCTGACTCGGAAGTCTGCCCAGTCGACCCAGCTCAGGTCCTCGACCTCGGCCGGATCGGGGCGGGGCTCCCCCGCTGCGGTGGCCACGAAGACCGGACACATCTCGTTCTCGACGACGCCGTTGTCCATCACTGCGCGGTAGCGGAAGCCAGGGAGCAGCAGCCTGACGCCCTCGGCTCGGACGCCGACCTCGGCCAGGACGCGTCGGCGTACGGCGGCGACCGGATCCTCGCCCGGACCGGGGTGTCCGCACACACTGTTGGTCCACACGCCCGGCCAGGTTGGCTTGGTCGATGCCCGTCGCGTGAGCAGCAACCGGCCCTGGTCGTCGAAGAGATAACAGGAGAACGCGAGGTGCAACGGGGTCTCGGTGTGGTGGACACCGGACTTGGCGGTCGTGCCGATCGCACGTCCCTCCTCATCCAACAGAACCACCAGCTCAGGAGCGCTCATGCCGGCCTCGCGAGTTGATTGACCGCCGCCGAGAAGACCCGTGGCAAGGACGCCGCTGCCGGCACCACCCGACTCCTCAGTGCAGGATGTCGCGTGGCCGTGAGCAGCCCCCTGGTGAGCAGCTCGTGGCGCCAGCCGAGTCGACGAGCCCCGAGCTCGTAGCGCTGCGGGTGCCCGGCCTGCACAGCCGCGACCGCTGCTCGTGCCTGGGCCAGGCCGAGGGCGATGCCCTCACCCGTGAGTGCGTCGACATATCCCCCTGCGTCCCCGACCAGCAGCACCCGACCCGCGACCCGGCGACGGGCCCGTTGCCGCAGGGGCCCGGCACCGCGCACCCGGGTGGTGGGCGCACTGGCCACCCGGCTGGCCAGGGCCGGGAAGCTGGCGAGCAGGTCGTCGAAGGGGCGGCGGGCGTCGCTGAGGACGGCGACTCCGATCAGGTCGTCGGCCACCGGCGTCACGTAGGCCTCTCCCATCCTCGACCAGTGCACCTCGACGAAGGAGGTCCATGGCGCGACCTGCACATGCGTTCGCAGCCCATAGCGTCGGTGCCGGGCGAGCGGGTCGTCGAGGCCGAGCAGGCGCCGGATCGGTGAGTGCAGGCCGTCGGCCGCGATCAGGTAGCGGGTCGGCTCCCCGTCGACGAGCACGTGGTCGCCCCGGTCCTCCACGGCGCGCACGGCGTGGTGGTCGATGACGATCCCGGCCTTCGCGACCGCCTCCTCCAGTGCCCCGTGCAGTGTCGTACGCCGCACTCCTCGGCCGTACCCGTGGCGGAACGGCGCCTCGGCGACCTGGTCGCTCTCGACGTAGCGGATCCCGTCGATCGGGTGCCCATCGGGATCCACCCCGAGCTCGGCGAGAGCGGTGACGGCCCCGGGCATCAGTCCTTCACCGCATGCCTTGTCGATCACGCCCTCGCGGGGCTCGACCACGCCGACGTCGAGGCCCGCCCGAACGGCGTACAACGCACTGGCCAGGCCGACCGGTCCGCCTCCTGCCACGATCAGGTCACGCATCAGCCAGGTCTCTCGGCAGCGTCGCGAGCGCCTCGTTCTCGACCTTCAGCCGCACCGACAGCAAGGCTGCGTTGGCCACGGTGAAGACCAGCGCCGTGATCCAGGCCGAGTGCACCAATGGCAGTGCCGCCCCCTCTACGACGACCGCGACGTAGTTGGGGTGCGGGATCAGCCGGTAAGGGCCCGACCGCACGGGAGCCAGCCCGGGGACGATGATCACGCGGGTGTTCCAGCGGCGACCCAGGGTGGCGATGCACCACCAGCGCAGCCCCTGCGAGGCCAGCACGAGAACCAGCATCGACCAGGCCAGTGTCGCCGGCACCTCGGGGCGGCGCACCCAGGCCTCGACCAGCATCGCCACCAGGAAGCCCGAGTGCAGCACCACCATGACCGGGTAGTGCCCGAGCCCGGACTCGGTGCCCCCGCGCGCGAAGCTCCACGCGGCGTTGCGCTTGGAGACCACGAGCTCCGCGAGCCGCTCGAGGCCCACCAGGGCGACAAGCACCGTGAAGGCGGTCAGGGTGGTCATCGGTTGTCCTCGCTCGGGTCCGTGGCCCGCACCAGCACCAGCTCGGAGCAGAAGCCCGGACCCATCGCCAGCATGATGCCGTGGGAGCCGGGCACCGGCGGACGATCACGCAGGGTGTCCTCGAGCACGTGCAGGACCGAGGCCGACGACAGGTTCCCGATCCGGGCCAAGGAGTCCCAGGTCATCTCCACAGCGGCGTACGGCAGGTCGAGCGCAGCCTGGAGCGCCTCGATCACCTTTGGGCCGCCGGGATGGCACACCCACCAGCCGATGTCGTCGAGCGACAGGTCGTGGTCGGCGAGGAAGGCCTCGACGTCGTCGCGGATGTAGCGTCCGACGATCGCCGGAACGGCGGAGTCCAGGACGATCCGCAGCCCCGAGGAGGTCACGTCGAAGCCCATGGTGCGCTCGGAGTCGGGGTAGAGCCGGCTGCGCGTCGCGAGAACCTCCATCTGCCCACCCCTACTCCCGCCACCTTGGGCGACCACGGCGGAGGCGCCGTCACCGAAGAGCCCGCTGGCGACGAGGTTGGGCACCGACACGTCGTCGCGCTGCACGGTGAGTGAGCAGAGCTCCACCGCCACCAGGACTGCCACCTCATCAGGGTGCCCGAGCAGGTAGTCGTGCAGGCGGGCGATGCCGGCAGCACCGGCGACGCAGCCGAGGCCGACGAGAGGCATCCGCTTCACGTCGGGTCGCAGTCCGATCGAGGCCGCGATCCGGGCCTCCAGCGAAGGGATCGCCAGCCCCGTCACGGTGGCCGAGACGATCAGGTCGACGTCGCTCGGTGTGCGTCCGGCTGCCTTGAGTGCATCGACGACCGCGCGGGAGCCCAGCTCCACCGCGACGTCGATGAACGCGTCATTGGACTGGGTGAAGTCCTCCAGGCCTGCGTAGGCCTCCAGTGGCAGCGCGAGGTGGCGGTACCGGACACCGGCGTTGGCATGGAAGCGGCGCAGCAGCGTCTCGTCCACGCCGCCGCGAGAGATCACCCCGGCGAAGGCGTCGGTGATCTCCTCCTGCGGGTAGCGGTGCTCGGGCAAGGCTCCGCGGACGGACAGGATCTCCATGGGTGACTCCTTCATCGATGGTCGTGCATCTGAACGGGCGGGGGCGTCCCAGGGCCGGTCATCGGGCCCACACCAGCATGACGACATCCACCAGGGCGATCGCGATGACGGCGCGGAACGGGGTGCGGCCGTTGCCCAGTAGGGCCAGGAGGCAGAGGCACGCGACAACGGCGAGGGCCGGTGCAAGAAGCAGCCAAGATGGGTCGCGTGGCCCGATCGCGATCGTGGCAGTGGCGAGCACGAGCGCAGCGACGGCTACCGGCGGGGTCCACCGTGGGCCCAGCCGGTGCGGGAGCCCGTGGACTCCCGTCGCAGCGTCGTCGACGAGGTCCGGCAGCACGTTGACCAGGTGGGCACCGATGCCGAGCAGGGCACCGGCGAGGACCATCCACAACGGCGGAAGCCGAGCGGGATCATGGGCAAGCTCGACGAACGCGGGAAGTCCGCCGAACGCGACGGCGTACGGCAGCCAGGACCAGAGCGTCGACTTCAGCCCGAGGTTGTAGGACCAGCCGGCCGCGACGAGACCGAGGTGGACGAGCCCGGCAGTGACGCCGCAGGCGAGGGACAGCGCCACGGTTGCGACCACGGACACTGCGCAGGCGACGCGGACGCTCGTCAGGCTCACGGCACCACTGGCCAGCGGCTTGTCGTCGCGGCCCACGCTGCGATCGCGCGCGACGTCGATCAGGTCGTTCGACCAGCCGATCGACAGCTGGCCAGCCAGAACCGCGCCGACCACGAGCGCGCCCGTACCGACGCTCAGCCCTGCGGATGCCGCGAGCAGTCCACTCAGAACGGTGACGGCGACGACCGGGCCAGGGTGGCTGGTTGCCACGAGCCCGATCGACACACGACGAATGCTCACCGGGGAAAGGTACCCAGCAGCCCAACCCCCTCCCAGGGTGCTCCGCCGCACGGTGGGAGGCAGATGGCCCGGCAGGTCGGGACCATCGCCGCTACCCAACAGTGCGGATCGGGACGAGGTTGGACTCACAAGAGCGACGCCATGATCGCGCACCCGACCGACACGGAGCACCTGTGATGTCCCACACCACACCCGTCAAGCACGACCGACTTCCGGGACAGGCCCAATCGGTGCCCCGGATGCTCTTCGACCGGATCTCGGCCACACCCGACAAGGAGGCCTACCGGTTCCCGGTTGCCGACCACTGGGAGTCGGTGACGTGGCGCGAGACCGGCGAGATCGTGCGCATGCTGGCGGCGGGGCTGCTCGCCCTGGGCATCCGGCCCGAGGAACGGGTCGCGATCGCAAGCAGCACCCGCATCGAGTGGCTGTACGTCGATCTGGCGATCGCCTGCGCAGGCGCCGCAACCACCACGGTGTATCCCTCGACGGGGGCAACCGATGTCGGCTTCATCCTCGTCGACAGCGGGTCCCGGATCGCCTTCGCCGAAGACGACGTCCAGGTGGCGAAGCTGCGCGGTCAACGCGATCGCCTTCCGAGCCTCGGGCACGTGATCACCTTCGACGGCACCGCCGACGGCGACTGGGTGCTGGACCTCGACGACCTGCGTGACCTCGGGGCCAAGCACCTCGCCGAGCACCCTGACGCGGTCGATCGGGCCGTCGCAGCGGTGGGCTCCGAGGACCTCGCCACCTTGATCTACACCTCTGGCACGACCGGTGCCCCCAAGGGAGTCGAGCTCCCGCAACGCTGCTGGACCTACATCGGCGTCGCTGCCGAGGGGTTGGACATTCTGACCCTGGACGACCTCCAGTACCTGTGGCTGCCGCTGTCGCACTCGTTCGGCAAGATGCTGCAGGCAGTCCAGCTCCAGGTCGGCTTCCCGACCGCTATCGACGGCCGGATGGATCGGATCGTGCCGAACCTGGCCGAGATCCGTCCCACCTTCATGGCTGGACCGCCCCGGATCTTCGAGAAGGTGCACGCCAAGGTGCTTCAGGGCGTCGAGGAGGAGGGCGGTCTCAAGGCTCGACTGATCGGCTGGGCCTTCGGCGTCGGCACCCGGGTGGCGCAGGCGCAGGTTGCGGGTGAGCCGGTGGGTCCGCTCACCCGGGCCCAGCACGTCGTGGCCGACCGTCTGGTCCTCTCCAAGATCCGGGCTCGGCTCGGCGGACGGATCCGGTTCCTGATCTCCGGGAGCGCGGCACTCTCACCCGACGTGGGCGCGTGGTTCCACGCTGCCGGAATGGTGGTGCTCGAGGGTTACGGGTTGACCGAGACCAGCGCGGGTGCGTGCATCGTGCGCCTGGACGACCCGACCTTCGGCCGGGTGGGACCTCCTGTCATCGGCACCGAGGTGCGGATCGCCGACGACGGCGAGGTCTACGTGCGGGGGCCCAGCGTGATGCGCGGCTACCACCATCGGCCCGAGGCCACGGCCGAGGTGCTGAGCCCCGACGGCTGGTTGGCCACCGGTGACGTCGGCGATCTGGATGAGAAGGGACGGCTGCGGATCACGGACCGCAAGAAGGACTTGATCAAGACCTCCGGCGGCAAGTACATCGCGCCGCAGTCCATCGAGATGCTCTTCAAGGCGCTCTGCCCACTGGCCAGCCAGATGGTGGTGCACGCCGAGGGGCGCAACTACGCCACTGCCTTGGTCACCCTGGACCCCGAGGCCCTGGCGCAGTGGGCCCTCGCCCGAGACCTTTCGGTGACGATCTACGCCGAGCTGACCGCTCTGGAGGATGTGCGCGACTACGTGCAGGTCTCGGTGGACCAGATGAACCAGCGCCTCAACCGTTGGGAGACCATCAAGGACTTCCGCATCCTCGACCGGGACCTCACGGTCGAGGACGGCGAGGTCACTCCGAGCATGAAGGTGCGTCGCAAGGTGGTCGAGGGCAACTATCGTCCCCTCCTCGACTCGATGTACGGCACGACGCCCTAGCGAGCGGTGCGAGCATGTTCACATGAGCGCCCCCTTCCTCGACCTGGCCGACCCGGCGTGCGACGTCACCTCCGCTCCCGTGCATGCAGCTCGAGAGGCCGACTGGTACGTCGAGACCAGCTACGGCTGGGGGGTGCTGCGGTACGCCGAGGCCAGCGCGCTGCTCACCGACCGTCGGTTCAAGCAGGGCAACGCACGCTGGCCCGAGCAGAACGGTGTTCATGACGGACCCTTCGTCACCTGGTGGCAAGAGGTGCTGCTCAGCCTCGACGGCCCCGATCACACGCGTTTGAGACGGCTGCTGATGCCAGCCTTCCGCCGTCGCTCCATCGAGGCCATGCAGCCTGCGTTCCAGACGCTCGCGCACGAGCTGGTCGACGACTTCGCCCCCCGGGGCCAGGTGGAGTTCATCTCACAGTTCGCCGAGCCCTACGCCGCGCGGATCCTCTGCCTGCTGCTGGGGCTGCCCAGCGATGAGTGGACCCAGGTCGCACACTGGGCCGACGACTTGGGCAAGTCGTTCGGGACCAACCTGCGCGAGGACCTGCCCCGCATCGAGGCGGCACTGGCCGGTCTGACGGCGTACGTCGACGACGTGGTCGGGGACCGTGCGGCACATCCTCGGGACGACCTGGTGACGACGCTGCTGCAGGCCCACGAGGGTGACTCTCGGTTGACGCGGCGCGAGGTGTCGGTGTCGTTGGTGTTCCTGGCCTTCGCGGGCATGGAGACCACGCGCAACCAGCTGGGTCTGGCGCTGCAGACGCTTCTTGCTCGGCCCGACCAGTGGCGGTTGCTCGGCGAGCATCCGGAACTCGGGCGCGCGGCCGTCGAGGAGGTGATGCGGGTCAACCCGACCGTGACGTGGGTGACCCGCGAGGCGATCGAGGATGTCGAGCTGAACGGTCTGCACATCCCAGCTGGCGGGATCGTGCAGGTGCTCTCGCACGCCGCCGGCACCGACCCACGAGCCGTGGACTCACCGGCGTTCGACCTGACCCGAGCAGGGGACCGTCCGCCGCATCTGGGCTTCGGCGGCGGGGCCCACCATTGCCTGGGTCACTTCGTGGCGCGCACCGACATGGCCGTCGCCCTGCCGTTGCTCGCCCGTCGGATGCCGGACGCCGCGCCAGACGGCCCCGGTCGCTGGCTGCCCGTCTCGGGCAACACCGGCGCCCTGGAGTTTCCGATCCGGTTCACCCCCACCTCTGTGCCGTACTCCGAGGTGACGTAGCCCTGGCCCGGCCGTCCCCGCAGACCGCAGTCAGAATATCGGCGGCCGATTGTTGGGTCGAAGACCGGTATCCGCGAGTACTGTCACCGCATGTCACGCTCGCGGTTCGCGCGTCCCCGGTTTCTCGCCATCTTGATGACGCTCGGTGTGGGCACCTCAGTGCTTGCCCCACTGTCGGGCGCGGCCGACGCAGCTGCGAGGCCCGCGGCCTCCGCAGCCTCTGTCGCGCCGGTCACGACCTCGGACCACGCCCGCAAGAAGAAGCGTTCACAGCATTGGAGAACGATCGACCGCGTCGTCCCGGTCAGGACGGGCCCCGCCAACAACATCGCGATCGGCATCGACACCAGGTTGTACGTGCCGAGCAGCGCCAGCCGTCGGCACCCCCAGCCGGCAATCCTGATGACCCACGGCTTCGGGCTCGAGAAGACCTCGAACGAGGTGGTCAGCACTGCACGCTTCCTGGCCGCACACGGCTACGTCGTCCTGACCTACTCATCGTCCGGCTTCGGCGACAGCGGCGGCTGCGTGACCCTGCAGTCGCTCGACTACGACGTGAAGAGCGCCTCGCAGCTGATCTCGAAGGTTCTCGACGTCCGCCGAGACGTCAAGCGCGACCGTCGTGGCGCGGTTGTCGGCACCATCGGCGGCTCGTACGGCGGCGGGGGTCAGCTCCCGCTCGCCGCCGCGGACCGCCGAGTCCGCACCAGTGTGGTCGGGAGGACCTGGAACAACCTCCAGTACTCACTGGACCCCAACAACCGAGTCGTGCCGGGCGACCCGACCGGTTTCACCCACGGACTGAACGAGCAAGGAGTCTTCAAGCAGCAGTGGACGTCGCTGTTCTATGCCCTGGGCAACGCGCAGCCTGCGAGTGGCAAGGGTGGATGCCCGCAGGCGAAGACCGCGTCGGGTGACCCCGCTGAGATCGCCGCAGCCGGCAGTTGCCCCGGCTACTACCTCGCCCTGTGCCGCACCTACTCGCTTCTGGCCTCGACCGGTGACGCCGACGCAGAGTCACGGACTCTCATCGCCCGGGCATCCGCGTCGACCTTTGTCAACAAGATCAACATCCCGGTGCTGCTGGTCCAAGGTCAGAGCGACACCCTGTTCAACCTCAACGACGCCACCGCTACCTACACCGCGCTCAAGCGCCGGCACGTGCCAGTCGGAATGATCTGGAACTCCGGCGGACACGGTGGCTACACCTCCCAGCCCGGCGAGTGCGAGGCCTATGACGGCGTCGCCCGCTCGGTCAAGCAGATGAACCGTTGCTACCTGCCGCAGCGGTCGCTGGGCTGGATGGACCACTGGCTGCGGGGCACCCGCGACGGTCGCGGAGCGTCGTTCAGCTATTACCGCGACTGGGTCAAGTACGCCGGGCGCGGGCCTGACGATGAGCAGTACGGCACGTCCGCGCGGTTCCCGCTGCGCCGGCAGGCGACCACGTTCACGCTCTCCGGAACCAACACCCTGGCGGGCCCGAGGTCGGCCGCGGCGGCTGGCGCGACGACCTTCGTGAACCCCACTGGCGGATCCCCCGCCGCCTATACGGAGACCTCCAACTTCTCCGGACCCGACTCCTCCCCCAGCTCTGGCAACGTCCCCCCGCAGGAGGTGGCAGGTCAGTTCGCTGCGTTCACCTCCTCGCCTTTCCGCAAGGCCGTTGCCGCTGTGGGCGTCCCGTCGGCTCGGCTGCAGATCACCAACGCCAACGGTCGCGACATGGTCTTCTTCGCCAAGGTCTACGACGTGGCGACGGACGGCAGCGCGAACCTGATCCACCGCCTGATCGCTCCGGTGCGGGTGCCTTCGGGCGCGGTCGGTACGCCGGTCCGCATCAAGCTCGCGGGTTTCGCCCACCGCTTCGACAAGGGCCACCGGGTCCGGCTGGTGCTGTGCTCGACCGACCAGACCTCCTACAACTCGAAGGTCGCTGACGTCCTGACCGTCACCACCGGGGCGGGGTCGACATTCACTCTGCCCGGCAGGCTCTAGGGTGACGCTGCCTTCTTGACAGGGGCCTTCTTCGCGGGTGTCTTCTTGGCGGTCGCCTTCTTCGCCGGGGCCTTCTTCGCGGTCGCCTTCTTCGCGGGCTTGGCCAGCGCGGACCGAGTTGCGGACGACGGACCTGGTCCGGCCTTCTGCTCCCGCTTGTGTGCGTTCTCCGGTGGCACGGTCACCCCACTGCTCGCGGCGCCGGACTCCAGGCCGAGGCCATGCTCGAGCGCGATCAGGGCCTCACCGGTGTGCACAGCCAGCCGCTGCAGGTGCGGCACCGCTTCCCGGTCCCCGATGAAGCCGAAGTTCATCGTGCCGGCGTACGTCTCCAGGGTGATGTTGAGTGCCATACCGTGCGCCGGGATGGAGACGGGGTAGACCGCCTCCAGTCGCGAGCCGCGCAGGTAGAGCGTCTTCTTCGGCCCGGGCACATTGGAGAGCACCAGGTTGAAGGTGGTCGGCAACGGATTCTTGACCCCTGCGATCGCGGCCATCGTCTGCGCGATGCTGGGAGCCAGCAGGTAGCCGGAGTAGGCCAGCGCGGGCAGTTGCCCCAGCCCGGCCATCTGCTTCTTCGCCTGACTGGTCGAGTCGATCACGGCCTCCAGCCGACGCACCGGGTCCTCCACGTGGGTGCCCATCGAGGCCATCAGCACAGCAACCTTGTTGCCACCGCCTTCGTCTCCCTCCTCGCGGAGGTTCACTGGCACGAAGGCCACCAGCGGCTTCTCCGGCAGCTCGCCGAGCTCGTCGAGATAAGACCGGAGCCCGCCCCCGCAGACCGCCATCACCACGTCGTTCAAGGTGCCGCCGGAGGCCTTCGCGATACTGGTGAATCGCGAGGTCTCGAACTGCTGGGTCGCGAACCGGCGGGTGCGGCTAGTGCGCTGGTTCAGGATGGAGTCGGGCGCGCTCCACCCGCCCTTGAGGTTCTTGAAGTCCTCGCCGCGGCTGAGCTCGAGCTTTGCGACGGCCTTGGCCACGCCCGCTGCGGATCCGACCGCGCCGAGGGCACCCTTGGCCACTCCGGAGGCGGTTCCGCTCACTGCGCGGATCAGCGACGCAGACTGCTTCGGCGGCTTCGAGCGCTTGGGAGGGTCGAGGCTGAAGAAGAACTTTCCACCCCTGCTCTCCGGATCCTCCGAGAGCGAGCGACCCAGCATCTTCACCGCGGTGAAGCCGTCCACCAAGGCATGGTGGACCTTCGTGTAGAGCGCGAACCGACCACCCTCGAGGCCCTCGATGACGTGCAGCTCCCAAGGCGGCCGGGTGAAGTCGAGCTGATGACTGTGCAGCCGCGACACCAGGATGCCGAGCTCACGCTCGTCGCCCGGGCTGGCCAACGCGGAACGGCGTACGTGGTAGTCGAAGTCGAAGTTCTCGTCCTCGACCCAGGCCTGCAATGGGTGACGCAACAGAAAGGGGTGAGTCAGCTTCATGTTCCACGGCGCGAGGACCGGATCCTCGCGCGCCTGGTCCAGGATGTCGCGAAGGTACGTCGGTCCCGCACCCGCCGGCGGCGTGAACGGCATCAACGAGGCCACGTGCATCATCGTCTCGGGTGTCTCTGTCCACAGGAACATTGCGTCCTGCGGCGGGACCCGTCTCTTGTTGCTCATGTGCTGATCTTGTCGCACGCGGGCCAATGCTGCAGTTTCAGGGCCACTCCGGTGGACGGTAGCCCGGCCGACCGCTGGTGCCCACCGCGCGCAGTGCTGCCTGGCCCATGGCTCGCCCGGCCTTGGAGAAGCCCGACAACGGCTCGCCCGACAGCGACGGCGGCAGCACGACAACCGGGCACATGGACGCGGCAATGATTCGGTGCGCCAGTAGCGAGGAGGATGACGGTGTCCGGGCGGCGTCGATGACCAGCAGGTCTGCACCTCCAGCCACGGCGAGCAAACTCTTGCGCTTGCCTCCGTAGAGCACGCGGCACTCAGCTTCGTGCTCGGTCCCGAGCGTCGCAGCGACGTCGGCCTCCAGCTCCGCCAGCTGACTCTCGACGCTGTCGCCGTGGAGCTCTTGGGGAGCCTGTTCCGTGGACCCGTCCTTGGTGGTATGCCGTTTGAGGACGCGCACTGCGACCAGGCGCCCGTGGTTCGCCTTGGCCTGGGCTGCCGCCCACTCCAAGGCGGCCGGAGACTTCGAGGTGACGCTCACCCCGACCACGACGGTGTAGGGCCGGTCGATCGCTGCTGCAGACATGCGCGTCTCCTCAAACTGGCAGATGGGTGATCAAGTTGCCCTGCTCATCATGCTCGGTCAGCGGCGGGGCGATCTCCTCGAGCGACTTGCCCTCCGCGTCGACCCCCCACACGACCGCGACGAGTGCCCCGATCAGCATGATTCCTGTCGCGATCAGGTAGCCCCAGAACATCGGCGTACGGTCCTTGCCGTCACCGATCAGCCAGCCGTAGAACACCGGACCGAGCGATCCGAAGACCTGGGCGACGGCGAAGAAGTAGGAGATCGCCTGTCCCCGGACCTCCTGAGGGAAGATCTCCGAGACGGTCAGATAACCCGCGGAGGCACCAGCAGAGGCGAAGAAGAAGGCCACGCACCAGAACGCCGTGTGGGTGACGGGATTGAGGTGATCCCCCACGAACAGGACGGCCGAGATGCCCAGGATGATGCCGGAGATGGCATAGCAGCCGCCGATCATGCGACGGCGCCCGACAGTGTCGAAGTACTTGCCTAGCACCAGCGGCCCCAGCAGGTTGCCGATCGCGAAGGGGAAGAAGTAGACGGCAGCCTGGGCGCTGGTGAGTCCGTAGAAGTTCTTCAGCACCAGCGCGTAGGTGAAGAAGATGGCGTTGTAGAGGAAGCTCTGCGTGATCATCAAGGTGGCGCCCAGCACAGTGCGGGTGGGGTAGAGCTTGAAGAACACGTAGAACAGCTGCTTCGGCGTGAGGCCCTCACCAGCCTTGATCCAACGTGCCTCGGAGTCGTCGTGGTGCGGCAGCTCGTTGCCCGAGTCGCGGATCTCCTGCTCGATACCAGCAACGATCGTCTCGGCTTCCTCGGCGCGACCGTGGGTCAGCATCCACCGCGGGCTCTCGGGGATGTGACGACGCATGTAGATGATGCCCAGGCCGAGGATCGGGCCGAGGAAGAAGGCGATCCGCCAGCCGATGTCCTGCCCGAAGCGGTCGGTGTCGAGCAGGAAGGTGCTGGCGAGGGCGCCGATGGCGGCTCCGGCCCAGTACGTCCCGTTGATGGCCAGGTCGACCCGGCCGCGGTGCTTTCCCGGGATGAGCTCGTCGATCGCTGAGTTCACAGCAGAGTACTCACCACCGATGCCCATGCCGGAGATGAAGCGGAACAGCAGGAACACCCACATCGAAGGCGCAAGCCCGGATGCAGCGGCGCCGAGAAGATAGACCACGAGCGTCAGGGTGAACATCTTCTTGCGGCCCAAGGTATCGGTGAGCCGACCGAAGAGCAGTGCGCCGGCGACCTCGCCGAGGAGGTAGACCGTGCCCGCTAGACCGACGTCGGCACTGCTCATGTTCAGCGTCTTCTCAAACCCGCCTGCGGCCACGATCTGGATCTCGAGACCATCAAGGATCCAGGCCGTGCCGAGACCGAAGATGACCATCCAGTGGAACCGCGAGAAAGGCATGTCGTGCATGCGCGCCGGGATCAAGCTCCGGATGGGCTTTTCCTGCTCGGTCACGTCAGCGGTCATGCGTCCTCCTCGGCCCGTGGGAGGCGCCCGGAAAACCTACCCGGGCACTCTGATCCTCACGGTGCTGTACCCCGTTAAAACGATTTCGACACCATTTTTTTTTGCGCTTCAGCGACGGAGCAGGGTCAGCGCCGCATCGAGGATGGAGCCGGTGTCGAGGTGGTGCAGCTGGTAGGCGTCCTGGAGGCCAGAGGACTGTCCGAAGTCGCTGACCCCCAGGCAGCGGATCCGATCGCCGCGAGCGGCGGCCAGGAAGGACAGCGTGTGTGGGTGACCATCGAGCACAGTGACGAGTGGCGCTCGGTGGTCTTCGGGGAACAGCTCATCGAGAATGCTGCTGCCCACGCCCGGCGTACGACGTCCTCGCTGCTGGAAGGAGCGGAAGACCAGGTCCGGGCTGGTCAGGCAGACCACGCCGGCGTTGACGCCCTCAGCGGCCAGCGCCTGCGCAGCAGCGATCACCTCGGGCATGATTGCGCCGACTCCGACCAGGGTGACGTCCTCCTCGCCAGGAGGAAAGTCGGCCGGCAGTCGGTAGCCGCCGGAGACGGCTTGGAGTCGTCGACGTTCAGTGAGCGCCGGGTCCTCGGGCAGCTGGGTCAGGAGCGGGTCGATGGGTCGCGTCGAGAGCCGGAAGTACGACGAAGTCCCGCCCTCGACCCCCACCTGGTCCATCGCGTGCAGGAAGCACCACTCGAGGTCTTGCGCGAACGCCGGCTCCCAAGCGACACAGCCGGGCTGTTCGAGCCCGATCGATGGGGTGGTGATCGACTGGTGCGCACCTCCC
>JBDSBU010000086.1:0-42982 GCA_039921445.1 Marmoricola sp. | reverse complement strand
GAGCTGGCGAAGGTGTCGAAGAAGCCGGTGTTGCCGAGGCCTTCCTGCCCACGCAGCTCATTGGTGATGTTCTGGCCGTTGAGGAAGACCTGGGTCAGCCCTCGTGCGACGTAGAGCATTCCGAGGGTGACGATGAACGGTGCCAGGTTGAGCCGGGCTATCAGCAGGCCGTTGAGCCACCCGACGAACATGCCGACCGCCACCGCGATCAGCACGATCACCCAGACCTTCGGGAACATGATCGCCTCAGTGAACGGCATGTCCAGGCCACGGAACAGGTTGCCGGCGACGGCCCCTGTGAGGCCGACCGTCGAGCCCACGGAGAGGTCGATGCCGCCGTTGAGGATCACCAGCAGCATTCCCAGCGCGACGATCGCGTTGAAGGCCACCTGCTTGGTGATCGTGGTCAGGTTGCCGGTGGTGAGGTAGTTGTCGCTGAGAGCAGCGAAGATCGCAACGATGATGATCAGGGCGATCAACGCCCGTCCCTCAATCAGCACCGAGTTGAGGTTGAAGGAGCGCCCGGAGCCCCCGTCAGCGGAGCTCGCCTCGCGCTTCTGTGTGGTCGCCGTCGTGCTCGTGCTCACTGGAGTGCTCCATTCGGGGTGTCGAGGACGGGCTGCGTTGCTGGTGTTTCGTGGCTTTGCGCTTCTCCCGAGGCGGCCATGATCTGGTCGCGAGTGGCGGTACGCGGATCGAACTCACGCACGATGCGTCCCTTGCTCATCACCACCACCCGGTGGGAGGCGGTCATCGCCTCACCAACCTCGGAGGTGACGTAGAGGACAGCCAGTCCCTTGGCTGCTTCCCGGAAAAGCAGCGAGAAGATCTCGCCCTTGGCGCCAACGTCGATGCCTCGGGTCGGCTCGTCGAGCAACAACACGCTGGGGTCTGTCATCAGCACCTTGCCGATCACGACCTTCTGCTGGTTGCCGCCGGACAAAGAGGTGATCGGTGCGCCAGGACCGCTGGTCTTCACCCGGACGTCCTCGATCTGCTGGCGCACCCGCGTCTGCTCGAGCTTGCGCGCGATGAAGGAGTTGCGGACGGTGGAGCGCAGGCTGGCCAGGGACATGTTGCTCCCGACCGACAGCATCTGGACCAGTCCGTCGCGTTGGCGATCCTCAGGCACCAGGCCAAGGCCGCGCTCGATCCGCTCGGCGATGCCCAGGCGCGCGACGTCCTCCCCGTTGAGGAGCACCCGGCCCCCGGAGATCGGGTCCCGTCCCGCGAGCGCTTCCATCAGCTCGGTGCGACCGGCGCCCATCAGCCCGTAGAGGCAGACGATCTCGCCTGCGCGTACGTCGAGGGAGAAGTTGTCCACCGCCACCCGACCCGTGTCGAGCTCGGCCACGGTCACGCCCTCGATCGAGAGCGCCACGTCGCCGTACTCGCGCGGCTCGTCGCGGAAGTCGTAGTCGGCTTCGCGGCCCACCATCTTGCGTACCACCCACGGAAGGTCGATGTTCTCGGCCCGCTCGGTGGCCACCAGGTCACCGTCACGGAAGACCACGGCGTGGTCGGCGATCTCGATCGCTTCCTCGAGGTGGTGGGAGATGTAGACGATTGCGACCCCGTGGGCGGTGAGCTCACGGATCACCTTGAACAGCACCTCGACCTCGGAGGCGCTCAGTGCCGACGTGGGCTCGTCCATGATCAGGATCCGAGCGTCGGCGGCGAGGGCGCGAGCGATCTCCACGACCTGCTGCTGACCCATACGCAGGTCCTGCACGAGCGTTCCCGGGCGGATCGACTCCTCGAGACGCTCCATCACCGTCTGGGTGATCTCCTTCTCACGGGCATAGTCGATCGAACCCGAGCGCCCGATCAGCTCACGACCGAGGAAGATGTTGTCGCGCACGGAGAGGTTGGGACACAGGTTCGTCTCCTGGTGGATGATCGAGATTCCCCGGTCCACCGCATCGTTCGTCGAGGTGAGCACGACAGGCTCACCGTCGAGGACGAGCTCGCCTCCCGACGGACGCTCGACGCCCGACAGGATCTTCATCAGAGTCGACTTGCCGGCACCGTTCTCCCCGAAGAGGACGGTCACCTTGCCGCGGCGCACCTCGAAGTTGACGCCCTTGAGTGCCCGGGTGACCCCGTAGGTCTTGCTGATGTCTACGGCTCGGAGGACGACCTCGTCGTCCTGCCCCGGAGCGGGAGCGGTGACGGCCTGGGTGTCGATGCTCATGGGCCCTCCACCATGCTGACGGGCTGGATGTTGACGGGCTTCGCCTTGGGCGGAGGTCCTTCGCCGACCACGCTCAGCGCGCCGACGACCGTGACGGTCTTGCCCTTCAGGGCACCCGGGTCACCCACGCCCTCGGCCACCGCAGCCTGCATCAGCTTCTTCAGCTCATCGCCCACGAACTGGAACGAGGACTGGCCCGGTGCGTCGGCGAACTTGAAGCCCAGGCTGTCGCGCAGCACGGTGCCGTTGATGGCCGTGGTGACCGGCACGATCACCAGGGTCTGGTCAGGGACCCCGTCCACCTTGAGCTGCACCGACCCAGCCGAAGCCTGGGTGACGGTCCCTGTCGCGGTCACCGCGAACACCAGCGTGTCGGAGTTGGGGGCCACTGCGTCGAACTCCTCAGCGGCGGCCTTGGGGTCGGTCTGGATTCCCGCGATCACCTGCGAGACCGGGACGGCCCGGCTGCTGAAGTCCTCAGTGGCCTTCTTGAACAAGCTCTCCGCAGTCTGCTTCGGATCGAACTTCTTCGGCCCGATGTTCGCGAGCTCCTTGGGGGTCACGAACTTGGTGTTGAACATCATGGCGACGATCAGGGCCACGACGAACACCAGGCCGAAGACCCGCGACTTACCGAAACGCTGCATGGTTGACCTCACGATTGATCGGGGTTGCGGACGGGGTGGACGGAGCTGACCGTCCCGCGCAGAGCGCGATCAAGCTGTTGAATCCAGTGGCGGACAAGGCCGCCCGACCCACGAACAGGCCGTCGGCACCAGCACCTTGCAGGAGGGTGACCGCATTGGCCTCCTCGACGCTGCCGCCATAGAGCACCCGAACGGGAGGACCCGTCAGGACCTCGGACGCAGCGCCTCGAATGGCCGCCATCACCGGCGTGACCTCCTCGGGTGCGGCTGCTCTGCCGCCGGACCCGATCGCCCAGACCGGCTCGTAGGCGAACAGGATCCGCTCCGAGTCGGTCCCGCGAACACGTGCGAGCGCCGCCCGGACCTGGGAGGCCACGAAGGACTCGGCTGAACCGGCGTCACGCTCAGCCGCACCCTCGCCGACGCAGACCAGGGGCAATAGGTCGGCCTCGAGTGCTGCGGCGACCTTGCGGGCGACGTCCTGGTCGGTCTCGCCGAAGGCCGAGCGGCGCTCGGAGTGACCGAGCTCGACCATGGTGGCGCCGGCATCGCGCACCATTCTCATCGAGACCTCGCCGGTGAAGGCACCATCGGGGGCCCAGTGAGCGTTCTGTGCTCCCAGCCGCACCCCGGAGTCACGGGGCAACCGGTCGCGCACCGCGGCCAGCGCGGTGTGCGGCGGAAGGATGAACGCCTCCACTGACGAGGGCACGCCGACGTCGAGGAGAGAGTCCACGAAGTCGATGGCCTCGGCCAGGGTCTTGTTCATCTTCCAGCTGGTCCCGATCAGGACCGGCCGACTGGGGGCGGGTGCAGTCACGGGATCAGCGAGACCTTGATGGAGGAGGCGCCGGAAGCAACGAGGTCGAGGCCCTTCTGGAAGTCCTCGAGAGGAAGCTGGTGGGTGCAGATCTCGTCGAGCGGCAGCTTGCCGGACTCGATCATCCGAATCGCGGCCGGCCAGCAGTGCGGCCCGAGGTGGGCACCGCGGATGTCGAGCTCCTTGTCATCGCTGATGATGCTCCAGTCGACCGTGACATCGGAGCCGAAGACGCCGTACTCCACGAAGGTGCCGAGCTTGCGCAGCAGGTTCAGACCTTGGAGCACGGCGGAAGGGTGCCCCGTGCCTTCGAGGTAGACGTCGGCGCCATAACCGTCGGTGAGGCTTCGAACGAGCTCGATCGGATCTTCTTCGGTGATGTTCACGGTGTGGGTGGCGCCGCACTTGCGAGCCAGCTCCAGCTTCTCGGGAGCCATGTCGAGCGCGACGATGGCCGCGGGGAACTTCGCGGCAGCACCGGCGATCATCCCCAGACCGATCGGCCCACAACCGGCGACCACGACGACGTCCTCGAACTTGATGTCACCGCGCTCCACCGCGTGCAGCGAGCAGGACAACGGCTCGGTGAAGGCCGCATGGGCCGGGGGGAGATCCTTGCTGATCTGGTAGACCAGCGCCTCGACGGGATAGACCATGTACTGCGCCATGCCGCCCGGGTTGCGCCGCTTGAAGCCGTACATGTCGTGGGGGCCGCACATCCAGTACTGCCCACGCAGGCAGTAGCGGCACTTCCAACAGGGGACGATCTGCTCGGAGACCACACGGTCACCTACCGAGATCTTCCAACGCTCGCTGGCCTCGTCGTCGAGCGCCACCACCTCGCCCACGAACTCATGGCCCGGGATCACGTCGGTCTCGGCCCAGGCCGGCCGGTTCTCGTCGCCCCAGAACTTCGCGGCGCCGTGGTAACACTTCAGGTCGCTGGCACAAATGCCCACCGCCTCCACGCGCACCAAGGCCTCGCCGGGACCGGGGGTCGGCGTGGGCACCTCCTCGAGGCGGTAGTCCTCAGGACCGTGGCACACAACGGCGCGCATCTTGTCCGGGACCCCTGCGGGCAGTGTCTGGCTCACGTCGTTCTCCTGTTCTGACCCCTGATCGGGATTCCAAGGCTGCTACGTCGTTGTTATATCCGTCACGCTACTTTGTGTGAGAACATCTGTCCAGCACATATTTTCAAGATCCTCGGATTCAGGCTTGGCCGCACTCGGACGGCCCGCTTATGGAAGGCTTGGTGGGTGGTGACCGACGCTCCAGACGGACTCAACGCGAACCGGTTTCCGCGCTCGTTGATGCATGCAGCGGCCACGCTCTACTACCTCAAGGACGGCACCCAGGCCGACGTGGCAAGAGCGCTCGGTGTGAGCCGCGCGACTGTGAGCCGCCTGCTCTCAGAGGCCCGGCGCACCGGCATCGTGCGGATCGAGGTGCTCGACCTCGCCGAGACGCCGCCCGTCTCCCTGGCTCGCGAGCTCGCAGCGGCGCTAGGACTTAGGGCTGTCCATCTCGCTCCTCCAAGCCACCAGGCAGTGCTCCGCACCGCGCTCGCGACCCAGGTGGGGGTGGCCCTCGCCGCGGCCGAGCTGCAACCGGACGACGTGCTGCTGGTCTCCTCGGGGCGCACCGTGTGGCAGGCCGGCCTGGAGGTGCTGCCGAGGTTTCCTGGGACGATCGTGACACCGATGGTCGGCGGCCAGGACGAGCCCGAGGCGTGGTACCAGACCAACGAGATCACGCGTTTGATAGCGCACCAGATCGGCGGCCAACCCGCCTTTCTCTACGCCCCGGCGCAACCCGGACCTGGACTGCACGACCTCCTGCTCGAGGATCCGTCCACGCGCCGCGTGCTGGACCTGTGGACTCGGGCCAAGTGCGCCTTGGTCGGTGTCGGCGCCCCGCCCAGCACGCGGGCCTCGATGCCCGACTTCGTGCCGCGTGATGCCCCGTGGCTCCGGACCGCAGCAGGCGACATCTGCACGCGGTTCTTCGACAGCGACGGTCAGGAGCTGAGCTACCCAGGCTCTGAACGCCTGGTCGCCACCACCTACGAGATGTTGCGCCAGATCCCGCACAGCATCGCGGTGGCCGTCGGTGAGTCCAAGATCCCCAGCCTGCTGGCGGCCTCGCGGGCCGGGTGGTTCAACACCCTTGTGACCGACACCCCCACGGCGGCGCTCCTGCTCAGCGCAGGCTGACGACCGACTTGCCCAGCGTCTTTCGGTCGGCCATGTCCTGCAGCGCGCGCCCGAACTCCTCCACGGCGTACGTCGCACCGATCGGCGGGTCGATCACACCGGACTCCATCATCGGCAGCAGCTCGGCCCACTGCTCCTGCATGTAGCCGGGGCGGACCATCGCGTAGGCGCCCCAGCCGACGCCTCGGATGTCGACGTTGTTGAGCAGCAGCCGGTTGACCTTGACTGCTGGGATGGCACCGCCGGCGAAGCCGACCACGAGCAGCCGGCCCTGGGTCCCGAGCGAACGCAGCGAGTCGGTCATCAGGTCGCCGCCGACCACGTCCATCACCACGTCGACACCCTTGCCGTCGGTGAGCTCCGAGACCGCCTCCCGGAAGCCGTCGACCAGCACTACCTCGTCGGCGCCCGCCCGCTTCGCGACCTCGGCCTTCTCCTCGGTGGAGACCACGGCGATCGTCCGGGCGCCGTACCCCTTGGCGACCTGGATGGTCGCGGTGCCCACACCGCCCGCCGCACCATGGACCAACACGGTCTCGCCTGCTCGGAGCTGGCCGCGCTCGGCGAGCGCGAACTGGGCTGTGAGGTAGTTCATCGGGATCGCCGCGCCCTGCTCGAAGCTCAGCGAGTCGGGCAGAGGGAAGACGCTGTCGGAGCCGAGGCCGACGACGTCGGCGGCACCGCCGTGGCCCAGGCAGGCCGCCACCCGGTCGCCGGCGCTCAGCCCGGACCCGTCAGGCGCCGAGCGGATCACGCCAGCGAAGTCGACGCCGAGGGTGAACGGGAGCTCCGGCTTGAGCTGGTACTCCCCCTTGCTGAGCAGCAGGTCGGGGAAGGAGACCCCGACAGCTTGGACCTCGACCAGCACCTGCAGACCCCATGGGCCATCAGCTGTCGGCTCGGGCACCTCCTCGACGGTGATCGCGGACGGGCCATCGAGTCGGGTTACCTGGACTGCGCGCATGACAAGCAGGCTAGCGGGGCTGCGCAGGGGCTTGATGAGAACCCGGTGCCGTCGAACGATCAGTTCGCGGCGACAGGGGCCGTCCTCACGCTTGAGGAACCCCGACTCAGAGCGAACTGATCGTCGGACGGCACGCGCCTCGAGGTGATTCGGTGCTCCGGGAAGGTTCCAGGGGTCTCGGCGGGTTGCAGAGGTGGGATCTTCCGGCGACCGCCGGGTCCGAACCGAGAGGTGCGCATCGTGAGCCGTTCCGCCCTGATCAAGGCCGGGCTCCTCCTCGCGCTCGTCGCCGCGATGTTCCTTGCCGTGCGGCTCGGCCTCCTGCCCGACGTGGAGACACTGCGTGAGCGCGTGAGAGCCACCGGTGCGCTCGGGTGGCTGGTCTTCATCACGGCGTACGCCGTTCTGGTGCTGTTCCCTGCGCCGGCCGCAGTGCTCACCGTCACGGGCGGCGCACTGTTCGGCGTCGTGGGCGGGTCGCTCCTCGTGCTGGTCGGCGCCACCATCGGCGCCGTGATGTCCTTCGAGATCGGCCGGCTCCTCGGACGCGGCGCGGTCTCGCGCATGACGAAGGGTCGTCTGCACCGGGTGCAGCAGCTCCTCGGAGATCACGGGCTGGCGGCAGTGGTCGCGGTGCGGCTGGTCCCGCTGGTGCCGTTCATGGCGATCAACTACGGCGCCGGCCTGTCTGCGGTGAGCCGCCGCGACTACGTGCTCGGCACGATGGTCGGAATGGTGCCGGGCATCGTCGCCTACTGCGCGGTCGGCGCCTACGGGACCGATCCGTTGCTGCTGGCCGTATCCCTCGCCGCACTCGTCGTGCTGGTGCTCCTCGGCGGGGTCTGGGGTCGTCGGATCCTGGCTCGCCAAGGTGTTCCGGTCGAGGCGTAGCCGCCCGAGCGACCTCAGCGGCCAGCGGCGAGATTGGCCAGCTCGAAGTGCATCGGGTCGGTGTAGTTCCAGTCGCCGCCCCAGGCGAAGCCCCAGTCCTTGAAGATCTTCACGACCGTGCGGTCCATGTCACCGGCGATGCCGCGGTAGTTGGTCGAGGCATTGAGGTCGATCGCGGTGCCGAAGGTGTGGAAGCTCAGCCCGCGGGCGGGGTCCTTGGCGATGAAGCGCGGGACGTAGCAACCGTCGAAGGTGCGGATCTTGCCGGCCAGCCCACGGCTGACCACCTCGGTCAGCGCTCCCCGGAGCTGCGGCAGCATCACCCTGTGGCCAGTCACCGACCCGATGATCGGCATCACCTCGGTGCGGATGTTGGCGCGCAGCCAGGCGGGGTCGGGAGCAACGGTGCCGTCGGGGTTGGCCCGGTAGCTGAACGAGCCGACGGCCGCGGCCACATTGCCACCGGTCAGGAACGCGGTCTGGGTGGTCTTGATGTCGAGGTCGGGGCCGAGGATCTGCACGCTGGCCTTGGTGCCGGCGTACTGCTTGAGCTGCTTGCGGATGTCCTGCGGCGAGCGCGAACCCATCGCCACCAGCATCGCGTTGTGCTCGCGCATGCCCAGCTTGGCCGCCCACTTGTAGTTCACGACCGCGTCGATTCGGCGGGCCACTGTCGGCGGCAGGATCTGGGCGTAGGCACCGATGTGGATCCGCGCGGAGGACGCCTCGTTGCCGACGGTGACGTAGCCCTTGTCCTCCTTGAGCTTGCGGCCCATGGCCGGCTGTACGGCGATCTCGCCCTGGGCCACCCGGTCCCACACGGCCGTGGTTTGTGCAGTGCCCTGCATCGTGAACCGGCGGAAGGTCGCCGGGTCGACCGCGGCGTAGGTGACCTCCTGGTCGTCGGCGTAGAAGGAGCCCATCGAGATCAGCTCGACCTTGGTCACCCCGCGGATCGCCTTGATCTTCGTCACCGTCGACTCATCGAGGGTGTCCTGGCTGTAGACCAGCACGTCGGAGGACAGCAGCGGATCGGAGAGCTTGCCGGGCGGGTCGACGGCCACCGACTTGTCGACCTGCGGAGCGGCGTCGGGCTTGGCGCTGCTGCTCGCGGATGCCTTGGGCGTTGCCGTCCCGGGCTTCGTCTGCGCGCTCGGCTTGGTCGCGGCCGGACTCCCACAGGCAGCGCTCAGCAGCAGCACGGCGCAGGCAGCAGCCCGCACCCATCGTCTCTGCGTGCCCATCGCATCCCTCGAAACTCCCCGGCCTGGTCGGCCACCCCTCAGCGAGGATATCGACCAATGCCTCGAGTCCGCCGGAGTCTCAGCGAAACCGTGCTCGGCGACTACTCTGCGAGCACCCGCGCGGCGATCCAGGCCACCGTCTCAGCAGTCTCTGCAGGGTCGCCCGTCGGCTGCATCACGTGGCTGAGCACCAGCCGAACCACCATGTCGATCAAGACCTCGACCCGGTGCTCCTCGAGCTGGACCTCGTAGGTCGCCACGTGTTCGCGAATCATCTTGGCGGCGGCGTCGAGCAGCGGCTCGGAGTTCGTGGTCAGCAGGGGCAGCAGCTCGCTGTCGGAGCCATGGCGGCTGCTCAGGATCGCGTGCATCAGCGGGTCTCGACCGGCCAGCTCGAGGACGCGGTACGCCGCGGTCTGGATCGCCTTGACCAGGTCGTCGGGGTTGTCCTCGAAGGCCGAGTCCACCAGCCCGAGGAACATCTGCAGCTCGCGCATCACGATCGCCTCGGCCAGCTGCGGCTTGCCGCCGATCTCGTTGTAGACCGTCTGCCGGCTCACCCCGACCAGCTGGGCGAGCTTGGCCATCGTCAGCGCAGCCCAGCCGTGCTCGGCGGTGAACCGGGTCGCCGCCGCCAGCAGCCGGTCACGGTGGGTGACGGGGTGTGCGGGAAGGGCCGAGTCCATGCCCGCCACCCTAGACAGCACCCCGGCAACCAGCGACATCGCCGACTCAGCCCTCGAGGCTCAGCGCCATCACCGGGCAGGACTGCACCGCCGCGTGCACCTTGTCCCGGTCGACCTCCGGCGGAGCATCCTCGAGCACGGACATGATCTCGTCGTCGTCGACCTCGAAGTACTCGTGCGCCATCGCCTCGCACATGCCGAGGCCCTCGCACTTCTTCCGGTCGACCACGATCCTCACGAGGCCACCCGCAGGCTGGTCGGGTCGACGGGCACGAAGTCGAGCTTCTCGCGGACACCGCAGTCGGGGCAGCACCACGAGTCGGGTACGTCGGACCAGGCGGTGCCCGCAGCGAAGCCCTCGTGCTCGTCGCCGCGCTCGACCTCGTAGGTGTAGGCACACCCGGGACAACGAGCAGCGAGCACCTCGACGTCGGCGGCCGCCGCTGCCTGGTCGAGCGCGGCCTTCTCAGCGGTAGCGACGCCAGCAGCGGAGGTGGCGCCGTACTTGGCCAGGATCTTGGCGCGCTTCCGCGGCGAGATGTTGGCGCGGGTGACGTCGCCCTCGAAGTGGGCCAGCACGCGGGGGTCCATCACCCGGCGCCAGATCGGCGGGAACATCGCCAGCACGATCATCCCGGCGTACCCGGTCGGCAGCACCGGGGACTCCTCGAAGTCACGCAGGGTCTGGTAGCGGCGGGTGGGATTGGCGTGGTGGTCGCTGTGCCGCTGCAGGTGGTAGAGCAGCACGTTGGTGGCGATGTTGTTGGAGTTCCAGCTGTGGCTGGGGTCGACCCGCTCGTAGCGCTGGCGCTCGCCGTCGCCGACCTTCTGGCGCAGCATGCCGTAGTGCTCCATGTAGTTGACGACCTCGAGCAGCGAGAAGCCGATGATCGCCTGAACCACCAGTAGGGGCAGGATGCCGATCCCGAGCACGGCGATCAGCACCCCCCACAGCACGGCCGACATCAGCCAGGCGTTGAGCACGTCGTTGCCGATCCGGAACGGGTGCTGGTCCTTGCGGGCATAGCGCCGCTTCTCCACCCGCCAGGCGCTCTTGACCGAGCCGGCGACCGTGCGCGGCCAGAACGCGTAGAGGCTCTCGCCCAGCCGGCTGCTCGCCGGGTCCTCAGGGGTGGCGACGCGGACGTGGTGGCCGCGGTTGTGCTCGATGTAGAAGTGCCCGTAGAAGCTCTGCGCCAAGGCGATCTTGGACAGCCAGCGCTCGTTCGCCTCCTTCTTGTGGCCGAGCTCGTGGGCGGTGTTGATGCCGATCCCGCCGATCGCGCCGATCGAGATCGCCAGGCCGAGCTTGTCGATGGTCTCCAGCGGCGCCATGCCGAGCCACTCCGGCTTGGCGATCCAGACGAAGGCGCCCACGAAGCCGGCGTACTGGATCGGCAGGAAGAGGTAGGTGATCCAGCGGTAGTACTTGTCCTGCTCCAGCCGCTCGATCGCATCGTCGGGCGGGTTGGCGCGGTCCAGGCCGGCGAACAGGTCGATCGCGGGTACGACGACCAGGATCACGATCGGGCCGATCCACAAGAACACGCTCAGCCCGGTCAGCTGGAACATCCCGAAGGCGATGAAGGCCAAGGAGGGCACCACCAGCCCGATCAGCCACAGGTAGCGCTTGGAGTCCTTCCAGTTCTCACTCGAACCCTCGGGAACCGTCGAGTTGGCAATGGTCTCGCCGCGATTGCTGGTCATGGTGCGCTCCTTCGTGTTTTACATCTGGTATCCAGATGTCAACGCTTGACACGACGGTAGGGGTTGTACACCTGCTTTGACAAGGGTTGGTGGAATGTAAAATCTAGGAGGGGGTGAAGGTGAGGGTCCCGGTGACCTCGGTGAGGTCGCGGATATCCGCCCTGATCCGATGTGTCCCGGTGTGCACCCTCAGGGTCAGGGTGCCGTCCAGATCGAGGTCCACCCGTCCCGCACGGGCGTCGCGCACCCGGCCGCGCACGACGTACGCCGTCCCGGAGACCTGCTCGAGCCCTTCGGACCCGACCCTCGAGGGCAGCACGTCACCGTCGGCGGCGAGGTGCAACGAGCCCGGCACCCGGTCGCCGGAGCTGACCCGGGTCGCCCACCCTGAGGGGACCCGGGCGGTGACCACGAGCTCGCCCCAGCGCAAGGACGCGGTGTCCTCGTCTTGGCCCGCCTCGACACTCAGCACCTCGTGCAGCCGCCAACGGCGGCGCCGTCGCCAGTAGGCCATCGCTCCGAGAAGCAGCAGCAGGTCGGCGCCCACTGCCACCACCAGGAAGACCCGGCTGGTCACCCGACCCACGAGCCGGTGCACCTCGGGCTTTCCCGGAACCACCTCGACCGCCACCTGATCGGTCTCCTTCGCCGCCGCGAAGGTCTGGTCGTCCACCCTCGCCGAGTAGCGAACCCGCCGAGGATCGAGGGAGCCCGGCAGCCGGTAGTCGACGAAGTGCCGGTCCCCCACGCTCGAGGTGGCCAGCACCTCGGCCACCGCCGGCTTGCCCGAGCTGTCGACCTCGCGGTCGAAGCGCAGCTCTTGGACGAAGGGCAGGTTCACCAGGAAGACCGCCAGCAGGATGACCGCAACACCTCTCACGCGGGGCAGGCTATGCCCGTTAGGTTGGCCGCATGGCAGACCCCATCGGCATCGACTTCGGCGGCAGCGGCATCAAGGCGGCTCCGGTCGACCTCACCACAGGCGAGTTCTCCGCCGAGCGCGAGCGGATCTCCACCCCGGACGAGTCCACGCCGGAAGCAGTGGCCGAGGTGATGGTCAAGCTGCTCGAGCGCTTCGACGACGGTGGTGACTCACCGGTGGGCGTGACCGTGCCGGGCACCGTGCGCAAGGGCGTGGTCGGCTCGGCCGCCAACATCGACAAGTCCTGGATCGGCACCGACGCCGACAAGCTGCTCAGCAAGGCGCTCGGACGTGACGTGCACGTGGTCAACGACGCCGACGCGGCCGGGGTCGCGGAGGCGAGGTACGGCGTCGCCCGCAACCGCGAGGGCCTGGTGATCGTGACCACGCTCGGCACCGGCATCGGATCGGCGCTGATCTACGACGGCGTGCTCGTGCCCAACTCCGAGCTCGGCCACCTCGAGATCGACGGCCACGACGCCGAGTCCAAGGCGGCCAACTCCGCACGCAAGGACGAGGACCTCGACTGGGAGGAGTGGGCCAAGCGGTTGACGAAGTACTACCGCACGCTGGAGATGCTGCTCTCCCCGACGCTGTTCGTCGTTGGTGGCGGGGTCAGCAAGAACGCTGCGGAGTTCGTGCCCCTGATCGACATCGACACCGAGATCATCTCCGCGACCCTGCGCAACACCGCGGGCATCGTGGGCGCAGCGGCGCTGGCCGCAGAGGCGTAGGGCTGGCGCCTGGTCGACCACCGGGGGCTGCCTAGACTTCCGGCCGTGACTGACTACACGCCGGCCGAGGACCGTTACGACACGATGGACTACCGCTTCTGCGGTCGCAGCGGCCTCAAGCTCCCGGCCCTCTCCCTCGGCCTTTGGCAGAACTTCGGCACCGACCGGCCCGAGGAGACCCAGCGCGCGATCCTGCGGCGGGCCTTCGATCGCGGCATCACCCACTTCGACCTCGCCAACAACTACGGGCCGCCGTACGGCCGGGCCGAGGAGAACTTCGGGCGCTACCTGCGCGACGACTTCGCCGGCCTGCGCGACGAGCTGCTGATCTCGACCAAGGCCGGCTACGACATGTGGCCCGGGCCCTACGGGCAGGGCGGCGGTGCCCGCAAGTACGTGCTGTCGTCCCTCGACCAGTCGCTGGACCGGATGGGCCTGGACTACGTCGACATCTTCTACAGCCACCGCTTCGACGCCGAGACGCCGATCGAGGAGACGATGCGGTCGCTCGACCAGGCGGTGCGGTCGGGCAAGGCGCTCTACATCGGGATCTCGTCGTACTCGGCGAGCAAGACCCGCGAGGCAGCGACCATTGCCCGCGAGCTCGGCACCCCGTTGCTGATCCACCAGCCGTCGTACTCCCTGCTCAACCGCTGGATGGAGGAGGACCTGCTCGACGAGCTGGGCTCCCAGGGGATGGGCTGCATCGTGTTCACGCCGTTGGCCCAGGGTCTGCTGACCGACCGCTACCTCGACGGTGTTCCCGAGGACTCCCGCGCCGCCCGCGGCGGCAGCACCATCCCGGAGGAGAACCTCTCGGAGTCGACGCTCGACCACGTGCGCAAGCTGAACCAGATCGCGGAGCGCCGCGGGCAGAAGCTCGCGCAGATGGCGCTGCAGTGGGCGCTGCGCGACTCCCGCGTCACCTCCGCGGTGATCGGCTCCTCCTCGGTGGCGCAGCTCGACACCAACCTCGACGCCCTCCAGGGACCGCCGTTCAGCGAGGACGAGCTGGCCGAGATCGACCAGTACGCCGTCGAGGCCGGGGTCAACCTGTGGGCGGCCGCCACCAAGGACTGAGCCTGCGCAGGCACCGACTACCGTCGGACCCATGCCTGCGACTCGCCTGCTTCCCACCGACGAGGCCACCGCCCTGATCGAGCTCGTGCGCGACATCGCCGCGCGCGAGCTCGCGCCCCGCGTGACCGAGGCGGAGGCGACCGAGACCTTCCCCCGCGAGGTCTTCCGCACCCTGGGCCGCGCTGGGCTGCTGGGTCTGCCCTATCCCGAGGAGTACGGCGGCGGCGCCCAGCCCTACGAGGTCTACCTCCAGGTGGTCGAGGAGATCGCCAGCGTCTGGGCCAGCGTCGGTGTCGGCGTCTCGGTGCACGCGCTGTCCTGCTTCGGCCTGGCCACCGTCGGCACCGAGGAACAGCGCGCGAAGTGGCTGCCCGACATGCTCGGTGGCGACCTGCTCGGCGCCTACTGCCTCTCCGAGCCGCACGCCGGCTCCGACCCCTCGGCGATGACCACCAAGGCCGTGCGCGAAGGCGATGACTACGTCATCACCGGCGCGAAGGCGTGGACCACCCACGGCGGCCACGCCGACTTCTACAAGCTGATGGCGCGGACCTCGGATGATCGCAACGGCATCTCCTGCTTCCTGGTGCCGGCCGACACCGCAGGCCTCGAGGCCGACCCGCCCGAGCGGAAGATGGGGCTCACCGGCTCCGCGACCGCGACGATGCGCCTGGACGGCGTACGCGTGCCGGCGGAGCGGCTGCTCGGCAACGAGGGCGACGGGCTGAAGATCGCGCTCGCCGGCCTGGACTCCGGCCGGCTCGGGATCGCCGCCGTGGCAGTCGGGCTCGGTCAGGCAGCGGTCGACCATGCCGTGGCGTACGCCGGGGAGCGCGAGCAGTTCGGCAAGAAGATCATCGACTTCCAGGGGCTGGGGTTCCTGCTGGCCGACATGGAGGCGTCCGTGCAGTCGGCGCGCGCCACCTACCTGCACGCCGCCCGGCTCAAGGACCGCGGGCTGCCGTTCTCCCGCGAGGCCTCGATCGCCAAGCTGGTCGCCACCGACGCCGCGATGAAGGTGACCACCGACGCGGTCCAGGTTCTCGGCGGCTACGGCTACACCCGCGACTTCCCCGTCGAGCGCTTCATGCGCGAGGCCAAGGTGACCCAGATCTTCGAGGGCACCAACCAGATCCAGCGACTCGTGATCAGCCGGTCGCTTGCCAAAGGGGACTCCGGCGCCCTGCACACCGACCCGCTCTTCGGTGGTTGAGGAACACACCCAGCCCTTCGGTGGTTGAGGAGTCGCGCTAGCGCCGTCTCGAAACCAAGCTCACCCAACAAGGAGACCCCCATGGCCCCCGACCTCGCCCACTTCGGCCCCGACGGCCTGCCTGACCTGACCGGCACCACGGCCGTCGTCACCGGCGCCAACTCCGGCATCGGCTTCCACACCGCCCGCGCCCTGGCCGAGCACGGCGCCGAGGTCGTGCTCGCCTGCCGCAACGTCGACTCCGCGCGCGCCGCTGCGGTGAAGCTTCCCGGCATCACGCGCGTCGAAGAGCTCGACCTGGCCTCGCAGAAGTCGGTGCATGCCTTCGCGGAGCGGTTCGCTGGCCCGCTGGACCTGCTGGTCAACAACGCCGGCGTGATGACACCGCCGAAGTACCGCGAGACCGCTGAGTGTCACGAGCTCCAGTTCGGCACCAACCACCTCGGCCACTTCGCGCTGACCGGCCTGCTGCTCCCGGCGCTGCTCGCCGCCCCGTCCCCCCGCGTCGTCACGGTTGCCTCGATCGCCCACCACCGCGGCGACGAGAGTGTCGTCGAGGGCAATCCTGAGTCGTCGTACGTCGCCGCGAAGGCCTACGGCAACAGCAAGTTGGCCAACGTGCTCTTCGCTCGTGAGCTGCATCGCCGCGCCACCGAGGCCGGCTCGCGGCTGGTCTCGACCGGGGCGCACCCCGGCGTCTCGGCCACCAACCTGGTCGGCTCGCCGGACGGGATGGGCGCCAACAAGATCGTGCAGCTGGCCGCGCCGTACTTCATGCCCGTGCTGTTCCAGTCCTCGGCCGCAGGCGCCAACCCGACCCTGTGGGCGTCGAGCTTCGCTGAGGGCGGTTCCTACGTCGGACCAGTGCAGCTCCGGGAGAGCCGCGGCCGCCTCGGTGCCGCCAAGCTGAGCCGGCACGCGCGCAACGAAGAGCTCGCCCAAGCGCTGTGGACGGTCTCGGAGAAGGAGACCGGCGTCAGCTTCGACCTGACCGACTGAGGGGCCTCAGCGGATCCGCACCACGTTGGTCTTCGCGAACTTGTCATGCAGTGCCTGCCGACGGCTGTCCCACAGCGGCCACAGCACGTCCAAGAAGGTGAAGAGGCTCCCGACCAAGCCGATGAACGGCACCAGACCGAGCAGTCCCGGTGCTCCTGACTGCAGCGCCCAGCGTCGAAGCACAGCGGACGTCGGCAGGTCCGGGCGCTCGCGCAGACGGACCCGCAGTCCGAGCGCCAGCTTGCCCGGCGTCGCCTGCCTCCAGGTCAAGAAGCCGACGGTGTAGGCGAAGTTGATGGCGAAACCGATCCCGGCGATTCCGGCCATCGTGCCCGCGATGTCGCGCTGGAACTGCGCGTTGGACGGCGGCTCGACACCGTTCTCGGCGGCGATCGTGACGTCCTCGAAGAAGTTCACAAAGTCTCGGATCAGGTCTCGGACGAGCGGGAAGGCCACCAGTCCGACCAGGACCATCAAGATCGGCGCGTCGATCAGGGCGGCACCGACGCGGCTCCACCAACCCGCCAGCGGCACACCGTCCGGGGTGGTGGGAGGACCGGCCTGAGTGGCCTGGACGTTCTGGCCGGGCTGCGCGCTCGGGCTGACGTGCGCGGTCCAGGCCTGGCCGTCCCAGTAGCGGAGCTGGGGTGGCGTGCCGGGGGCGAGGGGATACGGGTCGGCGTGCCAGCCGGCAGGAGAAGACATGGGCGGATCCTCTCAGCAGCGTCTGCTGCGCCGGGTCGGCGGGTAAATCCGGGGTGGGGCGGGGTCACCCGCGCGCGTCGATCTCCAGAGCGACGGCGGCGCCCGGGCCGGCCAGGATCCGGGCCTGCCCGCCGTGGGCGACCGCGACCGCCTGAACGAGGTAGAGACCGAGGCCGGAGCCGGGGGTGCTGCGGCTGGCATCGGCCCGACTGAACCGGTCGAAGGCCACGGCGCGAAAGTCCTCGGCGAAACCTGCCCCGGTGTCGCGCACGACGACCAGCAGTCTCGGTTCGTCGTACGACGCCTCGAGCGTCACCGGGCCCCCGCCGTGCCGGGCCGCGTTGCGCACCAGGTTGGAGACCGCGATCGTCAGCCAGCGGCGGTTGACGCGGACCACCACGTCCGGGACCTCGACGGCGATCCCACCCGTGCCCTGCCGGGCTTCGGGCGGTGCATCGCGCAGGGCGTCGGCGATGACCTCGCGCAGAGGCACCTCCTCGCGGTGCAACGGCCTGGTGGCACGCAGCTCCTCGAGCTCGAGCAGGGCGTTGGTCAGACCGACGAGCCGCGCGACCTGCTCTCGCAACGAGCCGATCACCTCGGTCATCTCCTCAGAGCTGCGTGGCCGGTGCTGGGCCCACTCCAGCTCCGTGCTGAGCAGTGCCAGCGGCGTCCGCAGCTCATGGGAGGCGTCGGCGAGGAACTGCCGTTCGCGCGCTGCCCCCGACTCGATCCGGGCCAGGAGGTCGTTGAAGGTGTGGCCGAGGCGGGAGAGCTCGTCGTCGCGGTCCTCAGCGACGGGCAGGCGGCCGAGCTCCTCGGCACCGGCGCGCGCAGCCGCTCGCCGGTAGGCCTCCACCGGATCCAGCGCTGCCCGGGCAGTGCGGTAGCCGACGAACGAAGCCGCCGCGAGGGCGAGCAGGTCGGCGATCGCGAGCTGGAGCAGAAGCTCGCGCAGCGCCTCGTCGTGCTTGCGGCGGCTGATCGCGGCGACCACGACCCGGTCGCCGGACGGCGTGCTCACCACACTGGCCACCGCGCGATAGGCACGGCTCGGCACCGGAAGGAAGCTGCCCACGTCGAACTGCACGGGGTCACCGGCCAGGGCGTCACGTACCTGGGCAGGGTTCGCCAGTGCGGGCAGCACCCTGTTGCCGCCAACGAGCGCTCCTCCTTGGTCATAGACCTGCCAGGTCTGGCCAGGTGTGTCCGCCGGCGGCTCGTCGCCTTGGCTGGTCGCGCGCTCCACGACGCTGCGCCAGGCCGCTAGGTCCTGGTCGAGCTGTCGATCGAGCGCGAACGCCACCCGCCACCACACGAAGGCTGCCGCGACCAGCAGCACGAACGTCATCGCGGCCGCCACGGCCAGCACCAGCCGGGTCACCAGGGGACGCCGCCCGACCAGGCGTTGCCACAGCCTCACGTCGGGCCTCACCGGTCGGGCCTCACCGATCGTGCTCAAGCCGGTAGCCGGTCCCACGCAGCGTCTGGACCCTCACGTTTCCCGAAGCCTCGAGCCGAGTGCGCAGGCGCGACATGTGTACGTCGATCGCGTTGCTGCGGATGTCCACCTCGCCCTCCCACATCACGTCGAAGAGCCGCTGGCGGGAGACCACCTTGTCGGCATGGCGCATCAGCTCGGTGAGCATCGTGAACTCCCGTCGGGCGATCTCCGTCAGCACGCCGCCTATCCACACCCGCTGCTCCAATGGGTCGAGGACCACGTCGCCGACCTCCAGCCGGTGCTCGGCAGGCTCGCGACGACGGCCGATGGCGCGCAGACGGGCGGCGAGCTCCTCCATCGCGAACGGCTTGACCAGGTAGTCGTCGGCGCCGGCCTCGAGGCCGGCCACTCGCTCGGCGACGGCTCCTCGCGCGGTCAGCATCAGGATCGGCAGCTCGACGCCCTCGCGCCGCAGCTGCCGGCACACCTCGAGCCCGGAGACCCCCGGCAGCATCAGGTCCAGCACCATCACGTCGACGCCTGGGGTGTGCGCGGCAGCCAGCGCCGCGACCCCGTCGTGGCAGCCCGTGGTGGTGAAGCCTGCCTCTTGGAGGTAGCGCGTCACCAGCTCGACCATCCGGACCTCGTCGTCGACGACCACCACATGCACTCCCGCAGCGTATGTTCCGTCCCGGTTCGACACCTTCATGCTGTCGTCATGTGGCGCTGCCTAGCGTCCCCCTCATGAACCTGACCGACCTCCTCGACCTGGTCGGCCGCCTCGGGATCGACGTCTTGTCGATGCTGCTGCTGGTCGGCTGGCTCTACCGTCGCCGCCTCGCTGCCCCCGAGATGACGCTGGTCTTCACGGCGCTCAACGTCGGACTCTTCGCGGCGGTCTCGACGATCGGCACCGGCGACTTCCCGACCGGGGTCGGCTTCGGTCTCTTCGGACTGCTCAGCCTGGTCAGGTTGCGCAGCACCGCCTTCTCGCTCAAGGACGTCGCCTACACCTTCGTCGCGCTGGTGCTGGCGCTGGTCAACGGGCTGCCCGGGCGCCACCTGCTGCTCGTGCTGGTGCTCGACGTCGTTCTCCTCGCGGCGCTCTGGGTGGTCGATGAGACTCGTTCGCGGACCCCTGTCACCAGGGTCTTGAGGATCACCCTCGACCACGCCGTCGGCAGCCCGGTCGACGCGGCGCAGGCGGTGGTCCAACGGCTGCAGCTCGAGCCGATCGACGTGGTGATCGAAGAGGTCGACCTGGTCCGGGAGACCACCCGGGTCGCCGTACGCATCGCAGCGCCAGCGGGCGGCTGGCGACCCCCGCTGGACGAGCGCACCGAGACCACGGAGGCACTCAGTGCTGGCTGAGCTCGCGCTCGCCGGACGCCCGGACGTCTCGTTGGCCACGGTCCAGGGCCATGCCGCAGCGCTGACCCGCGTGGACCGCAAGTACCTCGTGCCCGTGCCGCTCGTACGCCGGTTGCTGACCGAGCTCTCGCATGACTGGGCCGTGCTCGATGTCGCCGGTCGTCGGAGCACGCACTACCGAACCACCTACTTCGACACCGCCGACCTGTGGACCGCGCGCGCACACGTGCAGGGAAGGCGCCGCCGCTGGAAGGTCCGCAGCCGGCTCTACATCGAGGACGGCCTGTGCCGCCTGGAGGTGAAGACCCGAGACGGCCGCGGGCAGACCGTGAAGGTCTACGCCCCGAGCTCCCCCGACTCCTACGGCAAGCTGTCGCTGGCGGACCGCGACTTCGTCACGCGCACCCTTGCGGACCGCGCGATCCCCGTCGACGTCGCCGCCCTGGTGCCCACGATCGAGGTCGCCTACGAGCGGATGACCCTGGCCCGCACGAGGCGTGACCCGGCGCGACTGACCTTGGACTGGCAGGTCACCTGTGACCTCGATGGCGAGCAGGTCCGTCTCGACGAGGGCCACGTGCTGGTCGAGACCAAGGGCGATCGCCGACCCAGTGAAGCCGACCGCCTCCTGATCGGGCTCGGGGCCCGACCGACCTCCTTCAGCAAGTACACCGCCGGAGCGGCCCTGCTGCGCGAAGACATCGCCGACAACGACGTACGCCGCCTTCGGGGGCGTGTCCTGCACGTCGGCCCCGGCACCACCCCACAGATCCGGAGACAGACCGCATGAGACGCATCCCCACCCGCTACGCCGTGATCGCCTTCGTGGCGGTGCTGGCCGTCCTGGGCGGCACGCTCGGGGTCACCTATTTCGGCTCGAGCCCATCGGCGAAGGACCGGATCGAAGCCGCCCCGCCACCCGCCTTGTTCCCCCAGGCCGCGATCGTTGCGACCGAGCGCTCGGTCGTCGGTCAGTCGCCCAGGGCGCACGAGCTGATCGCCACCTGGTTCGACGCACACGGGCGCAACCGGGACGACAAGGCCTTCGCCACCTGGCTCGAGCAGCAGGTGCCGCCCCCACCGGCGAAGTCCGCGCGCGCCGCCGAGCTGACAGCTGTCGACCAGGTCTCCAGGACCCGGGACAAGGCCGGGGTCACGGCGGCCACGTGGCTGGAGGCCTACGGCAAGAAGGACCTGTGGAAGCTCTACGCCCACGACCAGGCCGAGCTGCTCCCGGCCGCCGAGGGCACCGTGCGCAAGGACGACGTGAAGGCGATGTTGAAACTCTCCAAGACGGTCGCGGACGCGCTCGGCACGCGCTACCAGCAGTCGGCCCCCTACGTGCTGAACCCCTCGTTGCGGCCTGACCACACCGTGACGAAGGGCCAGGTGTGCCCGTGCTCCTACCCCTCCCGGCACGCGGCAGCCGGTGCGGCCGCCACGACGTACCTCGCAGGCCTCGACCCCGAGCGGCGGAGCCAGTACGAGTGGACCGAGGCGCAGATCGACTGGTCGCGGGTCTACATGGCCGGCCACGTGCCCAGCGACCTCACCGCCGGTGCGCTCCTGGGCGACCTGATCGGCGAGTACTACCTCGGCACCCGGGCCTGAGCGTCCTCCCGGGACCTTCGCTGTGACCTTGGTCCCTGCCGGCAACGTCTTGGGGGGAGCAGGCTGGTTGTCATGAACGAGCCAATGGAGATGCCCTACGCAAAGTGCCGCGAGCTGCTCGCGGCCGGAGTCGTCGGCCGGGTCGGACTGTGCACGCCGAAGGGACCGCAGATCTTTCCGGTGAACTACTCGATGGTCAGCGAGGCGATCGTCTTTCGCACCACGCCGTACGGCGTCGTCGCCTCGCACGACTGGAGCTCACCGATCGCCTTCGAGATCGACCTCTTCGACTACGCCGACCACAAGGGCTGGAGCGTCCTCGCGGTCGGTCCTGCCGAGCGCCTCGAGGACCCCGAGGACATCGCGCTGGTGCAGCGCACCTGGGACCCCCGTCCATGGGCCGGCGGGCAGCGGCCGCTCTACGTCCGGCTGAAGTGGGATGAGCTCACTGGCCGCCGGCTCGGCTCCGGCTGGACCCACGAGAACGAGTCACCTGTCCGTCGTACCCTCTGACGCCGGCCGCCCGCCCCTTTCACCGAGACGTCGGCGACTTCAGGCCGGGCTCGTTGTGGACCGGGCGCGCATTCGGTCCGGCGGTGCCCTCCTGGACCTCGCCGCTCTCCGCGTCCGGAGCCCCGGCGACCGCCTGGTCGGGCATGATCGGCTCACCAGCGCCCGCGGCCTCCATCCCGGAGACCTCCGAGACCTGACCGCCCTGCTCCTTCGAGCTGTCTTCGCTCGTCATGGTCCCTACCTTCTCTCCGGGTCGACCGTTCACCTCCATGCAACCAGCCACCCCCTGATCGTCTTCCCGTGGCGAGCGCTCGTGCGCGCGAGTGTCGCTAGGTTGCAGCCATGCGCGCGCGCCGGGCACTGCCTCGCTGGACCGAGGGCTACGAACGCGCGTGGCTGCGCCGTGACGCCCTCGCCGGCGTCACCGTGACGGCGTACCTCATCCCCCAGGTGATGGCGTACGCCGCCCTGGCCGGCGTGCCTGCCGTGGTCGGGCTGTGGGCCGCCATCGGCGCCATGACCGCCTACTTCCTGCTGGGCTCCTCTCCCCTGCTCTCGGTCGGACCCGAGTCGACCACCGCGCTCCTGACGGCAGCGGCTCTGGGTTCGGTGGCTGGGGCCGCCGCGCACCCCAGTGACTTCGCGGCGGCGCTGGCCCTGGTCGTGGCGGTGCTCTGCCTGCTCGGCTGGTTCGGGCACCTCTCGGTGCTCGCCCAGCTGCTCTCACGTCCGGTGCTCGTCGGCTACATGACCGGGATCGCCGTGATCATGGTGGTCTCGCAGATTGGCAAGCTGACTCGCGTCCCGATGAACGCGGACGGGGTCTTTCCCCAGCTGGTCTTCGTGGCACGCCACCTGGGGGAGGTGCATGGTCCGACCTTGGCACTTGGACTGACCACGTTGGCCGTCCTGCTTCTGGGTTCGGCCCGCTGGCCCCGCTCGCCCATGGCACTGCTCGGGATGCTCGGAGCGACGGCTGCGGTCGCGGTGCTCCACCTGCGCGACGAGGGGGTCCAGGTGATCGGGAGGATCCCCGCGGGCCTACCGCTCCCCGGCGTACCCCACCTCTCTGCCGTCGAGGTGCTCTCCCTCCTCGGCCCGGCCCTGGGCGTCGCGTTCGTGGGCTACACCGACAACGTGCTGACAGCGCGGGCATTCGCCGCCCGTGGAGCGGGCCGCATCGACGATCGCCGTGAGCTGCTCGCCCTCGGCGCCGCCAACCTCGGGGCCGGGCTCCTGCACGGCTTGCCGGTCAGCAGCAGTGGGAGCCGCACAGCGATCGCCTACGCCGTGGGCGCTCGCACCCAGCTGGCGGGCGGCTTCACGGTGCTCTTCACGCTGGTGGCCGTGCTCACCGCGCGCCCCCTGCTCGCCGCCTTCCCGACGGCTGCGCTGGGCGCCGTGGTCATGTATGCGGCCGTGAGGCTGGTCCAGGTCTCGGAGTTCCGACGCTTCGGGGCCTTCCGACGCAGCGAGCTGCTCCTGGCGCTGGGTACGACGCTCGCAGTCCTGGTCGTCGGGGTCCTCGACGGCGTCCTGGTCGCGATCGGGTTCTCGGTGCTCGACCTGCTGCGCCGGGTGGCCCGTCCGCACGACGCCGTCGAAGGATCCGTGCCCGGGCTGGCGGGCATGCACGACGTCAAGGACTTTCCCGGCGCCTCGGTCGTCCCGGGACTGATGATCTACCGCTACGACTCGCCGCTCTTCTTCGCCAACGCCGAGAACTTCCGGGCCCGAGCCCTGTCGTCGATCGCGGCGTCCGAGACCCCGATCGTGTGGTTCGTGCTGAACACCGAGGCGATCAGCGAGGTCGACATCACCGCGGTCGACGCCCTCGAGGTGCTGCGCCTCGAGCTGGCCGACCGAGGCATCGAAATGGGTCTGACCCGGGTCAAGCAGGACCTTCTGGCCGACCTGGCCCCGTCAGGGATCCTCGACCGGATCGGGCCGGATCGGATCTTCTCGACGCTGCACTCCGCCGTCGCGGCGTACCACGCACGTGAGGGTGGCGAGCCTCCCGGAGGCTGAGAAGCCCTCCTGCGACGATCGGGACGAGAACTTCCACACACACGATCGGTACGGACTCGGTTGAAGGTCATCCTGCTGAGCGGCACCTGCTCACTGATGCTGTCGTTGTTCCTCACCCGCTGGGCGATCCCGCAGTTCGCCTCCTGGGGCCTTGGGCAGCTGATCCGCGACGACGGCCCGAAGACGCATCACATGAAGAGGGGCACCCCCACGATGGGCGGTGCTGCCATCGTGGTCTCGGTGGTGCTGGGCTATGCATCCGCCAAGCTGTTGACGTGGGACCTGCCTTCGCGGTCCGCCCTGCTGGTGCTCTTCCTCCTGGTGGGCATGTCGGGGGTGGGGTTCCTCGACGACTTCATCAAGGTCAAGAAGCAGCGCAGCCTCGGTCTCCGGAGCAAGGCCAAGCTGTTGGGGCAGACCGTCGTCAGCCTCACGTTCGGGTTCCTGGCGCTCTATCCCGGTCTGCAGGAGGGGGCGGAGGCGGCCGTGTCTCGCAAGCTGTCCCTCGTCCGTGACTTCGGCCCGACGCTGCCGTGGTTGCTCGTGATGGCGCTGATCTGGTTCATGGTGAACGGGACCAGCAACGCCACGAACCTCATCGACGGACTCGACGGGCTGCTCACCGGCAGTGCAGCGATGGTCTTCGCGGCGTACACCATCATCGGCATCTGGCAGAACGGCCACTCGTGCGGAGCCGCCGGCCAGACGAGCGGCTTGTGCTACCAGGTGGCTTCTCCGCTGGACTTGGCCACCGTTGCCGCCGCCCTGACCGGCGCCTGCTTCGGGTTCCTGTGGTGGAACGCCTCTCCGGCACGGATCATCATGGGAGACACCGGTTCGCTCGCCCTTGGGGCAGCCATGGCCGGGCTCGCCCTGCTGACACGGACCGAACTGCTCCTGATCGTCCTGGGGGGCTTGTACGTCGCCGTCACCGGCTCGGTGATGCTCCAGGTGTCCTGGTTCAAGTTGACCAGGCGCACCACCGGCGTGGGGAAGAGACTCTTCCGGATGGCGCCGCTCCAGCATCACTTCGAGCTGCTCGGCTGGGAGCAGGTGACGGTGGTGGTCCGCTTCTGGGTGATCACGGGGGTCTGCGTCGCGACTGGGCTCGGGATCTTCTACAGCGACTGGGTGGGCAGCCCACGCTGAGCGTCGATTGGGTCTCGCTCAGATGCCGCGTGCTCCGTCGAGGGTCTCGCGGATGATGTCTGCGTGACCCGCGTGGCGCGCGGTCTCCGCGATCATGTGGAACACGACGTAGCGCAGGTTGCACTCGATGATGTCGGTCCGCGCGCAGGGGGCGGCCAGGTCCATCGAGGCGGCGATCGCCTTCGACTTCTCGATCTGCCCGCGATAGACCTCGATCCAGTGCTCCACGGTGTCGCTGTCACTGACTATTAGCTCGGCATCACGCGGTTCGGGCCTCACCTCGGGCCACCGGCCCGGTGACTGCCGCCCGGCCACGATCACCTCGAACCAGCGCTGCTCCCAGGTCGCGGCGTGCTTGATGAGTCCGAGCAACGACAGCGTGCTCGCGGTCGGCGCCCGGCGCGCCAGCTCGTCACTCACCTCTTCGACCTTGCGGATCAGCCCGATCCGCTGGGCGTCGAGGAAGCCTGCCAGCGCCTCGTGCTCGGATCTCGGCAGCAGGGACAGTGTCATCTCGCTCGGCATGCGCCGAGGCTAACGACCCGCCCCCATGACTACAGCCAGGATCGAATTCAGACCGCCGAGATCTTGACGTCGAACCCGACGACGAGGAGCTCCAGGTCGGAGGTGTCGGCTGTGATCACGACCGACGGGGCCAGCCGCTCGGCCATCCCCGTCCGTTTCTCCGCCAGGGCCGAGACGGCTTCGGAGTCAAGGATCAGGACTCGTGCCACCCAGCTCAGCGCCACTCGTCGACGTACCGTGCGACGGCACCGGCGCCGACAGCTTGCCTGGCTCGACCCGATCCCGGACGAGGTGTAGATGCCATCACCTCGGGCCCCCACCCGGATAGACGAAGCCCCAGGTCCGAAGACCTGGGGCTGTGGTTGTGCGCGAGGGGGGAGTTGAACCCCCACGCCCTTTCGGGCACACGGACCTGAACCGTGCGCGTCTGCCTATTCCGCCACTCGCGCCAGAAGCGAGCTCAGGTTATCCCACGCCGACGGGCCCGCCCAAACCGGCCTCAACCGAACGGGAGGAGACCGATACCATCGCCACGTCACACAGCACCACGTCGAGGAACAGCCCGATCCGAGAGGAGGCGCCATGACCAGACTGCAACGCTTCGAGACCCGACTCGAGCAGATGATCTCCGGCGTCTTCGCGCGCACCTTCCGCAGCGCCGTACAACCGGTGGAGATCGCCTCGGCGCTCAACCGCGAGATCGACAACTCCGCGCAGATCCTCAGCCGGGACCGTCGCCTGGTGCCCAACGACTTCCATGTGGAGCTCTCCGAGACCGACCACGAGCGGCTGGTCGGGCTGGGTCCGCAGCTGACGCAGGAGCTGGTCGAGATGCTGCGCGACCACGCCGGCCAGCAGTCCTACGTCTTCACCGGTCCGGTCAGCATCGTGCTGGAGCCCACCGCCGAGCTGACCACCGGACGGTTCCGGGTGCGCAGCAAGGCCGTCTCCACGGTCAGCAACTCATCGGGTGACCCCACCGACACGCAGGTACGCCGAGCCACCGCAACCCTCGTCGTCAACGGTGAGAACCTGCCTCTCTCACCTCCGGGCATCGTGATCGGTCGCGGCAACGAGGCCGACCTGCGCATCGACGACCCGGGCATCTCACGCAGGCACATCGAGATCCGCGTCGAAGAGGCTCAGGACCTCGGTGGCCCCCCGCGGATCACCGTGCTCGACCTGAACTCCACCAACGGTGTCTCGGTCAACGGCAGGCGCGTCGAGAAGGCAGCCCTCGCCGACGGTGCGACGATCAAGATCGGCACCACCACCATGTCCCTGCGCATCAAACAAGGGTGATCCCGCTGTGTCCGAGCTGACCCTGGTCCTGATCCGGTTCGCGTACCTCGCGATCCTGTGGATCTTCGTGCTCTCGTGCATCTCCGTGATCCGCTCGGACATGTTCGGCGCCCGCGCCCCCCGCCAGGCCGGTGCCGCGGCCGCGACCAAGGAACGCCGCCCCCGCCAACGCACCAAGCCGGCGAAGCCCCGGCGCGGCGCACCCACGCAGGTGGTGATCGTCGAGGGTGGCAACCGCGGCGAGGCGATCTCGCTGGAGAAGGCACCGCTGCTGATCGGTCGTGGCAACGACGCGGCGATCCGGCTCGACGACGACTACGTCTCCACCCGGCACGCCAGGATCGCCAGCTCCGGGGAGCAGTGGTTCGTCGAGGACCTCGGCTCCACCAACGGCACCTACATCGGCACCCGCCGGATCACCCAGGCCACCGCACTCGAGCTCGGCACCCAGGTGCGCATCGGCAAGACGATCCTGGAGCTGCGCAAGTGAAGCTCCGCTACGCAGCGATGTCCGACGTGGGTCGGGTGCGCAAGGACAACCAGGACTCGGGGTACGCCGGTCCGCACCTGCTCGTGGTCGCCGACGGCGTGGGAGGCTCGGCGCGCGGCGACATCGCCAGCAGCGCCACCGTCCAGGAGCTGCGCCGTCTCGACGAGGCGCCCGGCAACGACATGCTCTCCGCCCTGGCAGGGGCGATCCATCGCAGCCACGACCGGCTGGCCGACCTGGTGCGTGAGAGCCCGGAGATCGAGGGGACCAGCACGACGGTCACCGGCGTGATCTTCGACGGCACCCACCTCGGCGTCGGGCATGTCGGCGACAGCCGGGGCTACCTCATGCGTGAGGGTCAGCTCTCCCAGCTGACGACCGACCACACCTTCGTGCAGAGTCTGATCGACGAGGGCAGGATCACCGAGGACGAGGCGCGGGTGCACCCACACCGCAACCTGATCCTGCGTGCGGTCGACGGGGTGCACGAGCCCGAGCCGGACGTCTTCACCCTGGAGCTGGCCCTCGGCGACCGCTTGCTGCTGTGCAGCGACGGTTGCTCGGGAGTCCTCGACCACGACGACCTGACCCGGATCCTGGCCGACGGCAGTCCCGACCACGCCGCGGTCACCCTGATCAGCGCCTCCCTCGAGGCTGGCAGCACCGACAACGTCACCGTGATCGTCGCCGACCTGATCGGTGACGACGAGGTGGACAACGTGGAGACCACCGCGGCAGCCACCACCGGGCCGATGATCGTGGGGGCCGCCGTCGATCAACCGCGCAAGCGCGGCGCAGGACTCGACGGGAAGTCGTTGCGCGTCACCGACACCGGCGAGCTCGACCCGGTCCCGCACGAGGGTCCAGGTGGTTCCGGTGACGACGTCGACCCTGAGGAGCTGCGCTATGCCCCGCGGGCACCGCGACGTTTCCTCTGGGTGCGTCGGTTCCTGGTGCTGGCCATCGTGGTCGGCCTGGTTGCGGTGATCGCGATCGCCGGCTACCGCTGGAGCCAGGGGCAGTACTACGTCGCGGCCGACGGCGAGCAGGTGGTGATCTTCCGCGGCGTCCAGGCCGACCTGCCCGGCGTACAGCTGCACGACGTGGAGGAGGCCAGCAAGCTCACCCTGGCCGACCTGCCGTCCTACAACGCACGCCAGGTCCGCGACGGGATCAGCGCCAGCAGCCTCGTCGACGCGCGTGGTGTGGTCAGCCGGCTGGAGCGCCTGGTGGTCTGCCCCGAGCCGACACCCACACCGACCGCCACAGCCAAACCCACAGCCAAGCCGACCGCCAAGCCCACGGCCGGCGCCACGACCACTCCGAAGCCGAGCGCCAGCCCGACTCCCGGCGCCAGCCCCAGCGCAACTGCCAGTCCGACCCGCACGCCGGCAGTGTGCGAGCCCGCCTCATGAGCGCCAATGCGAGCAGCCCCGCGGGCCTGATGGGTTTCGTGCACCGCCGTCGGCGGGGCGCCGAGCTGGTGCTGCTGTTGATGAGCCTGGCCGTCGGCATCGGCGCCTACGCCGCAGTCGGCGTCGGCGTCGATGGGGCCACCCCGGTGAACCTGTTCACCTACGGAGCCTGGCTTGCCGGGTTGGTGATCGTCTGCCACGTGGTGATCCGTCGGTTCGCCGAGTACGCCGACCCGATCCTGCTGCCGATCGTCTCCGCGCTCAACGGGCTCGGCCTCGCGATGATCCACCGGATCGACCTGGCCAACCAGGCCAGCGACGACACCGTCCGCACCTTCGCCGGCACCCAGCTGATCTGGATGACCCTCGGGGTCGCACTCTTCATCGGCGTGATCGTCGGCCTGCGCGACCACCGTCGGCTGCAGTCACTGACCTACACCGCAGGCCTGGCCGCGATCGTGCTGCTCCTGCTGCCGCTCGTGCCCGGGATCGGCCGCAACATCAACGGTGCCCGGATCTGGATCAACATCGGTCCGATGAGCTTCCAGCCCGGTGAGATCGCCAAGCTGCTGCTGGTGATCGCCTTCGCCGGCTACTTCGTGCTGCACCGCGACGCCCTCGCGCTGGCCGGACGTCGGTTCCTCTTCGTCGACCTCCCCCGCGGTCGTGACCTCGGACCGATCCTGGCGATGTGGCTGCTCTCCCTGGGCATCCTGGTCTTCCAGAACGACCTCGGCTCCTCGCTGCTGTTCTTCGGCCTGTTCCTGGTGATGCTCTACACCGCGACCGAGCGGCCGGGGTGGTTGGTGGTGGGCGGCTCGCTGTTCGCCGTCGGCGCCTACGTCGGCTATCTGACCCTCGGCCACGTGCAGCTGCGGGTCGCGGCGTGGCTGGACCCGTTCGATCCCGATGCCCGCGCCTACCAGATCGTGCAGGGGCTCTACGGGATGGCCTGGGGCGGGCTGGTCGGTCGTGGCCTGGGTCAGGGCGATCCCCAGATCACCCCGTTCTCCTACTCCGACTTCATCATTCCCTCACTCGGTGAAGAGCTCGGGCTGACCGGTGTGATGGCGGTGATCCTGCTCTACGGGATCCTGGTCGAGCGTGGCCTGCGCACGGCACTGATCTGTCGCGACAACTTCGGCAAGCTGCTGGCCTCCGGCTTCGCCATCGTCTTGGCCCTCCAGGTCTTCGTCGTCATCGGTGGCGTCACCAAGCTGATCCCGCTGACCGGCCTCACGACGCCGTTCCTTTCCTACGGCGGCTCCAGCCTGGTGGCCAACTGGGCTTTGATCGCCCTGCTGATCCGGATCTCCGACCACGCCCGTCGCCCGCCGCCGGAGCTGGTCGAGTCAGATGGTGGCGACTACGACGCCGATGCCACCCAGGTGGTGAAGGTCGTCCGATGAACAAGCCCATTCGCAACCTGGCAGTGGCCTGCATGGTGCTGTTCCTGGCGCTGCTGATCAACGCCAGCTACGTGCAGTACTGGCAGGCCGACGACCTCACGTCGCTGAGCAAGCATCCCGACAACAAGCGCGTCCGCGACGCGGAGTTCTCCCGCGAACGTGGCGCCATCCTGGTCCGCGGCAAGGCCGTGGCCGAGAGCAACAAGTCCAAGGACCAGTACCAGTTCCAGCGCAGCTACCCCTCCGGCCCGCAGTACGCCCACCTCACCGGGTTCTTCTCCCGCGACTGGGGCCTCGGCGGCGTGGAGTCGACCCAGAACTCCATCCTCTCCGGCAGTGACTCCGCGCTGTTCGTCAACCGGGTGGTCGACCTCGTCGACAACCAGTCGCCCAAGGGCGGCAGCGTCACCTTGACGATCAACCCCGCGGCGCAGCAGGCGGCGTACGACGGACTCAAGGCACTCGGGGAGAACATCACCGGAGCCGTGGTCGCGCTCGAGCCGCGCACCGGCAAGGTCCTGGCGATGGTCTCCAGCCCGACCTTCGATCCCAACAAGCTGGCCACCCACGACTTCGCCTCGGTGGGCAAGACCAAGCAGCGGATGGAGGACAACAAGCTCAGCCCGCTGAACAACCGAGCGATCGAGGAGGTGCTGCCACCCGGCTCGACGTTCAAGCTGGTCACCGCGGCGGCTGCTCTCGACTCCGGCAAGTACACCCCCGACACCCTCGTGCCCGGCGGCGCGACCCTCGACCTGCCACAGACCACCACCGACCTCGTCAACGAGAACCGAGGCTCGTGCGGCGCCGACAAGATCACCCTGACCCGGGCGCTCCAGGTCTCCTGCAACGTCTCCTTCGGCGACGTCGGCCTCAAGCTCGGCCCCGACCCGATCCGTGAGACCGCGCAGAAGTTCGGGTTCGGCAAGCGCAGCTTCACCGACCTCGACGACGCCCTGACCAGGCAGGCCCTGAGCAGGTTCCCCGAGAACCCCGACCCGCCCCAGACCGCGCTCTCGGCCATCGGCCAGTTCGACGTGGCCGCCACCCCGCTGCAGATGGCGATGGTGGGTGCCGGGATCGCCAACAACGGCGTGGTGATGAAGCCCTACCTCGTCGATGAGATCCGCTCGCCGAAGCTCGACGTCATCAACAAGACCGACCCGGAGCAGATGCCGGACCAGCCGGCGATGAGCTCCTCGGCGGCGCGTGACCTGCGGGAGATGATGGTTGCCGTCGTCACCGGCGGGACCGCCCGGAGCGCCGCGATCGACGGGGTCGACGTCGCCGGCAAGACCGGTACGGCGCAGAGCTCCCCCGAGCGCCCGCCCTACGCCTGGTTCGTCTCCTTCGCCCCGGCCGGCGACCCGTCGGTGGCCGTCGCCGTCCTCGTCCAGGACGCTGGAGTCGCGCGTGACAAGATCTCCGGCAGCGGTCTGGCAGCCCCGATCGCCAAGGCCGTGATGGAAGCGGTGATCAGGCGGTGAGCTTCGACCAGCTGACCGCCGGGGAACGCTACGAGCGGGTCGGCCGGATCGCCACCGGCGGGATGGGCGAGGTCTGGCGGGCTCGCGACACCGTTCTGGGCCGCGAGGTGGCGGTCAAGGTGCTCAAGCAGGAGCTTGCCGACGACCCCACCTTCCGCGCCCGCTTCGCCGCTGAGGCCCGGCACGCTGCTGGCCTGCACCACCCCAACATCGCCTCGGTCTTCGACTACGGCGAGCTCGAGGAGGGTCACACCCCCTTCCTGGTGATGGAGCTGGTAGAGGGCCGCCCGCTCTCGCAGCTCCTCGTCGGCGGTCGACCGCTGGACCCCGAGCAGACACGCGCGCTGGTGATCCAGGCCGCAGACGCGCTCGGAGTCGCCCACGCGGCCGGGGTGGTGCACCGCGACGTCAAGCCGGCGAACCTGATGGTCACCGACGACGGAGTCGTCAAGATCACCGACTTCGGCATCGCCAGGGCCGCCGACCAGGTGGCGATCACCCGGACGGGGGAGATCATCGGCACGCCGCACTACCTCTCTCCCGAACAGGCCCAGGGAGAGACCGCGACGGCCGCCAGCGACGTCTACTCGCTCGGCGTACTCCTGCACGAGTGCCTGGCCGGTCGGCGACCCTTCGTCGCTGACACCCCGGTGGCGATCGCCCTGGCCCACATCCGCGACCCCGCCCCGCCGCTGCCCGCCGAGGTCCCTGCCGATCTGGCCGCGGTGGTCAGCCGCGCCCTGACCAAGGACCCCGCTGTCCGCTACGCCAACGGCACCGAGATGGCCGCCGCGCTGCGTGCCACTCCCGCCGCGCTCGGCCCCGAGGCCACCCGGGTGCTCACCGTCTCGGCGGCCGCTGCCACCACTCCGCTCGCCGCGTCCGCGCAGCCGACTGCGGCACGGATGGCGCTGCTCGGGACGCTCACCGCACTCAGGGACCGCAGCCGGTGGCCGCTGTACGCCGCCGGGGCGCTCGCCCTGGTCCTGTTCGTCGCCCTGCTCCTCGCTGACCCGTTCACTGGCAAGAATCCGGCGCAGACCCCCTCCGCCGGCACAGGTTCTCGGGTGGCCGTGACGCAGGTGCGCGTCTCGCGGGCGGCCTACGTCGGCAAGCCGGTCGCGGAGGCTCGCACGGCGCTGGACCAGGTCGGACTCCGCAGTCGCGTGCAGACCCAGGAGAACCCGGGGAGCGAAGCGGCCGGGACGGTTGCGGACCTCAGCCCGACAGGACCAGTCGACGAGGGCAGCCGGATCACCTTGATGGTCTGGAGCCAGGCTCCGATGACCCAGGCGCCGGCCACAGATCCGGCCCCGAAGCCAGCACCCGCCAAGGCCGCGAAGCCCAAGAAGAGCAAGTCGAGCGGCAAGAGCAAGTCCGGCGGCAAGGGCAAGAAGGGAAAGAAGGGGTGAGTGCTCGATGAGCGAACCACACCGCATCGGCGATCGCTACGAGGTGGGCGAGCTGCTCGGTCGTGGCGGCATGGCCGACGTCCGCAAGGGCACCGACGTCCGACTCGGGCGCACGGTGGCGATCAAGCGGCTTCGCACCGACCTCGCCAGCGACAACACCTTCCAGGCCCGGTTCCGTCGTGAGGCGCAGTCCGCCGCCTCACTGAACCACCACGCCATCGTCTCGGTCTACGACACCGGTGAGGAGATGGCCACCGACGGCAGCAACGTCGCCCAGCCCTACATCGTGATGGAGTACGTCGCCGGCCGGACGCTGCGCGACATCATCCGCGAGGGCCGCAAGATCCTGCCCGAACGCGCCCTGGAGATCACCTCCGACGTGCTCGGTGCTCTCGACTACAGCCACCGTGCGGGGATCATCCACCGCGACATCAAGCCCGGCAACGTGATGCTGACCCCGTCGGGCGCCGTGAAGGTGATGGACTTCGGGATCGCCCGAGCGGTCTCCGACGCCTCCAGCACCATGACCCAGACTGCGGCGGTCGTCGGGACGGCTCAGTACCTCTCCCCCGAGCAGGCCCGCGGCGAGACCGTCGATGCCCGCTCCGACGTCTACTCCACCGGGTGCCTGCTCTACGAGCTGCTCACCGGTCGCCCGCCGTTCGTCGGTGACAGCCCGGTCGCCGTGGCCTACCAGCATGTTCGCGAGCAGGCCCCGGCGCCCTCGACGCTCGATGAGGACCTCACCCCTGAGGTGGACGCGATCGTGATGAAGGCGCTCGCGAAGAGCGTCGTCGACCGCTACCCCAGCGCCGCCGCGATGAAGGCCGACATCGACCGCTACCTCCAGGGCCAGCCCGTCCAGGCTCCTGCAGTCGCCGCGGCCGCAGCTGCGCCGTTCCTGCCGGCGGACCTTCCGGCCGACGCCACCTCGGTGGTGCCCGCGGTCAGCGACTTCGAGGAGGAGCCCGCCCGCCGCAAGGGCCCGATGATCCTCCTCGGTGTGCTCCTGCTCGCCCTGATCGCTGCCGCGCTGATCTTCGGCCCCAAGCTCTTCGCGCCCGGTCCTGAGCAGACCTCGGTGCCCACGATCGAGCGGATGACCCGCCCGCAGGCCGAACGCACGATCAAGGAGAAGGGCCTGGTGGTGGGAGAGGTCACCTCGGCGGCCAGCGCTGACGTTCCCAGCGGCCGCGTGATCTCCCAGACGCCGCAGCCCGGTGACCTGGTCGACGCCGGCGACAAGGTCGACTTCGTGCTCTCGACCGGACCGCCGGAGTTCGAGCTCCCCGACCTCGTCGGAAAGTCCAAGGACGAGGCGGCCGCGATCCTGCGAGACCAGAAGCTCACGGTGGTGCTCACCCAGCGCGACGAGGACGCGCCCGTCGACGAGGTGGTGGAGATGCAGCCTCCCGCCGGGACGGGCGTCTCAGAGGGCTCGAAGGTGACGCTCTTCTGGTCCGACGGTCCCGAGAAGGTGCCCGACGTGGTCGGCAAGTCCGAGAAGGAAGCGACTCGCCTGATCGAGGACGCCGGCTTCAAGGTGAGCACCGTGCCCGACAACGCGACCGTGGCCAAGAAGGGCACAGTGCTGCAGCAGAACCCCAGCGCAGGCCAGACCCTCGACAAGGACAGCACGGTCACACTCGTGGTCTCCACCTACGAGCCACCTCCCACCGAGGCTCCGAGCCCGACCATCACTGCCACGCCCAGTCCGACAACGCCCACGACCACGACGCCGAGCCCGACACCGACCCCCTGAGGAGAACCCCAGTCGAGTGGGTCGGGTCGGGGTCGGGTGCTCCCGGCCGCCGTCGGGCGCTCAGCGCAGGCTGGTCGCGCTGGCGCCGACCTCGGCGTAGCGCAGCTCACGACTGCCGTCATAAGCCGGCATGATCACGTCGTCGTCGGTGCTGACCGCGTAGCCCAGGTCGTGGGCGGCCACGTAGGTCTTGTAGCCCGCGACGTAGTCGTCGTTGTCGAGGGAGGCCTCCAAGGCGGTGACGTCGCCGATCGCGGTGATCCGATAGGGCGGGGCGTAGGGGACGCCGTGCAGCACGACGGTGTTGCCGATGCACTTGATCCCGGTGGTGCTGATCACCCGCTGACCCTGCAGGGTCATCGCCTCGGCTCCACCGAGCCACAAGGCGTTCACGACCGCTTGGATGTCTTGTTGGTGGACCACGAGCTCGTCACCATCGATCGAGCCGTCCGCACGGGCGGCCGCGACCACGTCCTTGGGAGCATCGGTGAGCACCACGGTCAGCGCCGGACCGTGCACGGGCTGGAAGCCGGCAGCGTCACTGAGTCCGTCCACGAGGGTCTGCACCCGTTTGACCTGAGCGTCGTCGACCGAGCGACCCAACGTGGCGATGTCCTTGTTGAGAGCAGCCAGCTCGACCTGCAGGGCGTCGTTGCGCTGGCGCTCCTGGCGTACGACGGTGTCGAGGTCGGTCACGCTGGAGGCCCGCAGGTCCAACCCGTCGGAGCTCAGGGCGCTGGTCACGAACAAGGCCCCGGCCATCACGAAGACCCCCACCGCGACGATCCGCCACAGGTGGCGCTCACGATGACGAGCTGTGCTCAACGGGGCGCCCTCTCTGGATGGGATCTGACCTGACTAGGCTAACCGACGACCACCCACATGCCCGTGGCGTCGAATTCCTAGGAGAGCGACCGTGTCCAAGCCCGCCGCCCGCAAGCCCACGGCGCTGACCAGCGGCTACCAGACCTCGATCGTCAGGACCGCGATCGCGGCGTTGCTGGTCGTGCTCGGCATCGCCTGGATCGCTGTCTACCTCAACGTGGCCAAGGACGCGGCCGAGTTCGTGTCGTTCCCCGGGGCCAAGAAGCCCTCGAACCCGCTCCCGTGGATGGCCGACCTGGCGCGCTGGAACTTCGCCATCGGCTTCGGCCTGATCTTCCTCGGTCTGATGAGCGCCTCCCACAAGCTCACGCCGCTCGGCCGTGGGCGTGGCGTGGTGATCGGGATGCTCGGCTGCTTCCTGATCGGGCTGTTGTGGATCGTCAGCTACTACTTCATCGGAAACAACGACGTCGTACCCCTGATGAAGGACCTCGGCCAGTACAACCTGATGGTCGGCATCGGGTTCATGGCGGTCGGCTTCACCTTCGCCACCAAGTGGGAGTAGCAGCGGGGCTAGTTACACGCGTGTAGTTCTCCACAGGGTTGTCCCCAGGTGTGGATAACTTCCGGCTGGGCGCGCGGCGCTCGGTCGTCAGCTCAGAGCGTGCTGATCCTGACGGCGATCGCGACGAGGGAGACCAGCAGCACCAACGACGTCACGCCCCACTGCACCAGCGGGCGGCGGGCTCGCGGCGCGTAGACCATGGCTGCCCCCACGATCAGGCCGCCGGCGAGGCCCCCGAGGTGTCCCTGCCACGAGATGTTCGGGATCGTGAAGGTGAAGATCAGGTTCAGCCCGATCCACATGGCGACCGACTGCACCTGTCCACGAACCTTCAGCGCCACCACGACCAGGACGCCCATCATTCCGAAGATGGCGCCAGAAGCACCCAGGGTCTGGCCGTTGGGTGCCGAGAGCACCATCACCGCGGCCGATCCGGCGAGCCCGGAGACGAAGTACGCCGCCAGGAAGCGCGCGCGTCCCAGCACGCCCTCCAGCGTCGGCCCGAGGAAGTAGAGCGCCAACATGTTGAACCCGAGGTGAAGTGGCTGGACGTGGGTGAACATCGAGGTGACCAGCTGCCAGTAGGCGCCGTCGTTGACGCCCTGGACCAGCGAGATGGTCCCGTTGGAGAGCTGGCGGTTGGCCGACCCGGGCAGCAACGCCAGCTTGTCGACCAGGGTGCTGCCTGCGCCACCAGTGGCCATGATCGCCAGCCACACCAGCACGTTGAGCCCGATCAGCACGAACGAGGTGATCCGAGGGTCCTCGGTGCGCTTTCCGCCGTACGGCGTCCGGGCCTGGCGCGTGGACTTGGCACCCTCACGCACGCAGTGCGGACACTGGAACCCGACCGAGGCCGAGTTCATGCAGTCGGGACAGATCGGCCTGGCGCAGCGCTGGCAGCTGATCCAGGTCTCGCGGTCCTGGTGGCGGTAGCAGGTCGGGGGTGCCGTCGCGGCACCCTCCGACCCGCCGACGCTGCTTGTCACCCGCGCTCGATCTCCAGGGTGTCGATCACGACCGGCTCGAGCGGGCGGTCGCCCGGACCGGTGGCCGTGGCGCCGATGGCGTCCACGACGTCGCGCGAGGCCTGGTCGGCCACCTCACCGAAGATGGTGTGCTTGTTGTTCAGCCACGGAGTGGCGCCCACGGTGATGAAGAACTGCGAGCCGTTGGTGCCCGGGCCGGCGTTGGCCATCGCGAGCAGGTAGGGGCGGTCGAACTGCAGCTCGGGGTGGAACTCGTCCTTGAACTTGTAGCCCGGCCCGCCGGTGCCGGTGCCGAGGGGGCAGCCGCCCTGCAGCATGAAGCCCTCGATCACGCGGTGGAAGCCGAGGCCGTTGTAGAAGGGCTCACCAGAACGACCTGAGTCGTCGGTGTAGTCCTTGGTGCCCTCGGCGAGGCCGGTGAAGTTCTCCACCGTTGCCGGGGCGTGGTTGGGGAACAGGTTGATGACAATGTCGCCACGGGTGGTCTTCATCGTGGCCTTGAGGTCGGACATGTACTGCCTTTCTCCGGTGTCTGCGCTCAGCGCGCTTCGGCGACGATCCTCCCACGCGACCCCAGCGCCCCCCAGCCGCCGTCGCACAATGGCTCCGCGGAGCGCCGTACCCCACTGCCCGCGTCCTGACACGGGTTTAATTCACGCTCCCGGACGGGCATGATCGAGGGGGGTCCCGCGCTGAACCGCCCGAAGACCCTCACGAGCAGAGCCAGCCCCCAACGACAAAGGGAGTTCCACCACCCATGTTTGCCAAGAGCCGCAAGGAGAAGTTCGTCGAGCAGGCCCAAAGCCTGGCCAACGACCTCACCGACGCCATCGCCCCCCACGTGGAGAGAGCCCGCGACGAGCTGGCGCCGCGCCTCGCCGACGCCCGCGAGCAGATCGGCCCCCGCCTCACCGAGGCCCGCGACCAGATCGCCCCACACCTGCAGGACGCTCGCGACCAGCTCGCGCCGCACGTGGAGTCGGCGCGCGACCGGTTCCGCTCCGAGGTGTTGCCGGTGGTCCAGCAGGGCGTCAGCGACGCTCGCGCCCAGGCCACCCTGCTCGCGGAGGAGGCGCGCGAGCGCAGCGCCAACGCTGCAGCAGCGATCAAGGGCGAGCCGGTGAAGAAGAAGGGCAAGAAGCGCAAGCTGCTGCTCCTCGCTGTCGTCGTCGGCGTCGCCGGTGCCGCGGCCAAGAAGCTGTCCGGTGGTGGCGAGTCGGACAACTGGCAGACCTCCTACTCCCCGACTCCGCCCGCACCGCCGGCGCCTTCGACCCCGCCGTCCCCCGCGGCGCCGATGTCGGGCAGCCACGCTGCTGCTGTCCCCACGGACGGGTCGACCGAGGAGGACCTCGGCGGCGCCGCTCCGGGCGAGCGGATGTCGGACTCCACGGAGGAGCCGCACCCCGTCACCACTCCTGACTCCCCCGCCGAAGACATCGACGTATCGGACGTGGACGACCCCCGCCCGTGAATCGTTCATGATCCCGGGCGTCGAACGACGCACAAGGGCAACGCCCGCCACACCTCACTGGTGCGGCGGGCGTCGCTCGTTGGTCTCGGGCCGGTGCTGAGCGACCCACTCGTCGATCTCGCGCCACCAGGCGAAGAGCCAGTCGATGCGTTCCTCGCGGCCCTCAGGGATCTCCTCACGCGGGATCCGCCACCACCGCATCCGCAGCCGCTTGTCCATGGGCAGGAAGTGCCACACGTCGGCGACGCTGACCACGTGGTCCAGGCCGGTGTGCGCGACGAGCAGCACGTCGACGCCCGGCGCGGCATCGAGCGCGGCCAGGACGCCGCCGGGACGAGGCGCGAGCACGTGCATCATCGAGTCCGCCCGCTCGGCCATCTTGTGCATGCCCAGGCGGCGCAACCTCGCGATCGCCCGCTCGCGCCGCTCGGGGGTGAAGTTGCCGCCCTCGGGGAAGATCACGAAGGCGTCGTTTCCGTCGAGGTTGCGCGCCAGGTCGCCCACCTCGGTCTCCAGGTCGCGGCCCGGACGTGGGACCGGAGAGACGAACCTGCTCGGCAGCCGGGTCAGCAAGACACCCAGCGCGGGGTCCCAGGCGAGTGAGTCCTTCAGCACGACGCGGGGTTCCCGGTGATACCAGTGCATCAGCGCATACATCAGCGTGAACGAGTCCGCCGGTCCCGCGTGGCGGCACAGCACCAGCAGCGGCTCTCCGGGGCGGGCGTCCGGAGTGGGGCCGATGGTCTCGATCTGCAGCCGCAGCACCCGCCGGGCCTCCCGGAAGAAGATCCCGAGGTAGGCCTGCACGATGTCGTAGTGGATCCGTTCGAAGAACGGCGTCCGGATCCAGCGGCCGAAGCCCGAGGCGAGCCAGAGGCCGAAGAGCTCCACCAGGATCAGGCTTTCCAGAGTCAGGTGAACCACCAGCACCCACAACAGCCTCACCGGGCGCAACCATCCGGGCGCTCGGGGCGAGAGCAGCCCGGCGGCAACCAGCCACAGCGGCAGCGTCGACCAGAGCACCACGGTCAGCACGATCAGCAGGGGAGCAACGACCGTGCGCTGCAGGATCCGCGCCACGAGTGGCGACATCACAGCTCTCGGTCCAGGTAGTCGCGGCTGGCGACGTACGCCGCCTCGATGCGCGTCGCGACCTGGGAGGTGTCGCGGTAGGCGCGCGCGGAGTCGTCCCTGACCGACCCGGCCGCCGGGAGCACGTGGGTGACCACCCCGTCGGGCACCTCCGCCAGCTCGCGCACGAACCGGTGCCGGCGGGCGATCTCGAAGGAGACCCGGGCGACCTCCCACGGCTTGCTCGGGGGTTTCAGGGGCCGGTCGATCCGGCCGACCTGGAGCACGAAGATCCGCTCGGCTCCCAGCTGGACCGCGCGCCCGACCGGGATGGAGTTCACGATGCCGCCGTCGAGGAAGTGCTCGCCACCGACCAGTGCTGGAGGCAGAAGACCGGGGACCGCGGCGCTGGCGAGCACGGCCGGGACGACAGGACCGGAGTCGAACCAGTGCTCGGCGGCCCGTTCGATGTTCGCGGCACAACACTGGAAGCTCACCGCGAGGTCGGCGAAGCTGGTCTCGCCGTACTCCTGCTCGAGGAGTTCACGCAGCGGGCGCGCCGAGTGCAGATGGGTGCCGGTCCGGACGGCTCGGCGGACCTGGCGCCAGGTGCTGTCGGCGTAGACCTCGTTGCTCGCCGCGACCGAGCTCCACAGGTCGAGCAGGCGGTCGACGACCGCCGGGGTGGGGTCTGCGGCGACCACGAGGCCGTTGAGCGCGCCGACCGAGGTCCCCAGCACCAGATCGGGTCGTACGTCGTGCTCGAGCAGCGCCCGGAGCATGCCCACCTCGACCGCGCCGAGCAGGCCACCACCGCCCAGGACGAAGGCGGTGCGCGGGGACATCGTGGGTCAGGCGACGTGCGCGTGGGTGCGGCGCACTTCGGCGGTGGCGCGACGCTCGGCCCAGAAGCTGAGGACCGGCACGGTGCCCAGGGCCAAGGTGACCAGGGTGAACCTCATCGACCACCCTGCACGGCGGGAGAGCATGAAGGCCATCACCAGGAAGATCATGTAGAGCCAGCCGTGAGCGACGCCCAGGACGGTGGTGATCCACTCGCCCACCGCGTGCGCCTGCGTCCCGTCGGTCCAGATCGCCGGCGTGGAGCCGAAGATGCCCCACATCGCGGTCCCGTCGAAGTTGGCCAACGGCACACCGATCAGGACCAGCACGATCAGAAGCACGCCGACGATCCACGCCATCGCGCGGTAGCGGATCAGCGCGGAAGCCACAGCGGGCGGGAGGTCGGGCGGGTTCACGACGGCGACGCTACCTGCTCGGTTTGCACGGCAGCCAAGGTGTCACGGCACCACCGCACCCAGATGAAGATCGCGAAGCCCGCGAAGATCCACCACTGGAAGGCATAGAGCAGGTTGCGCAGGGCGGTGAACTGCGTGACCGCAGGGATCGAGTCCGGCGCCACCTGAGCGAGCCCGGCCGTGGCGGCGGGGGTGCTCGTGCTCTTGGAGACCACATAGGCGCTGTAGAGGTCAGCGTCGACGCGCTGCACGATGCTGGCGATCCGCATCTCCGGGATCACGTCGTCGCTGGGGTCCGGGTCGCGGACGCTGGATCCCTCGGAGGCCTGCATCCAGCCGGTCAGCTCGACGGCTCCGGTGACCGGTTGCGCCACCGGCTCCGCCGACCAGCCGCGTATGACGGGCAGGGCGCTGTCACCGACGAGCACGGGGGTCATCACCCAGAAGCCGTTGCGTCCGTCGTGACGCCGGTCGGAGACGAACAGCGTGCTCTGCGGAAGCCAGGTGCCGCTGACCTCCACGGGTCGGCCCAGGTCGTCGCTGGAGAGCACTCCGTCCGGTGTGATCACCGAGTCCAGGGCGACGGCCGGGACGTCGGAGAGATCGCGGGCCTCAGCGGCGCGACGGGCACCCCAGGCGTCGTACTGCCAGACGCCGAGGGCGACGGCGGCGACCACGGCCAGCACCATCAGCAGGTGGGCACCCCAGTAGCGCGGGGCGAGCAACAGGGGCACGCCGCAAGCCTACGGGGGTCTCGAGAGCCCCTGATTCCGCCTAGGATCGGGCGGTGAGCACACGCATCCACCACCTCAACTGCGCCACGATGTCGCCGGCCGTGACGGCAGGCGGGGTCGTCCCCAGACGCATGGTCGCGCACTGCCTGCTGATCGAAGGGCCGCACGGCCTGACCCTGGTCGACTCCGGCTTCGGCAGCGGTGACCTGGCCGAGCCGCGCAAGCGCATGGGTCGGGCGTTCGTGCGGATGATGGGCCCCGCGCTCGATCCCGCCGAGACCGCCGCGGCGCAGGTCCGCGCGCTGGGCCACCTGGTCGAGGACGTCACGGACGTCGTGCTCACCCACCTCGACCTCGACCACGCCGGGGGCATCGGGGACTTCCCGAGCGCCACGGTGCACGTGCTGGCCGAGGAGCTGGAGGCGGCCAAGTCGCGCTCCGCGGTCAGGGAGAAGAACCGCTACGTCCCTGCGCAGTGGGCCCACGGGCCGCGCTGGCTCGCCCACGACGACGAGCAGGGCGGCGAGAGCTGGATGGGCTTCGAGTCGGTCGCGGTGCTCGAGGACGACATCCTGCTGGTGCCGCTGCGCGGCCACACGCGCGGCCACAGCGGTGTCGCCGTACGCCGCCCGGAGGGTGGCTGGTTCCTGCACGCCGGCGACGCCTACTTCTTCCACGGCGAGAAGGAGCAGCCGCCGACCTGCCCGAGCGGGCTGACGATGTTCCAGAACCTCGTGCAGATGGACCGTGGCGCTCGGCGCGCCAACGCCGAGCGGCTGCGCACCCTGCACGCCGACCACGGCGACGAAGTCACGATGTTCAGCGCCCACGACGCGCAGGAGTACGACGCCCTGGCGGGCGAGACCGCCTAGCTCTGCCCTGGGGGCTTGCGCATCCAGACGTGCAGGATCCCGTCCTCGTCGTAGGGCTCACCGACCGCGTCGAAGCCGAGACTGGCATAGAACTCGATCAGGTGCGCCTGGGCACCGAGCTCGACCGCGACTCCGGGCCACTGCTGCTCGCACGTGGTGAGCGCGCGCTGCATCAGCCTGCGACCCAGCTGCTGGCCTCGGGCGTGCTGCGCGACGAGAACGCGGCCGATCCTCGGTGTGGGGTGGTCGGTGT
>JBDSBU010000085.1:0-3965 GCA_039921445.1 Marmoricola sp. | reverse complement strand
CCCTTCGGTGGCCAGGGCGGCAGGTCCGCCCAGAACTTGAGTACGACGTACCCGGCGATCCAGACCGACGCCGCCATCAACCCCGGCAACTCGGGGGGCCCGCTGGTCGACCTGTCGGGGCGAGTGGTCGGCATCAACTCCTCGATCCGCACCTCGAGCAGCAGCGCCGCCGGCGACTCGGGTGGCTCGATCGGCCTGGGCTTCGCGATCCCGATCGACGAGGTGCTGCCGATCATCAACCAGATCACCGACGGTCAGAAGCCAACCCACGCTCGGCTCGGGGTCTCGGTCTCCGATGTCAGCGGCAACACTCTGACCCAGGGCGCCGAGCTGAAGAGCGTCGAGTCCGGCGCCGCGGCCGCCGCAGCCGGGCTGAAGGTCGGTGACGTGATCACCAAGGTCGGCGACCAGCCGATCGACGGTTCGGAGTCGCTGGTCGCGACCATCCGTGGGCAGCGTCCCGGGGAGAAGGTCGAGATCACCTACATTCGCGGCGGCAACACCGCCACCACCACCGCCGACCTGGGCTCGGACGCCAACAACGCCGCCTCCTGACAGCGGCCGGGTGGGCCCCGACCACCGGGTAGTCACCCGTCCAGGGTGGCCCCGCGGAGCCGCTCGGCCTTCCATCGGGTCTCGGCCCACTCCTCGTCCACGTCCGAGCGCACGGTGATCCCACCGCCGGTGCCGAGCTGCCAGCCCTGCCCCGGACCGGCGAAGAGCGAGCGGATCACCACGCCGAGGTCGGCGCGGCCGTCGGCGCAGATCCAGCCGAAGGCTCCGGCGTAGGGACCCCGAGCGCTGGCTTCGACATCATCGATCACCTGCATCGTGCGCAGCTTCGGAGCCCCCGTCATCGACCCGGCAGGGAAGAGTGCCCGCAAGGCGCCCAGGGTGCTGACGTCCTCGCGCAGTCGCCCGCGCACGGTGGAGACGAGCTGGTGCACACTCGGGTAGGACTCCACGGACATCAGGCTGGGCACCGTCACGCTGCCGGGCTCGCAGACCATCGAGACGTCGTTGCGCAGCAGGTCGACGATCATCAGGTTCTCCGCGCGAAACTTGGGGTCCTCGGCGAGCGCCCGCCGGGTGGCCTCGTCCTCCGCGGGGGTCGAGCCGCGAGCGGTGGTGCCCTTGATCGGCTTGGTCTCCAGCCACCGCTGCCGATCGATCGCGGCGTAGCGCTCCGGAGAGCTGCTCAGCAGATGGGTGCCCTGGTGGCTCAGCAGGCCGGCGTACGGCGCGGGGTTGCTGGCCCGCAACCGCAGATAGGTGGCCAGCGGGTCCACGGTCCCGCCGGTGGGTTCGCCCGCGGGCCCGGCCTGCTCGCGATAGGTGAGATTGACCTCGTAGGAGTTGCCGGCGCGCAGCTGCTCCTGGACCTCGGCGAAGGCTTCCCTGTACTCCTGCGGCGCGGTCGAGTGCTGAGCCGGCCGCTGGGGCGACCACTGGGGCACTCGACCGGGGTCATGGGTGAACTGCTGCAGCCCACGGGTACGCATCCAGACCGCATCTGGACCTTTCCCCCATGGTCGGGCCGGCAGGTCGGTGCGGCAGGCGTAGCCGAAGGAGCCCACCCAGTGCACGTCCGGGTCGTCCGACTCCCGCGCCAGCGCGTCCTCCAGCACCGTAAAGATGTCCTCGCCCACCACCTCCGAGCGCCCTGAGGCATGCCTGGTGACCTCGCGGGTGGCGGCGTCGAAGGTGAGCGAGACGTCGTCAGCATCGAGTACGCCGACCAGCGAACGCCGCCCCGACCAGTCCCGTGCGCCACCCCCGTCGAGCCAGAACACCCGGTCGCTGCGGGCGAAACCGGCGCGCACGGCCTCGATCACCGGGCCGTCCACGGGGCCCTCCACCGGCCCATCCACCGGCCCATCCACCGGCCCATCCAAGGGCCCACCGCTCGGCTCAGTCATGCCCAGGTCCCAGGAAGTTCGCGACCAACTCGCGCCCGTGGTGGGACAGGATCGACTCGGGGTGGAACTGCACGCCGACCACTGCCAGCTCGCGGTGCGCGACGGCCATCGTCACGCCGCTGAGGTCGTCGACGGCCGTCTCGCGCAGCACCGAGGGCAGCTCGATCGCAGCGAGCGAGTGGTAGCGCACTGCCTCGAACAGGTCCGGCACTCCTGCGAAGAGGCCGTCCTGGCCATGCTTCACCAACGCGATCTCTCCGTGGGCGGGCTCCACCCGGTCCACCCTTCCGCCGTACGCCGTGACCAGTGCCTGCATCCCCAGGCAGACGCCGAGCACGGGCCGGCCGCACTCGAAGACCGCCCGACCAAGGGCGAAGTCGGCCACCACCGAAGGGTGACCGGGGCCGGGCGAGAGCACCACATGGGTGAAGTCGCCGACCCGCTCGAGCACGCCGGGGGTGTCATGCTCGACCACCTCGGGCAGGTCGCCGGTGACCGAGGCGATCAGGTGCACGAGGTTCCAGGTGTAGGAGTCGTAGTGGTCGACCACCAGGACCCTGGGGCGCACCCGGAGGGTCACCCCAGCAGCTCGAGCAGCAGCTGGCGCAGCAGGGCGAAGCCGTTCTCGGTGAGGATCGACTCGGCGTGGAACTGCACCCCTCGGAAGGTCGGCCCGGCCACGAGGTGGATGTCACCGGTGGGCACGTCGGCCTCCACGCGTACGCCGTCAGGGAGGTCGTCCTCGCCGAGCCGGGCCACGAAGGTGTTGTAGAAGCCGACCCGCTCCTCGCGACCGTCGATCGTGACCGCCGACTGCGTCCCCTGGAAGACGATGTCCTTGTAGGCCAGCGGGATCCCGAGCCGGTCGCAGAGCACCTGATGGCCCAGACACACCGCCAGGAAAGGCTTCTGGGCCCCGAGCAGGTCCTCGACCGCTCGTCGGTAGGCCGCGATCTTGGGGTGCTCGCCGTCGCGCGGATCGCCGGGGCCGGGACCGACCACGACCAGGTCCACGTCGTCGAAGGCACCGGCTGCGTAGGACTCGTGGCGGATCACCCGCGAGGACATCCCCAGCACCGAGAAGGCGTGCGCCAGCATGTTCACGAAGTCGTCCTCGCCGTGCAGGATCGCCACGGTCCGACCGGCCAGCGACGGGGCCGGTGGTGCGCCAGCCTGGTCGGTCAGCCAGAACTTCGCCAGCCGCTGGTTGCGGGAGTTCAGCGCGATCAGGACGTCCTCGTCGCGGGCCAGGTCGGCGATCGTGGAGGGCTCCCCGGAGGCGGCCGGCACCAGCCCGAACGCGGAGAGGATGCCGCCCGCCTTGGCGAGGGTCTCGGCCACCTCGTAGTGCGGGTCGGAGTCGCGGACCAGGGTCGCGCCGGCAGTCACCTTCATCGCACCGTCCGGGCTGACGTCGGCGGTGCGGATCACGATCGGGGAGTCGGCCGTCGGCGCTCCGGTCTCGTCGCGACCGATCAGGGCAAGGGCGCCGGCGTAGTAGCCACGCCCCTCGGACTCGTACTCGTGGATCAGCCGGCAGGCGTTCTCCACCGGCGCCCCCGTGACCGTCGCCGCGAACATCGTGTCGCGCAGCACGTCGCGGACGTCCGAGCGGGTGCGGCCGGCGAGGAGGTACTCCGTGTGCACGAGGTGCGTCATCGGCTTGAGGAAGGGCCCGAGCACCTGGCCACCCTCGTGGCAGATGTCGCACATCATCTTCAGCTCCTCGTCGACGACCATGAAGAGCTCGTAGATCTCCTTCTCGTCGGCCAGGAAGTCCAGCAGCCGCTGCTTGCGCTCGGCCGGCTCGAGCTCGCCGAGGCCGCGCAGCCGGAAGGTGCCGGAGATCGGGTTCATCCGCACGTCGCCGCCGTGCACGCTGACGTGCCGCTCGGGCGAGGCGCCGATCAGGAACCGGTCGCCGGTCCAGAAGCAGTAGGTCCAGTAGGCCCCACGCTCGCTGGTCAGCAGCCGCCGCAGCACGGTCAGCGCCTGGTCGCGGCCCCAGTCGCGCAGCTGGGCGCGGTAGTGCCGGCCGACGACGAG
>JBDSBU010000084.1:0-6510 GCA_039921445.1 Marmoricola sp. | reverse complement strand
CCCGCTGTACCAGCACGTGCTGGTCGGTCGGAAGATGTTCGACCTCTTCGCCACCGACAAGCGCGCCACGCCGGGGGAGGAGACCGTGAACCCCGAGCTGCTCCGGGTTGCGCGCGACGACCTGATGAGTGGCCGGATGAAGGACCGCCGGTCCCCGAAGGGCCAGCGCCGCCCCGACCGTGCCCGGCAGTCCGGCAACGGCCGCCGGGTCTGGGTGCCGAGCCGGGCCGACGTCGTCGACCGGCTCGACCGCGACCGGCTGCTCCCGGCGATCTACTTCATCTTCAGCCGGGTCGGCTGCGACGCCGCCGTGCAGCAGTGCCTGAACTCCAACCTGCGCCTGACGACTCCGGCCGAGCGGGACGAGATCTTTGCCTTCGTCCAGGCCAGGTGCTCCAACATCCCCGAGGAGGACCTGCAGGTCCTCGGCTACCACGAGTTCCTGGACGGCCTGACCCGTGGCATCGCCTCCCACCACGCGGGCATGCTGCCGAGCTTCAAGGAGTGTGTGGAGGAGCTGTTCCTGCGAGGCCTGTGCCGGGTGGTCTTCGCGACCGAGACCTTGGCGCTTGGAATCAACATGCCGGCCCGATCGGTGGTGATCGAGAAGCTCTCCAAGTGGAACGGCGAAACCCACGCGGACATCACGCCGGGGGAGTACACCCAGCTCACCGGCCGTGCCGGACGTCGCGGCATCGACGTGGAGGGGCACGGCGTCGTGCTCTGGCAGCAGGGTTTCGACCCGAAGGCGGTGGCCGGACTCGCCTCTACCCGCACCTATCCGCTCAAGTCGTCGTTCAAGCCGTCGTACAACATGGCGGTCAACCTCGTGCACCAGTTCGGCCGCGACCGCGCCCGAGAGCTGCTTGAGTCCTCCTTCGCCCAGTTCCAGGCCGACAAGGCAGTCGTCGGGCTCGCCCGCCAGCTGCGCAAGAGTGAGGACGCTCTCGCTGGTTACGCCGAGGCGGCGGCTTGTGACCTCGGTGACTTCATGGAGTACGCCGGTCTGCGCCACCAACTCTCCGAGACCGAGAAGAACCTCGCCAAGTCCCGACGTTTCGACCGTCGCCAGGAGGTGGTCGACTCGCTGGAGGCGTTGCGCCCCGGCGACGTGATCGAGGTGCCTGGGGGACGGTTCGCCGGGATGGCCGTGATCCTCGACCCCGGTATGAGCGCTGACCGTGAGGGGCCCCGCCCGCACGTGCTGACCGCCGACCGGCACGCGCGGCGGCTGAGCCTGATCGACTTCCCCGCCCCGGTGGCGGCGTTCACCCGGGTCAAGATCCCCAAGACCTTCAACCCCCGCAACCCCCAGTCACGCCGCGATCTCGCCTCGAGCCTGCGCAACCGGACCAACAACCTGCTGCCTCCTCCTCCGGGCAGCACCCGGCCCCGTGGCCCTGCCGGTGCGAACCCGATGGAGGACAGCCGCATCGAGGAGCTGCGTCGCAAGCTGCGGGCACACCCGTGCCACGGCTGCCCTGACCGAGAGGACCACGCCCGGTGGTCGGAGCGGTGGTTCAAGCTCGACCGGGACGGGCGCACCCTCAAACGGCGCATCGAGCAACGGACCAACACGATCGCGCGACACTTCGACCGGGTCTGCGAAGTGCTGACCGCGCTGGAGTACCTCGAGGTCTCCGACGGCGAGTCGGTGGTCACCGACCGTGGGCGCACGCTGATGCGGATCTACAACGAGATGGATCTGCTCACCGCCGAGTCGTTGCGCGCCGGGCTCTGGGAGGGGCTCGACTCCTCGGGCCTTGCGGCCGTGCTCTCCACACTGGTCTATGAGTCCCGGCGACCAGATGACGCCTCGGCGCCGCGACTACCCGGTGCGCAGGTCAAGGAGATCCTGGCCGAGATGGTCTCGATCTGGGCCGACCTCGACGCGCTCGAGCGGCAGCACCACCTCGACCAGCTGCACGAGCCCGACCTCGGGTTCGCGTGGGCGGCCTACCGCTGGGCCGAGGGTGACGAGCTCGATGACATCCTGGCCGCCACCGACCTGGCCGCCGGTGACTTCGTGCGCTGGATCAAGCAGCTCCTCGACCTCGCCGACCAGGTCGCGGACGCCTCCCCGGGGCCGGAGCTGCGCAAGGTCGCCCGCGAGACCTCTCGCCGGCTGCGACGCGGCGTGGTGGCCTACTCGTCGGTGAGCGAGTAGGCGCTCGGGCGGGTTCCGGTGCGGGTTCTGGCGGGGGCGGGGGCGCCAGAGCTGGCATGTAGATCGGGGTCATGGACGCTCATCAACAGTGTCGCCGCCTCCCGCCCGTCCACAAACCCCGCTAAGCCCGCTCAGCCCCCAACACGGCCAGCAGCCGTTCGACCGGGCTGTTCAACCCCCACTGCTCGCTGATCGCGGCCAGCATCTCCGGGTCGGCGGGGGAACGGGGCATGGTCAGGTCCCGGTCGCCCAGGTCGATGTCGCGTGCGACCGCGACCACAGTGGGCGCGACCTCGAGGTAGTCCAGGGAGGCCTTGATCTTGCCGCGTGGCCCCGGGCCCATGTCGCCGTCTGGGTCGATCGCGGCGGCGATGATGGCGTCTAGCGTGCCGAAGCGGTTGAGCAGCACCGCGGCGGTCTTGTCTCCGACCCCGGCCACCCCGGGGAGCCCGTCGGAGGAGTCACCACGCAGGGTCGCGAAGGCGGCGTACTGATCGGCGTCGACGGCGTACTTCGCGCGCACCCAGTCGTTGGTCACCCGCTCGTGCCTACCGACGCCGCGGGCGGTGTAGAGCACGCGCACCTGCGCAGCGTCGTCGACGAGCTGGAAGAGGTCGCGGTCGCCGGTCACGATGTCGACAGGCATCCCCGCGTCGGTGGCGAGCGTGCCGATCACGTCGTCGGCCTCGTAGTGGTCCGCCCCGACGATCGCGATGCCCAAGGCATCCAGGGTGGCCACGATGATCGGGATCTGCTGCTCGAGCGGGTCGGGAACCTCTTCGACGTCAGGGGCGTCGGGTCGCGGTGCCACGACCCGATGGGCCTTGTACGTCGGCAACAGGTCCACCCGCCACTGTGGTCGCCAGTCGTTGTCCCAGCAGCAGACCAGGTGAGTGGGCTCGTACTCCTCGACGAGCCGGGTGATGAAGTCCAACAGGCCCCGCACCGCGTTCACCGGCGTGCCGTCCGGTGCCTGCACCGTGTCGGGGACGCCGAAGAACGCTCGGAAGTACAGCGAGGCGGTGTCGAGCAGAAGGAGCCTGGGTTCGCGGTCAGCCACGTCGAGGAGTCTAGGACCAGAGGGCCGGCGGCACAGACCGGCCGGGGATCGGCCGGGGATCGCCCGGGGATCGCCCGGGGATCGGCCGGGGATCGGCTGGGGATCGCTAGGCTCCACCACGTGGAGAAGATCGATCGCCAGATCCTGGGCCTGCTCGCCGACGACGGCCGGATGTCCTACACCGACCTGGGCAAGGCCACAGGCCTGTCGACCAGTGCGGTGCACCAGCGCGTGAAGCGCTTGGAGGAGCGGGGCCTGATCCTGGGGTACGGCGCCACCATCGATCACGCCGAGGCCGGGAAGCCGCTTGCCGCTTTCGTCTCCATCCGGCCCTTCGACGTTTCCGAACCCGACGACTACCCCGAGCGTCTGCGAAACATCGATGAGATCGAGTCGTGCTGGTCGGTGGCAGGCGACGAGTCCTACATCCTCAAGGTCCGGGTGGCCACGCCCGCCGACCTCGAAGAGCTGCTCGCCCGGATCCGTTCGTCGGCGAACGTCTCGACCCGGACCACGATCGTGCTCTCCACGCCGTACGAGAATCGCCCCACGCACTGAGCAGTCACATGATTTTCATGTTCTCCTGAAACTCCAGCACTTCTCCGCCGTTGCAACGGCAGAGAAGTGACTGCTTTTCAGGAGAACATGAAACTCCGACACCCACCTCAGCGAAGCATCTCCAGGACCGCCTTCTCCAGCGCCCGCTGGCGGGTGGCGGGGGAGCGGTGGCGGGTCAGGATTGCGGGATCGATGGTGGTGCCGTTCTCGTAGAGATCGATCACGCGTGGGTCGATGTAGGAGTTCTTCGCGATCGTGGGGGTGTTGCCGAGGTACTGGGCGACCTCTTCGACCGCGGCCCGGACCGCGCGTCGCTTCGAGCCCTTGGTATCGCCTGGCTCCTCGGAGGCAGCCAGGGCTGCGGCGGCGAGCACCGTGGCGTGCCAGGTGCGGAAGTCCTTGGCGGTGAGCTCCTCGAGCAGGCCGCTCAAGTAGGTGTTCACCGCGGATCCGTCCAGGTCACGCCACTGACGTGCCTCCTGGTAGGCGAGCAGCCGCTCGGTGCCACCGCGGCGGCGTCGCAGGCTGTCGAGTGCGACCAGAACCTCTGGGTCGTCGATCTCGATGCTGTGCTCGATCCCGGACTTGCCGATGAACTTGAAGAGCAGCCGGTCGCGCTGCTTGCGCACGTGTCGGCGCTCGAGGGTGGTCAGGCCGAAGGAGCCGTTGGTGTCGGCGTAGATGTCGCTGCCGATCCGGAAGTACCCCAGGTCCAGCAGGCGTACGGCGACAGCGTCGGCGCGCTCGAGCGGCATTCCCTCCAGGCCCAGGTCACGGGTGATCGCCTGGCGGACGGCAGGGAGCCGTTCGGCCGCACGCAGCACCCGGTCGAACTTCATCTTGTCGCGCTTGATCCGCCACTGCTGGTGGTAGAGGTACTGCCGCCGTCCCGCGTCGTCGGTGCCGACAGCCTGGATGTGTCCGTTCGGGAAGGGGCAGATCCACACGTCGTTCCAGGCGGGTGGGATCGCCAGCGAGCGGATCCGCTCGATCACCGCCTCCTCGACCACGCGGACGCCGTCGTGGTCGAGGTAGACAAAGCCCCTCCCGGCCCGTCGGCGGGTGAGCCCCTTGGTGGCGGGCGAGACGGTCCTCAATCGCGGCATGAGAGACCTGTTCCCCGACTAGGGTCGCGACATGTCCCCCCAACTCGAACTCGCTCACTGCGCCACGTTCCCCGTTACCCCCGAGCGCGCCTACGACGCCGTCCTCACGGCACCGTTGGAGCAGATCTTCCGCCGTCGCTACTGGGCGATCCCACCCATCGTCGGGGTTCGCGACCAGGTGGGGACGTGGGGCACTCCAGGACAGACGAGGACGATCGTGATGGCCGACAAGGGCACACTCCGCGAGGAGCTGACCCTTGCCCAGCGGCCACACGCGTTCGGCTACGACATCTCCGGGGTCACCGGTCCAATGAAGCCGCTGGTCTCCTCTGCGCAGGGTCGCTGGTCCTTCGACGCAGACGGCGGGGGCACCCGGGTCACGTGGGCGTGGACGGTGCAGCCGCGTTCGGCGCTCGCCAACCTGGCGATGCCGATCTTCGCCAGGCTGTGGCGCGGCAACGCCCGACAGGGCTTCGAGGAGCTCGGCAACCTGTTGCGCAAGGACTGACCTGCCCCGTCAGCGTCAAACCCGCTGTGGGCTCTCCTGGGACTGGCGAGCCCACCAGGCCTGGCCCTCGGGAGGCAGCGTGTGGATCGGGTCGTAGTACTCGTAGGTGCGGGTCAGCGCCTCCGGGTCGGCCGCCTCGATCGAGGTCCGGTAGTTCTTCGTCCAGTAGGAGATGCCACGCACCTCGTCGTACGACGCCACCTGGTGCACCCAGCGCTTGCCCACGAAGGGCACGTCGCACACGATCCGGGGCGTCGCGAAACCCGGCAGGTAGCCCATCATGTGGTGCTGGAGGCGCTGGGCGTCGGCCACCGAGACCCGCCAGTGCTCCGAGGCCGGGATCATGTCGCACATGTAGAAGTAGTAAGGCATGATCTGCGCGCCGTCGAGCAGCCGGAAGCACAGGTCGAGCAGTGCGTGCGGGTCCGCGTTGACCCCGTTGAGCAGCACTCCCTGGTTGCGTACGTCGCGCACGCCGGCCTCGAACATCGCCGCCGACGCCCTTGCCACCAGTGGAGTCACGGAGTTGGCGTGGTTCACGTGGGTGTGCAGGGCCAGCGCGACGCCGCGCTTGCGGGCGATCGTCGAGACCCGCTCCATTCCGGCGCGCACCTCGTCCTGAAGCCAGTGCTGGGGCAGGCCCATCAACGCCTTGGTGGCCAGGCGGATGTCGCGAATGTTCTCGACCTCCATCACCTTGACCAGGAACTCCTCGAGCCGGGCCCAGGGCATGTTGGCGACGTCGCCGCCGGAGACCACCACGTCGCGCACCTCCGGGGTACGCCGCAGGTAGGCGATCATCTCGGCGTGCCGGTCAACGGGCTTGCCGAGGAACTTCAGCTTGTCGACGGTAGGGGTGGAGTTGCCGACCAGGTCCATCCGGGTGCAGTGGCCGCAGTATTGGGGACAGGTCGGGAGCAGCTCGGCGAGCACCTTGGTGGGGTAGCGGTGGGTCAGCCCCTCCACCGCCCACATGTCGTGCTCGTGCAGCGAGTCGCGGCTCGCCTGCGGATGGCTCGGCCACACCGGGTGCCGGTCGGAGAACACCGGAAGCATGTACCGGCGGACCGGGTCGGCCAGCAACGCCCCGGTAAAGTCGACCGACCCGAGT
>JBDSBU010000083.1:0-6582 GCA_039921445.1 Marmoricola sp. | reverse complement strand
CCCGCACTGCCCCGTCGGGGTCCGCCAGGAGGGGGTAGCGCACGCCGCTCTTGCGCGCGAGCTGGAGCGCGGCCTCGACCCTGGTCTCCTGGAAGTCAATGCCGAGCACATCCACCCGACCGGCGTACTTCTTGGCGAACGCGGCATAGAGGGGGAGCTCGGTCCGGCAGGGGACGCACCAGCTCGCCCACAGGTTGACGACCAGCGGGCCGCGCAGGCTGCGCAGGTCGACGGGCTCACCGCCGCCCAAGGACTGCAGGGTGACCTCGGGCAGACGTTTCACGGCTGCCGGTCCGGAGGAGGACGAGCTCGAGCACGCTGCGAGGACGAGCACCAGGCAGATCAGCACTGCCGTTGACGCGAGCGAGCGCCTCCCGGGGCTCACGCAGGGCCTTGGGTCTTGACCAGCAGGCTCGCGGCCGCTGGATCCGTGGGTCCGGTGCCGTAGGCCGGGCACCAGCGGGCCACCGGGCAGGCGCCGCAGGCGGGCTTCTTCGCGTGACATACCCGCCGTCCGTGCCAGATCAGGTGGTGGCTGAGCATCGTCCAGTCGCGCTTGGGAAACAGTGCGCCCACCGCGTGCTCGGCCTTGACCGGGTCGGTCTCCTCGGTCCAGCCGAGTCGACGGGCCAGGCGACCGAAGTGGGTGTCGACGGTGATGCCCGGAACCCCGAAAGCGTTGCCGAGGACCACGTTGGCGGTCTTGCGACCCACGCCCGGGAGCGCGACCAGGTCCTCCAGGCGCGCCGGCACCATGCCCCCGTGGTCGGCCACGAGGGCCGCCGAGAGCTTGAGCAGGGACTCGGTCTTGGCTCGGAAGAATCCCAGCGGTCCGATGATCGCCTCGAGGTCGGCCCGGGCGGCGCCCGACATCGCGGGCGCATCGGGGTAGGCGGCGAACAGGGTCGGTCGGACCGCGTTGACCCGCCGGTCGGTGGTCTGCGCGCTGAGGACGGTCACCACGAGCAGCTCGAAGGGGTCCGCGAAGTCCAGCTCGCACCGGGCATCCGGGTAGGCCTCGGCGAGCACGCGGTCGACCTTGCGTGCGCGGCGGACCAAGGAGGTGTCGGACACGCGGACAGGGTACGGCGCCCGGTGTAGCGTTTGGCTTCTTGGTGAGCGATCCGCCGGCCCTCGGAGACTGACGCGCCCGCGTCCATGGTGAGGGAGATGTCGCGATCCACTCCGAAGATGGGCCAGACTGTGACCTGCAACACGGGGGTCAGACCGAAAGGGACATCACGTGGACAACGACGTACTCCGTCAGGCGCCTTTGTTCAGCGCGCTCGACGACGAGGCAGCCGCAGCCCTGCGCGGCTCGATGGGCGAGAACAAGCTCCGTCGCGGCGAGGTGCTCTTCCATGAGGGCGACCCGGGCGACCGTCTCTACATCGTCGCCGACGGCAAGGTGAAGCTGGGTCGGACCTCCTCCGACGGCCGGGAGAACCTGCTGGCCATCCTCGGTCCTGGACAGATGTTCGGCGAGCTCTCGCTCTTCGACCCCGGTCCGCGCTCTGCGACCGTCACCGCAGTCACTGAGACCGCGTTCCTCTCGCTCTCCCATGACGACCTGCTGCGTTGGCTCGAGGGCCGTCCCGGGGTCGCGCTCGGCCTGCTCTCCCAGCTCGCCGCGCGGTTGCGCAAGACCAACGAGGTCGTCGCCGACCTGGTCTTCTCCGACGTTCCCGGCCGTGTCGCCAAGGCGTTGCTCGACCTCGCGGACCGCTTCGGACGCACCGCCGACGACGGCGTGCACGTGCACCACGACCTCACCCAGGAGGAGCTCGCCCAGCTGGTGGGTGCCTCGCGCGAGACCGTCAACAAGGCGTTGGCCGACTTCGCCTCACGCGGGTGGCTGCGGCTGGAGCCGCGCTCGGTCGTGATCCACGACGTCGAGCGGATGCGCAAGCGCTCGCGCTGACCCGTTCACCCTGACCGGGTCGTCCGGTCCGGTCAGCCAGCCCCGTCAACGGCCTTGGGGTACTTCAAGCCGTCGATGCTGACGTTGGAGGTGATCAGCGGGTGGTCGGTCGTACGCCGGACCAGGTCGCTGCGGTCGATGGTGTAGCCGCTGAAGGCCGCCCCGGGACTGCCGAAGATCCAGTCGATCTGGGTTGGGCTGGGGGGCCGGCAACCCCCGCCGTTGCTGCCGCCTGCCGCCGCGACCAACCGGGTGGCGCCCGTCACGCGGCAGAAGTACTCCGCGCGCTCGTTCATGTCGCCGGTGACGAACTGCGGGAACCCGGTGCCCTCGAGCCGGTTGAAGAGTGAGATCTGGCGGCTCGTGGCTTCGCTGCGGTAGCGCTGCTGCCCCTGGAAGTTGCCGGTGTCGGCCGGATTGTGGAACGTGGAGAACCAGGCCTTGATCCCGGTGGCGCGGTGACGCAGCAGCACATAGGGCATCGGTCGTTGGCGGCCGTTGAAGTAGGGGATGTTCACCAGGCTGCGCTCGACCGGTTCCCAGGTGTCGTCGCGCCAAGCGACCGAGTTCTCGCCGGCTCGCCGTCCCAGGGACAGCCCTGGGTACATCGACCAGCCCACGGCACGACTGTTGAAGGCGTTGCGCTGGTCGGGCTGGAACTCCTGGATGCCGACGACGCTGATGGCGTGGGACGACAGCAGCTGGAGCACGCCACTCATCCGCTGGACACCGGAGGCCCGCTGCGCCGAGGCGCCGCCCTTGCGGCTGTGGCTGCTGCCCAGGATGTTGAAGGTGGCCATCTTGAACTCCGCCACGGGAGGCAGCAGCTCGGGCCGGGGGCGCGGCGCATCAGGCATGGCCTCGATCGGCTGGCCGCGGTCGAGCTTGGTCAGCTTCGAGACCTTGCCGGCCAGCTCGGAGCTGGGCGCCGAGGGCGCGGCCTTGGTAGGGGAGGTCGTCGTCGGAGTCGTCGGGGTCGTCGGGGTCGTCGGGGAGGCCTTCGAGCTCGGCTTGGCCGCGGCTGCCGCCTTGAGGGTGTCGGCTGAGCTGGTCTTGGGCTCTGCGAAGTCGCCACGGACCCAGAAGAAGCCCGCAACCCACACGCCGATCAGCACGACCACGAAGGCCGTCATTCCTACTTTGTCCCGCACTGGAGGAACTTTAGCCTCGGAGTCGCGGCCCGGGACGCGTACCGCCCAGATGCTAGTTCTGGCGGACCGTCAGGGCGTCGCCGTCAAGGCTTGGCCCTCAGGTGGGCGAGCTGGGCGCGCACGGAGAGCTCCGCTGCCCCCCAGAGCACCGGATCGACGTCGGCATAGACGATCTCGACCACGCGTCGCGGGAGCTCCTCGACAGCGATGCCTTCGGGGTGGGGGGTCTGGCGCAGCTGCTCCAGGGCGGCCGCGACCTGGTCGAGGCGCTCGCGGCGGTGAGCGACGTAGTGGTCCAGGACCCCCATGGCGTCCTCGATCACCGGTCCGTGACCAGGCCAGATCCTGCTCACGCCCTGGGACTCCGCGAGGTCGCGGAGCCGGTCGAGGGAATCGAGGTAGGCACCGAGCTGACCATCGGGGTGGGCCACCACGGTGGTTCCGCGGCCGAGGACGGTGTCACCGGTGAGCACCGCGTGCTCGGCGGGGACGTGGAAGGACAACGAGTCCGCGGTGTGCCCTGGCGTGGCCACGACCCGCACCTCGAGCCCGTCCACCTCGACCACGTCGCCGTCGCCGAGGCCCTCGGACCCGAGCCGTTGGGCAGGGTCCAGCGCGCGTACGTCGCAGCCCATCCGGCGGGCGAAGTCCTTGGCCGCCTCCGAGTGGTCGAGATGGTGGTGGGTCAGCAGGACGACACCGACCTCTCCGGCCCGCTCGGCGATGGCCGCCAGGTGTCCCTCGTCGGCAGGACCGGGATCGACGACGACGGACCGGCGCGCACCGGGGTCGCGCAACACCCAGGTGTTGGTCCCGTCGAGGGTCATGAAGTTGGCGTTGGGGGCCAGCACACAGTGCGCACGCTCCCCTTGCCTGCCACCGGTCCAGCTCAACTGCGGGACTCCAGCAGTGGCGCGAGCACGGCGGGGATCGAGAGCGTCCCGCCTTCGGGGTTCTCCTCGACCTGCGGGGTGAACATCTCGACACTGCGCTCCCGAGCGGCCTCGAGTACGCCGGCCGGGTCGGCGTACTGCCCCACCTCGAGGCAGGTCAGATAGGTCGGCGGCAGCATGAACATCTGCTCGGACTCGACGTCGGCAACGGCCTGCATCGCCGGCAACCAGGTGACCTGGTCGGACTCGGTGGAGACGTCGCGGGTGCGCTGCCCCTCGGGCAGGTCGGCCACGAAGAACCACGTGCGGTAGCGCCGGGGCTCGAAGACCGGGGTCAGCCAACCGGCCCAGACCCCGAGCAGGTCGGTGCGCAGCGTCAGACCGCGGCGATCGAGGAACTCGGTGAGAGCCAGCTCCCGCGCCTCGAGCGCGGCACGGTCGGCCTCCCAGTCCGCACCCGTGGTGTCGGCCACCACGGTCTCGGGCGACTCCCCCGCCAGCAGCACCCCGGACTCCTCGAACGTCTCCCGCACGGCCGCGCACACCAGCGCCCGTGCCGTTGCCTCGTCAGTGCCCAGGCGCACGGCCCACTCCTGCGGCGAGGGCCCGGTCCAGGCGATCTGGTGGTCGAAGTCGCGCGAGTCCACGCCACCGCCGGGAAAGACGCACATGCCACCGGCGAAGGCCATCGAGACCTGGCGACGCAGCAGGTAGACCTCCGGCCCATCGTCGCCAGTCCTGAGCAGCACCACCGTGGCGGCGTTGCGCGGGTCCGCCGGCTGGCGGGTCCCGTCGGCGTAGGCACGGGCGTCCTCGACGAGCTGACGCGGCAGCTGCATCCGCGGCATCAGACCTCCACGACCAGCTCGACCTCCACCGGTGCGTCGAGCGGAAGCACTGAGACCCCGACTGCGGAGCGCGCGTGACGCCCGATCTCACCGAAGATCTCACCAAGGAGCTCCGAGACACCGTTGGCGACGAGCGGCTGGGCGGTGAAGTCAGGCGTGGAGGCGACAAAGACGACCACCTTGACCACCCGCTTGATCGCGGACAGCTCGCCGATCTCGGCGCGCACGGCCGCGAGGGCGTTCAGGGCGCACTGCCGGGCGCACTCGACGGCCTCCTCCTGGGTGACCTGACCACCGACCTTGCCGGTCATCATCAGCTGGCCCTCTCGCATCGGCAGCTGGCCCGAGGTGAACACGTGGGCACCGCTGCGGACGGCGGGGATGTACGCCGCCACCGGCTTGGCCACCTCGGGAACGCTCAGGCCGAGCGAGGCCAAGCGCTCCTCCGGGGTCTCCCCCGAGACGGCGTTCACTGCGCGGGTCGCTTGAAGTAGGCGACGAGGTTCTCCGGGTTCATCCCCGGAACCACCTGCACCAGCTCCCAGCCCTCGGAGCCGAAGTTGTCCAGGATCTGCTTGGTCGAGTGCACCAGCAAGGGTGCGGTCAGGTATTCCCACTTGGTCATGCGACTCACCCTAGACGGCCACTACCGTGGCGCCCATGCTGCCTGACGCGACCGTGCGGTACGCCGACCATGAGGATGCCGTGATCGACCTGCACCTGCCCGACGGCGAGGCGGGCCGGGTCGTCGTACTCCTTCACGGAGGGTTCTGGAAGGCCCAGTGGGATCGGCGGCACACTCGCCCGATGGCCCGCGCGCTCGCAGAGCGTGGCTGGCTGGTGGCGACGCCGGAGTACCGCCGAGTCGGCGACGGCGGTGGCTGGCCGACCACGGGCGACGATGTCCACCTGGCCGTGAGTCGCTTGCCCGCGCTGCTCGAGGGATTGGGCCTGCCCTGTGGACCGCTGGTCGTGACGGGTCACTCCGCCGGTGGGCACCTGGCCCTGTGGCTCGCGACCACCGGCCTCGCGATCGAACGCGTGGTGGCCCTGGCGCCGGTGTGCGACCTTGGCGAGGCGACTCGGCTGGGCCTCGGCAGCAACGCCACCGCTGCGCTGTTCGGTGAGGTCGACACAGATCTGGCCGACCCGATGGTCCTGTTCGCCCAAAGACCTTCGGCAGATGTCGCCATCGTGCACGGCGACGAGGACGATGACGTGCCGGTCTCGTTGAGCCGTGGCTTTGTCGCCGCGCACCCGTTCGTGGGGCTGCACGAGCTGCCCGGGGTGGGCCACATGGAGCTGATCGACCCGGCGTCCGAGCACGAGTTCGCTCAGGTGGTGCAGGTCTTGCAGACCCCTCCGAGTGCTGCCTGCGCCGCCACTGATTGACGGGTCGCCCCCGGGGGGAGAAGATGCAGCCTCATTCGGAGTGATCTGCGCCATTCGGGCGCATCACCCGGTCCATTCTTGGGAGCACCATGAAGAAGATCCTGGCCGCGCTGGCCATCATCGCCAGCATGCTCGTCGTACCCGTCATGGCGGCCTCGCCTGCCAGCGCCCGCTGTGCCCCTCCCGGCGACTCGACGATCTACGTCTTCTCCAAGAAGTCGTTCACCTACTACCCGACCAACATCCGCAGTGACTGGGCGATCTTCCGCAAGGGCGGGACCATCACCTACAGCAAGACCAAGACGATGGAGGTCAATGCCTCGATGACCGCCACGGTCTCAGCCGAGGCGGGGGTGATCTTCGCCAAGGCGTCGACC
>JBDSBU010000082.1:0-13120 GCA_039921445.1 Marmoricola sp. | reverse complement strand
GCCATGCCGGTCGCCAGCCCGGGACGGTCGGGGAACCACTTGATCAGCGTCGAGACCGGCGAGATGTAGCCGATGCCCAGACCGATGCCGCCGACCACGCCGTACCCCAGGTAGAGCAGGGGAAGGCTCCCCATGGCGATGCCGGCGGAACCGATCAGGAAGCCCGAGCCCCAGCAGGCAGCAGCGCTCACCATGGCCTTGCGTGGGCCGGCTCGTTCGACCCAGGTGCCCAGGAAGGCAGCTGAGAGGCCGAGCATCACGATCGCGATCGAGAAGATCCCGGCCACGGCGGTCTGGGAGGAGTCGAAGCGTTCGACCAGCGAGGTCTTGAACACCGAGAAGGCATAGACCTGACCGATCGAGAGATGGACGCACAGAGCCGCCGGGGGGATCAGCCACTTGCTGTAGCCAGGGCGAGCAATCGTGCGGTCCTTGTCCAAGACGTCCAGCATGGCCATCGATCACCTCCAGGTGTGTGGCGCCCACGTACCCGTGCCCTGGTCGTTGAAACGTCCACCACGCTTCGAGGTCAGCGGATCAGTCCGGCCCGGCGTGCCAAGGCCACCGCCTCCGTGCGACTTCCGGCCCCCACCTTCGTCATCACGTTGGAGACGTGCACGCTGACCGTCTTCGCCGAGATGAACAGCTGGGTGCCGATCGCCGCGTTGCTGCGACCCGTCGCGACCAGGGCGAGGACCTCCTGCTCACGAGGCGTGAGCGTGGCAGCAGGCGCGGCCGAACGACCCAGGTCGCCGAGCTCCTCCAGGACCGGCTTCGCCCCCAGGCGTACGGCGGTCGCACGGGCGATCGCGGCCTGCTCCTGGGCAGCAACGTGCTCCCCCGCACTGCGCAGGACCACGGCCAGGCGGGCCCGCGCCCGCGCCTCCTCGACAGGTTGGCCGAGCTCGGCGAACAGCTCCGCCGCCTCGCGCCAGGCGGCGACCATCGCCGGGAGGTCCGTGGGTCCACCGAGCAGCCACTCCAAGCGCTTGCGCTCAGCTCTCATCCGCGCCTGCCATGCGCGGCCCTCGACGGCGAACGGCAGCTTCCGCTCAGACCGGCCCACCTCGACCCGCCGGGCATCCTCGACCAACCGGGCCGCCGTTGCTCGCGCGTCGTCCCGGGAGGCCTTCGGGGTCTGGGGGGCGGCGTCCGCGAGCGCGGCGACGGCAAGGGTGGCCAGGCGGAAGCGTGCCCCGAAGGTCGCGCTCCACAACGGCACCAGCACAGCGCAGATGTCGTCGTACATCTGCACCGCTGCCTCCGGCCCGTCCCGTCGCCCGAGCAGCTCGATCGCGGCTCCACCCCCGACCACGGCGATCAGGCCCTCGCGGTGCCACCGCTCGCGCAGGGCGGCGAGGCGATCCAGCCCCGTGACGTCGCCACGCCCGGCGGCGACCGCCAGGGCAGCCGCGTCGAGCATCGCGCGCGGAGTCGGAGGTGGGTCCTCATCGGTGTGGTCGGCGATCGCCAACGCCTCGTCCCAGCGGCCGCGCATCGTGGCCATCACCGCAGCCTGCAGCCGCGCGACGATTCCGTGCACCGCCCAGGGGCGGCCGACCCGCGCGGCCAGCCGCACCGCTTGCAACGAAGCCTCCTGCGCGGCGACCAGCTGCCCGTAGTCGTACTCCAGGCCACCCAGGCGGGTAGTGCCACGAAGCGCGTTGAGCAGGTCCCCGCGCGCCAAGGCCTCCGCGATGATCCGCTTCAGCTCCGTCCGGGCTCCCTCCCCGAGGTCCAGGTGCTGGCTCAGCCAGGTCAGCGTCATGCTGGCGTCGGCGGCGAGCCGGGGCAGGTCGAGCCTCTCGGCAAGCTCGATGGTCTCGTCGACCACGCCGCGGGCCTCATCGAAGCGGTCGTCCCAGACCAGCGCCTGGGCATGGGAGGCGAGCATCCGCGCGCGCAGTGTCGTGGGCTCCTTGCCGACCAGCTCGAGCGCTTCCGCGCTCAGCTGACTCAGCGAGAGGTCCGTCTCGGTCGAGCGCAGCGCCTCGATCCTGGCCAGGAGCAGGCGGGCGCGCGAGTGCGCCGAGACATTCGGGGGCAGCCGCTGAAGGTGGGAGTCGGCCAGCGAGAGGGCGGTCTCGGGACGTCCGGCGCTGCACAGCGCATCAACCGTGCGTGCCACCAGCTCCCCCTCGTCCGGGGGGGACGTGAGCTGGCTGGCGGCCCTGTCGTAGATCTCCAGCGCCCTGCCGAAGTGGCGGGCGGCCTCCTCGGGGCCACCGCTCTGCATCGCCTGCTCACCGGCGGTCACGCTCGCCTCCAACGCCGTCGGCAGGTCGTGGGAGGCCAGGGCGTGCCGGGCCAGCTCGGCAGCCCCGTCCTCACCCCGGAGCGCACGCACCGCCTCGGCGTACGCCGTGTGCAGACGCATCCGCTCACCGGGCAGGAGGTCGTCGTAGACCGCTTCGCCGAGCAGCGCGTGCCGGAAGGCGTACTCGGACTCACCGCTGAGCACCAGGACGTGCGCCTCGACGGCCGCCCTCAGAGCCTGGTCGAGCTCGTCGTCGCCCAGCGGTGTGACTGCTGCGAGCAGCTCGTGCGGGACCCGCTGTCCAGCCGCTGAGGCCACCCTGACCACGGACCGCGCGGTCTCGTCGAGACGGTCCAGCCGCACCAGGAGCAGGTCGGCCAGGTCCTCGGGCAGGGTCCAGCCGCCACCGAGGAAGGCAGCGACCAGCTCCTCGACGTAGAACGGGTTGCCCTGGGAACGCTGCACGATCCGCTCCAGGTCGGCGTCATGGCGCTCCCCGAGGGCTCCGGGGCTCTCGATGATCTGGGTGACCATGCCACGGACCGCCCCAGGCGACAGCGGCTCGACCAGGACCCGCTCGACACCGGGAAGCCGCACCCATTCGGCGACGCGCTGACGCAGGGGGTGGCGTCGGTGCATCTCGTCGGAGCGGAACGTGACCAGGCACAAGAACCTGCCGGAGAACCGCCGAGAGAGCAGGAAGCTGACCAGGTCCCTGGTGCTGGCATCGGCCCAGTGGGCGTCCTCGAGGACCATCAGGACCGGCGCATCGGCGACCAGGTCCTCGATCAGCGCGTGCACGGTCTCGAAGACCTCCACCCGGTCCAGCGCCTCGGAGGGCTCCCCCGAGGTCGCACCGGAGGACGCATGCCTGAGGCGGCGCAGAGCCGGGTGGTCCTCGGAGAGCCGCTCAGCCAGCACAGGTGAGGTCTGCGCGATCGCGGCGAGCATCTGGGTCACCGGCAGGTAGGGCATCGAGGCCTCACCGAAGTCGAGACAGTGGCCGACCAGCCGGTGCCAACCCTGGTCGCCGAGTCGGTCGAGCACCTCGGTCACCAGTCGGGTCTTGCCGACGCCCGCGTCGCCGGAGAGCAACACCATCCTGGTGGGGCCCGATGAGTCGGCGGAGCCGGCGGCGCGCAACAGCGCCTCCAGCTCGGGCTCACGCCCGATCAGCGTCGCGGCCCTGCTCCGATCCATCACCACATCGGTCATCATCGCGCAGGCGGCACGTCCTTGCGCCACCAACGCCGACCGGACCGACGTACGGCGCTTGCCTCACGGCCCGCCCGCAGCCGGTCTGCGCGATCGCGCACGTCCGCGAACATCGCGTCTTCGTTCAGGGCGTTGTACATCGTGCTCATCTCCTCGGCTGATCCACTTCCGACCCATTTCCGGACCGTGCTGTCGATTTCACGACTAAGGGGTGGGGTTGCACATCGGCAGATGCCTTAGATGTGGCACAGGAGGGCCTCAGGGCGGGTGTCGCCGCTCACAATCGGCCGCCCGGGGCGGCACCATACGTGGTATATATACCCGGTAGGTACCTCATTCGGACCGGGAGAACGACATGTCGGTGAAGCACGCACTGCTGGCCCTGCTGGAGCAGGAACCGATGTACGGCTACCAGCTGCGCGCCGAGTTCGAGGGGCGCACCAGGGCCACCTGGCCACTCAACGTGGGGCAGGTCTACACGACGCTCGCCCGCCTCGAGCGCGACGGACTCGTGGCCAGCACCGGCGCCGACGCCCAGGGTCACGTGATGTATGCCGCAACTCCTGCCGGTCGGGAGGAGGCGGCCGCCTGGTTCACCACCGCGGTGGCTCGAACCCAGCCGCCGAGGGACGAGCTGGCGATCAAGCTGGCCCTGGCGGTGACCATCCCCGGCGTCGACGTGGGCGCACTGGTGCAGAGACAGCGCAGCGCGACGATGGCCTCGCTCCAGGACTACACCCGGCTCAAGCGCAGCGGAACGGGCGGCTCGGGAAGCAACGGCTCCGCGACGGGAGAGGCGGCGGACCTGGCGTGGAGCCTGGTGCTCGACTCCCTGGTGTTCGCCGCGGAGGCCGAGATCCGGTGGCTCGACCACTGCGAGGCCCGGCTGCGCAGGGCGGCCGGGGACCGACTGGTGCTGGGAACTCCGGCAGCCCGGGCCGCACACGAGGAGACCGCGCAATGAGCGCCGTACTCCAGCTCAACACCGTCTCGCGCGTCCACGGCACCGACCCCAACGAGGTGCACGCCCTGCGTTCGGTCTCGTTCAGTGCCCACGCCGGCGAGCTGGTCGCGGTGATGGGACCTTCCGGCTCCGGCAAGTCGACCCTGCTGACCCTCGCCGGCGGGCTCGACCAGCCGACCTCGGGCACCGTGTCGATCGAAGGCGTCGACCTCGGCACACTCGGCGCCAAGGGGCGCGCCCGGATGCGACGCACCTCGATCGGCTACGTCTTTCAGGACTTCAACCTGATCCCCGCCCTGACCGCCCTCGAGAACGTTGCGCTGCCCCAGGAGCTGGACGGACTGCGCACCGCTGTCGCCCGGGCGGCGGCTCGGGCGGCTCTGGAGGAGGTCGGGATCGCAGAGCTCGGCAGTCGGTTCCCCGACGAGATGTCCGGCGGCCAGCAGCAGCGAGTCGCCATCGCCCGAGCCATCGTGGGCGAACGTCGGCTGATCCTCGCCGACGAGCCCACCGGCGCGCTCGACACCGAGACCGGCGAGGACATCCTGCGGCTCCTGCGCTCGCGCTGCGACGCCGGCGTCGCGGGCGTGCTGGTCACCCACGAGGCGCGTCATGCCGCGTGGGCGGACCGGGTGGTCTTCCTGCGCGACGGGGTGGTCGTGGACGAGTCCGGCACCGACCAGACCCGCGACCTCCTCGACGAGGTCGTGCCCCGGTGAAGCGCCCAGGGATCGGCAGGGCCACCTGGCTCCGCGGGTGGCGGCTTCCGCTGCGGATGGCGCGGCGCGACGCCGGGCGCGCTCGCGGGCGGAGCCTGCTGGTGCTCGCGATGATCGCGCTGCCTGTGCTCGCGGTCACCGCGGCAGACGTCTTGTTGCAGACCTCGTCGGTCAGCAGCCAGGAGTCACTGACCCGCAGGCTCGGTTCGGCAGCCGCCCTGGTCTCCACCCAACCGGGCGTCGGGCAGATCGTGCAGGCACCCGACCCCGACCGGATCGCCTTTCCCACCGGTGCTGGCGGGCACCCACCGACTCCTGCGCAGATGAACGCCGCTGTGAGTCGCGACCGGCTGGTGGAGAGTCGTCGCGGCGAGATCCGACTGGTCTCCAAGAAGGGGGTTGCCAACGCCGCGGCGACCGAGATCGACCTCGGCGACCCCGCATCCGCAGGCCTCTTCGACCTCACCTCGGGCCGGTTGCCCCGAACGACGGAGGAGGTGGTGGTCAACCGCGCCCTGGCGGAGAAGGGTTACCGGATCGGTGACCGGCTGACGCTGGCAGACGGCGCGGCCCAGGCACCCACGGTCGTCGGGATCGCCGAGTCGACCACCCTTCGCGACAGTCCGGTCGCCACCGGCCCCTTGGGCAGTCTCGGTCTCTCCACCGACGGAGCCAGGTCCTGGCTGGTGGTTGGCGATCCGGTGACCTGGGACGTCGTACGCCGCCTCAACGCCGTGGGCGTCACCGTGCTGTCCCGGTCAGTGCTTCTCGACCCTCCGGCCTCCTCCGAGCTCCCCGACGAGGTGCGCGCGATCGCCGACGGCGGGTTCGACCAGGCGCGACTGACCGTCGTCCTGCTCGTGGTGGTGATGGCACTGATCGAGGTCGTGCTGCTCGCAGGACCGGCGTTCGCCGTCGGGGCACGCCGCCAGGCGCGCACCCTCGCTCTTCTGGCAGCCGCGGGAGGCACTCCTTCGCAGGCGCGACGGGTGGTGTTGGCCGCAGCGGTCGTGCTCGGTTCGACCGCTGCCCTGCTGGGCGCAGCACTCGGTGTCGGCCTGGCCTATGGGCTCGTTCCGTTTCTGCAGGGGCGCTCGTCGACCTGGTTCGGGCCGTTCGAGGTGCCGTGGTTGCACCTGTCGGGGATCGTGGCGTTCGGGATGAGCAGCGCGTTGCTGGCCGCCGTCGTCCCGGCCTACGTCGCGTCCCGGCAAGACGTCGTCGCGGTGCTGGCAGGACGACGAGGCGACCGGCCACCCTCACTGCGCTCACCTTTGGTCGGGCTGGTGCTGCTCGGGATCGGCGTCGGGGGTGCGGTGGCAGGCGCCACGCGGAACGGAGGTGAGGCCCTGATCGCCGGCTCCGCCATCCTCTCCGTCCTGGGCATGATCCTGCTGGTCCCGCTTGTGCTCGCGGCACTGGCACGGCTCGCTGGGCGGCTGCCGCTGACCGTGCGCTACGCCGTGCGCGATGCTGCTCGTCACCGGACCAGGACGGTCCCCGCAGTCGCGGCGGTAGCGGCGACCGTGGCCGGGGTGGTCGCTCTCGGGATCGCCACCTCCAGCGATGCCTACGAGAACGAGCAGACCTACACCCCTGCCACGGCCGCAGGCGTCGGGACACTCGCCGTCTACGGTGAGCGTCCCGACTGGCCAGCCCTGCGGGCCCTGGTGGAGCAAGAGGCGCCTGCGGCGACCGTGACGGAGATCCGCGGCCTGTTCCAGGGCGACGGTTCCGAGGGCGCCACCTACGTGCAGTTCGTGCAGGGCGGCACCGAGGAGCCGTTCCGGCTCTCCTCCGGGTCGGCGCTCGGCTCGGACCTGCTGATCAGTGATGACCTTCTGCCGCCTGGACTCGTCGGGGTCTCCGGTGCGGCCGCGCAGCGCGCGTCGGCAGCCTTGAGAGCGGGCAGCCTGGTGGTCTTCGCCGACCGGGCGACACCTTCCGAGACGAAGGCACGTGCCCTCGTCTCGACCTACGACACGGTGGGTGACGGGTCACAAGGCACCGATCGGACCGTCGACCTGGAGGCCACGATGATCCAGGTCGCTCGCAGCAGCAGCGGCCCCCAAGCGGTGCTGTCGACGCGGGCCGCGCGGCAGCTGGGTGTGCAGGTCTCGCAGGTGGGTCTGGTCCTGACCGGCGCTGTGGTCACCAGGTCCCAGGAGACGTCGATCACGGAAGGCGCTGCGGCGATCTCGCAGAACGCCTACTTCCAGGTGGAGCGTGGCTACCGGGCCGAGGACGCCACCCGAATCATCCAGCTGGTGCTCGCCGGACTCGGCGCAATCCTGATGCTCGGCGGAACGCTCACGGCTACGTTCCTCGCGCTCTCCGACGCCCGACCCGACCTGGCCACGCTCTCGGCGGTGGGTGCCTCACCACGGACCCGTCGGGCGATCGCCGCCGCCTACGCACTTGTCGTCGGCGGAACCGGTGCTGCTCTGGGCGCCGTGGTGGGGTTCATCCCGGGGATCGCGGTCAGCTACCCACTGACCACGATGAACGGCGCCGTCGGCAGTGGGGGCGGTGGAATGGAGCACGTCTCGGGCAACGGCTCCGGTCCCTACCTGGACATCCCGTGGCTGCTGATCGTCGGCGTGGTGATCCTGCTGCCGACCCTGACCGCCGTGGTCGTGGGGCTCTCGGCTAGGTCACGGCTGCCCCTGGTCGCCCGTTTGGACTGAGCCGTTCGGACTGCGCGACCTGGACTGAGCCGTCTGCTCAGAGCGAGCTGCTCAGAGCGGACCCAGCGAGACCAGCTCGAAGACCGGCACCGGATTGAGCCGCTCGGCACCACACGTGAGCTTCGCCGGGGCGTCCTCCACGCGTGTCACGACGACCTCCCAGGCGGTGCCCTCGTGGTCGAACACCGAGCGCCAGCCGTCGCGTCGCACGAGCCGGACCGCGGCGAGGCGGTCCTCCCCGAGGTGACGTCGCAGTGAGATCTCGGCGTACTGCACGTGCATGGGGTACGTCGAGCGTCCGCGCAGACGGGTCAGGTCGAGGCGGCCCTGATCGTGGAGGTCGGCGACCTCCGTGGCCGACGCGGGATCCATCCGGCCGTAGTAGAGGCCCTCGGGCAGGACCACCATGTTGGCGCTGAACCGGTCGCCGCCGATGTGTGAGACCTCCCAGGTCTGCTTCGGCCGGGACTCGCACAGCGCCGCCACGACCGGACGCCCACGCTCGGCGCAGCACACGTCGTGGCGACCGTGCGTGCAGACCCCGAGGAACGGGCCGTCGGCCTCGACCCAGTCGGGATACTGGCCACGCACCACCGCGTCGAGGTCGATCTCGAGCAGCTCCATCGGGTCCACGAACGTGCGGGTGAGCAGCAGCGAACGGCTCGGCACGGCGAGGAACGCGGAGTACTCCGCCGACCTGTGCGCGCGATGGTGCCGGCGAGCCATCAGCACCTTGATGGACTTGTGCGTGACCAGATGCCGCTTGACCTCGTCGGGCAGCCGGCTGTCACGCGGTGCGCTGACCCCCCAGGGGCCGTGGTGCTCGAGGACCAGGAACGCGGCGAGATGGGTCGCGGTCCCGGCCAGGTCGTCCTCGCGACGCTCCGAGGCCGCCGAGCACCTGAAGGCGCTCACGGCAGTGTCCGCGCTCAGCGGACGACCTCGAGCAGGCCCTCGCGCAGCAGTCGTCGACACAGCACCAGACTGGACTGTGGGTCCAAGTCGAGATCCGTCGGGGCGAACTCGCCCAACGAGCGAACCTGATCCACGGCCCCGCTGATCCGCGCGGGGACCTGCACCGTGCGGTCACCGAGCAGCAGGTGCAGGCGCTCGCCGTCGTGCCGGAGCACGCAAGGACGCCCGGCGCGGCGACGGAGCCGTGTCTGCGGACCGAGCTCGTCGAGCGCCATCCGGTCCAGCAAGGAGCCGCGCAGGCTCGGGGTGCGCTTCTCCAGGAACGCCGACGACTGGGCCCCGACGATCTCGGTCGGGTCGGTGGTCTCGAGCCGCTCGGCCAGCGCACGCAGTCGCTGCACCAACCCTTCGGCGAGCACGCCAGGTCGCTCCAGGTAGCCGGCTGGCAGGTGCTCGTCGGCGTCGACGTCCGCCAGGCCCCGGCGTACGGCCAGGTCCAGCAGGGTGCGCCAGGTCAGCTGGTTGATGCCGATGGTCACGTGCAGCGAGACGGTGTCCTGGGCTCGGGCTGCGTGGGGGGTGCCGGTGGGCAGATACATGCTCACGCCGGGTTCGAGCAGCACCTCGCGGGGACCCGCGGTCTCCTGACCGGTGCTCTCGTCGGGGGCGGGATGCACCTCCCACAGCTTGGAGCCGTGGGTCTGGAAGACGAAGACGTCGTGGCTGTCGTGGTGGACCGCGAAACCCTGGGATCCCGGCGGCGTGAGGTAGGCATTCGCCTGGCACGGGTGGCCCAGGGCCAGCTCGAGCTCGGCCACCAGCCGGGTCAGCGGCGGCCAATAACGGTGCAGGCCCTGGAGTACGACGGTCGCGCCGCTCTCGAACAGGTCGATCACCTTGCGCGCATCGACCAGTCCGGTCAGGGGCTGGCCGGCCAGCGAGGCACCGCTGCGGGTGTAGCTCGACGCAGGCAGCACCGAGCCGTTGCGAGCGAGCCGCACAGCCGGCGTGCGGATCGCCGTGGAGGTCAGCAGGGAGTCGACGTCGTCGAAGCTCAGCAGGCCGACCAGATCGGCCGGATCGCCCTCGTGCAGGTGGACGTGGGATGCCCAGACCTTCTCGAGAAAGGTCTGGGCATCCCCGCTGAGCAGTTCGAGCGCGTCCAACGGACTACGCGGAGCCGTCCGTGCCGTCGGCGTCGCCGTCGGTGGCATCGCCATCGGTGGAGTCGGTGGAGTCGGCGTCGGTCGAGTCGCTGTCGGAGCCGTCGGACGCGTCGCCGTCGGTGGAGTCGGTCGAGTCGCCGTCGGTCGAGTCGCTGTCGGACCCGTCGCTGTCGGACCCGTCGGAGCCATCGGCGTCGCCGGCAGGCTCCTGGGTGGCGCCACCCGGGGTGGTCTCCATCTCGTCGTCGTTCAACGGCTCATCGGTGGGAGTGGTCATCTGCGTCCTCCTGAGTGGTGAGTGGCGCTGAGTCGCGCCCTAGATCATGCTCGTGCCCGATCCTGGACAATCGAATCAGACGGCTCCACCTTCGTGCTCCGCCTCCTCCTCACGGATGCGGGACAAGAAGCTCCTGGTGCGCTCGTGCTGCGGATTGTTGATCACCTCGCGTGGCGCCCCCTGCTCGACCACGACCCCGCTGTCCATGAACACCACCCGGTCGGCCACCTCGCGAGCAAAGCTCATCTCGTGGGTCACCACGATCATCGTCATGCCCCCCTCGGCGAGCTCGCGCATGACCGACAAGACCTCACCGACGAGCTCGGGGTCCAGCGCCGAGGTGGGCTCGTCGAAGAGCATCAGCTTCGGCTCCATGGCCAGTGCCCGGGCGATCGCCACCCGCTGCTGTTGGCCGCCGGAGAGCTGCGAGGGGTAGGCATCACACTTGTCCTCGAGCCCGACGCGCTCCAGCAGAGCGACGGCCTTCTTGCGAGCCTCCGCCTTGTGGGTGCCGCCGACGTGGACCGGCGCCTCCATCACGTTCTCGGCTGCCGTCATGTGTGGGAACAGGTTGAACCTCTGGAAGACCATGCCGATCTCGCGCCGCTGGGCTGCGATCTGCTTCTCGCCGAGGCGATGCAGGCGCCCACCCTTCTCGACGTACCCAGCCAGCTCGCCGTCGACCCAGATCCTGCCGCCCTGGATCGTCTCGAGCTGGTTGATGCAGCGCAGGAAGGTGGTCTTGCCCGAGCCTGAGGGCCCAAGCAGACAGACCACCTCGCCCGCCGCCACGTCGATGTCGATGCCCTTGAGGACCTCGACACCGTGGAAGTCCTTGTGCACGTTGACGGCGTGCACCAGTGGCATGACCGCGTTCACGACGTACCTCCCGTCATGGAGCGGACCCGCGCGAACAGCCCACCGCCCCGGGTCTGGGCCCGCGAGGCGGCGCCGACGCCGCGCCCGAAGTAGGTCTCCAGGCGGGACTGGACGGCCATCAGCACGCTGCAGATCAGCAGGTACCAGATCACCGCGGCCACCAGCACCGGGAAGGTCTCATAGGTCCGTGAGCCGATCGACTGGAGCTGGAAGAACAGCTCGTTGATGACGGGGATCCCGATCAGCAGCGAGGTGTCCTTGACCATCGCGATCGTCTCGTTGCCCGTGGGCGGGACGATCACCCGCATCGCCTGCGGCAGCACCACCCGGCGCATGGCCTTGCCGTTGCTCATGCCCAGCGCACTCGCCGCCTCGCGCTGGCCCTCGTCGACCGAGAGAATGCCGGCCCGGGCGATCTCGGCCATGTACGCCGCCTCGGAGAGCCCGAGTCCGATGATGCCGCCGATCAGGCCGCCGAAGAGCTGGTTCGCGTCGAGCGTGACGAAGGTGAGGTTGCCGGACATACCGAGCAGGTCCATCAGCTGGGACCCGAACGGAAAGCCGAGAGCCATTCCCTTGGGAAAGAGCACACCGAGCGCACCCATGATCGTGAGCAGCACCAACCGGGGCACCGCGCGGAAGAACCAGGTGAACACCCAGGCGACCCCGGAGAGAACCGGGTTGCTGGAGAGGCGCATCACCGCGAAGGCGATGCCGAAGGTCACGCCGATGAGCATCGAGCCGAGAGTGCCCAGGATCGTGCCCATGAACAGGCCCCGCAGCACCGGCGACTGGACCATCGCCTCGAAGACGAAGGACCAGTTGAACGCCTCGTTGGTGAGCAACAGGTGGACGAACATCGCCGCCAGGACGGCAATGACCGCCACCACCACCCACCGACCTGGGTGGCGCACCGGGACCGCGTCGATCGTTCCCGGCCGCTCACGGTCCTCGGTGTCGCCGGTGCTCTCGCTCATGTCAGGAGGTGGGGTTCACGGCGAAGTCGTTGATCGCCCCGTCCTCGACGCCCCAACCCTTCAGGGCCTTCTCGTAACCACCGCTGGACTCCAGGCTCTTCAACGCAGCGAGGATCGCCTTCGCGAGGTCCGTGTCGTCCTGCGCGACCACGTAGCCGTAGGGGGCGGCGTCGTAGATGTCGCCGAGCGCCTCGAGCTTGTCCTTGGACTGCTTGACCGCATAGGCGACCACCGGGGAGTCGGCGAGCATGGCGTCGGCCTTGCCGGAGACGACGGCCGCGGTCGCCTGGTCCTGGCCTTCGTAGACGAGCACCCGGGTGGGCTTGCCTGCCTTCTTGCAGGCGTCCACCTTGGCGGGCAGGTCCTCCTCCTGCTGGACGGTGCCCTTCTGGACCGCGACGGTGAGCCCGCAAGGGTTCTCGAGGTCCACCTTCTTGGGGTTGCCGGCCGCCGTGGCCCACTGCGTGCCGGCGTTGTAGTAGCTGATCATGTTGACCTGCTTCATCCGGTCCGCGTTCACCGTGAAGCTGGAGACACCGACGTCGTACTTCTTGCCCTGGACACCGGTGATGATCGAGTCGAACTTCGACGGGACGTACTCAGCCTTGAGTCCGAGCGTCGCCGCGACCGCGTTGAACAGGTCGACGTCGAACCCCTGGACGGTCTTGCCGTCTCCGGCGAGGAACTCACTGGGCGCGTAGCTCGCGTCGGTGCCCACCCGCAGTACGCCGGGACCGCTGATCGCCTTCGGGACTAGGGCAGCAGCGTCCTTGTCCACCGTTGCCCCCACCTTCCCGCCCTGGCTCGAGGGCTTGTTCAGAGAGTCCGAACCGCAGCCGCTGAGAGCCATGGCTCCGGCAACGAGACCGACAAGGATGGTGGCTGACCTGCGCATGCAAATACTCCTACGGGGTTTGGTGGGGGCGTACCAGCATCATGTCACCGACGAACGAGTCGTCGGACCGAACGGTCTCCGTTGTCGGTTTTTCAGGAGACCTTGTGAAACACGCACTTACCCGCCGTTGCAACGGCAGAGAAGTGCATGTTTCACAGGTTCTCCTGAA
>JBDSBU010000081.1:0-7444 GCA_039921445.1 Marmoricola sp. | reverse complement strand
CTGCCCGCTCTGCGCTCCCACGGCAGACCCAACTGCCCGCTCGGCGCACCCACGGCAGACCCAACTGCCCGCTCGGCGCACCCACGGCAGACGCAACTGCCCGCTCGGCGAGCTACAGGGGGAGGCGGTCCGCGCGGTCGGAGACCAGCTGCTCGGGCGCTGCGAGACGCCATGCCTCGAAGACCAGCTCGGCCAGCTCGGTGCGGTCGACTCCCTCGAGGTGAACCACCACCCACCCGAACCCACCGGCGGTGAACTGCACCTCGAAGACCTCAGGCCGCTCGGCCACCAGGTCCAGCTGCTCGACCAGGGTCTGCTTGAGTCCGACCGTGCTCGTCCGCGGCCAGACGTAGCCGAAGGTGCGGCCCGCGACCCGGCACTCCAGGAAGCGGTCGTGCTCCCTGACCTCGACCTCATCGAGCTGGTTGACCAGGTCGAGGGCATCGAGCATCGAGGTCAACGCGTGGTCGCCCGGGGCACGAACAGCGCGACGCATTCGACGTGGTGTGTCATCGGGAAGACGTCGAAGGCACGCAGGTCTGCCAGGCGGTAGTCCTGCTCGGCGAAGTACCCGACGTCGCGGGCCAGTGCGGCAGGGTCACACGCGACATAGACCACCGCTCGCGGCGCCAGCTCGGCGATGGCGCGCACGACCTGGCGCTTGGCGCCGGCCCGTGGCGGATCGAGTACGACGAGGTCGGCACCGCCGCTGTTCTGCATGCCGCGGTGGAGCGCTCGGTCAACCCGATCGCGCACGACGACCGCCTGCGGCAGACCCGCGAGGTTCTCGGTTGCCAGGTCGGTCGCCCGCTTGTCGCTCTCGATCGCGGTCACCGAGCCAGCCGACCCGACGGCATCGGCGAGGAAGGCGGTGAACAGCCCGACGCCGGCGTACAGGTCCAGCGCGCGCTCCCCCGGGACGGGGGCGAGCATCGCCAGCACGGTCTCGACCAGGACGCGGGGAGCACCCGGGTGCACCTGCCAGAAGCCGTCGCCGGCGACCGTGAAGTCGTGGGACCGCCCTGCCGCCTCGACGCGCTCGGTCACCGGGCCGGTCCGGTCCGGCTCACGTGCGTCAGGGTGAGCGATCAGACAGTCCTCGACGACTACCGCGTCGTGCGAGCGATGCTTTCGCAAGCCCCTGCCCCCGTCGGGGAAGTGGACGTACTGCATGCGAGTTCGCCAGCGCAGACCGTCCTGGTCGCCGGGGACGGCCTCGACCTCGACCTCGCGCTCGACTCCGGCTAGGCGTGCGAGCTGCTCGGTGACCACGGCCCCCTTCAGTCGCCGTTGCTCCCCCAGCTCGACGTGCTGGAAGTCGCAGCCACCGCACCCGCCCGGGTGCGCCAAGGGACACGGGGCCGGGACCCGATGGTCCGACGCCGTGTGGACCTCGACCGCATCACCACGCAGGAAGCTGCCGCTGGAGTCGGTGATCTCGACGGTGACCTGCTCGCCGGGCAGGGCGTGCCTGACGAAGACCACCTGACCTTCGTGCCGGGCAACGAAGTGGCCGCCGTGCGCGATCGGCCCGACCTCGACCTCGACGCGTTGGCCCACCAGGTCCTCGGACCCGTCGACGGCGCTCATTTGCCGGACCGCGTCTGGCCGCGGCGGATGTCGCCGGGCCGAAGCCGCTGGAGCACCCGGTCCTCGCGGTTTCGGGCCTCCTCGGCACCTCGGAGCTGGTAGGGCACGGAGATCACCATCACCCCAGGAGTGAACAGCAGTCGGCCCTTGAGTCGCAAAGCCGTCTGGTTGTGCAGCACCTGCTCCCACCAGCGGCCGACGACGTACTCCGGGATGTAGACCGCAACCACGCCCCTGGGGTTGGCCTCACGGATCTCCACGGCGTACTGGACGATCGGTCGGATCACCTCGCGGTAGGGCGAATACAGCATCTTCAGGGGTACGTCGATCCGCTGCGCGTCCCACTCGTCGACCAGACGGTTGGACGTGCCGCCGTCGGTGTCCACCGAGACCGCCTCGAGCACGTTGGGCCGCGATGCCTTCGCGTAGGCCAGCGCTCGCATCGTCGGCTTGTGCAGCTTGGAGACGAGCACGATCGCGTGCACCCGGGTCGGCAGCACCTGGTCCTCGTCACCGACGACCAGCTCCTCCTCGACCCGGTCGTAGTGCCCCCGGATCGAGCGCAGGATGAAGAAGAACACCATCATCGCCAGGATCGCGATCCACGCGCCGGCCAGGAACTTCGTCAGCAGCACGACCACGAACACCACCGCGGTCATCCCCAGCCCGATGGTGTTGATGATGCGGGAGCGGTACATCCGCCGACGCACGACCGGGTCGGTCTCGGTCCGCAGGTGACGGGTCCAGTGCCGGATCATCCCGAGCTGGCTGAGGTTGAAGGAGACGAAGACGCCGACGATGTAGAGCTGGATCAGCTTGGTCACCTCTGCGTTGAACGCCAGGATCAGGATCACCGCGAAGCCGGCCAGGATCAAGATGCCGTTGCTGTAGGCCAACCGGTCGCCGCGCGAGCCCAGCTGCCGGGGCGCGAAGCCATCCTTGGCCAGGATCGAGGCCAACACCGGAAACCCGTTGAAGGCGGTGTTGGCGGCCAGGATCAAGATGATGCCTGTCATCGCGACCAGGAAGTAGAAGCCGGGTGTGAAGTCGCTGAACACTGCCCGCGAGATCTGCGCGATCACGGTGTGCTGGTCGTAGTTGCTCGGCAACGCCGAGCCGTCCGCCCGCGTCAGTCGGTCGAGATCGCTCGGGTCGACGTAGCGCAGGCCCATGTTGCGGGCCAGCAGGATGATGCTCATCATCATCGTGACCGCGATGGCACCCAACAAGAACAACGTGGTCGCGGCATTCTTGCTCTTCGGCTTGCGGAAGGCCGGCACCCCGTTGGAGATGGCCTCGACCCCGGTCAGCGCCGCGCAGCCCGAGGAGAACGCTCGCGCGAGCAGGAAGATCATCGCGGCCTGGCTGATGTCGCCCTCGTAGCCAGGAGCTGGGGTGATGACGAGGTCGGCGCTCTCGACCCGGGGCAGGCTGCCCTGGGCGGCGCGGATCGCGCCGTACACGGCCATCCCGAGCACCCCGACCATGAAGCCGTAGGTGGGAATGGCGAAGAACGCGCCCGACTCGCGGACCCCGCGCAAGTTGATCGCAGCCAGCAGCAGCACGAGCCCGCTGGCCACCAGTGCCTCGTGGCCGGTGATCATCGGAAGCGCGGAGTTGGCGTTCTGAACGCCCGAGGAGACCGACACCGCCACGGTCAGCACGTAGTCGACGAGCAGCGCCGAGGCCACCGTCATGCCCGCAGTCCTGCCCAGGTTCACGCTCGCGACCTCGTAGTCACCACCGCCGCTGGGGTAGGCGTGCACGTTCTGGCGGTAGGACGCGACGACGGTGAGCATCACCAGCGAGACGGCGAGAGCGACCTTCCAGCTGAAGGTGTACGCCGACACCCCCGCAATCGAGAGCATGATGAAGACCTCGTCCGGGGCATAGGCCACCGACGAGAGCGCATCACTCGCGAAGACCGGGAGGGCGATCCGCTTGGGAAGCAGCGTCTCGCCCAGCTGCGAGCTTCGAAGCTTGCGACCCAGGAGGATCCGTTTGGAGACATTGCCTACGCCCACGAAAGGAGGCTAGAGCACCGGGTCCTGTCCTGGGGCGGTACCCGTACAGAGGCTGACGAGCCGGACGCGCCGAGTGCAGAGACCCGATGGCCTAGTGTTCGTTCCGTGCACGTCGTGATCATGGGTTGTGGCCGCGTCGGATCGACGCTCGCCCGCAGCCTCGAGGACCGGAACCACACCGTCAGCGTGATCGACAGCAACCCCGATGCGTTCCGCCGTCTCGGCCCCTCGTTCAACGGGATCAAGGTCACCGGATACGGGTTCGACCAGGCTGTGCTGAGCAAGGCGGGCATTCAGCGGGCGGACGCCTTCGCCGCGGTCAGCAGTGGTGACAACTCCAACATCATCGCCGCGCGCGTCGCCCGGGAGTCCTTCGGGATCCAGCAGGTCGTCGCCCGGATCTATGACCCCGGCCGCGCCGAGGTCTACCAGCGGCTGGGCATCACCACCGTCGCGACAGTCAAGTGGACGGCCGACCAGGTCCTGCGCCGGATCCTCCCCGCGGGCGCCGAGCCTGACTTCCGCGACCCCTCCGGCACCATCCGGGTCGACCAGATGCCCATCCCCGACTCCTGGGTCGGGGAGCGCAGCGTGCGCTTCCAAGAACAGTCACGCAGCCGGATCGCGTGGATCGACAGGCTCGGCGAGGGGATGCTGCCGACCCGCGAGACAGTCCTCCAGGAGGGCGACATGTTGCACCTGGTGATGCGCGAGCAGAACGCCGACGGGGTCTACGAAGCCCTCCAGAACGGGCCGGAGACAGACTGATGCGCGTCGCAATCGCCGGAGCCGGTGCCGTAGGACGCTCCATCGCCAGCGAGCTGATCGGCAACGGGCACAAGGTGCTCCTGATCGACAAGGACCCCTCGGCCATCAAGCCCGACCGGGTCGCGGACGCGGAGTGGCTGCTGGCCGACTCCTGCGAGCTCTCCTCCCTCGAGGAGGCCCGGCTGCAGGACTGCGACGTGGTGATCGCCGCCACCGGTGACGACAAGGCCAACCTGGTCACCTCGCTGCTGGCGAAGACCGAGTTCGGCGTGCCTCGCACCGTGGGCCGGGTCAACCACCCCAACAACGAATGGCTGTTCACCGAGGCATGGGGGGTCGACGTGAATGTCTCCACTCCCCGGATCATGTCGGCGCTGGTCGAGGAGGCGGTGACCGTCGGTGACCTCGTCCGGCTGTTCACCTTCCGCCAGGGCAACGCCAATCTCGTCGAGATGACGATGCCGGCCGATTCGCCGTACGTCGGCAAGCCCGTCGGCCTGATCCGCCTGCCGGAGAACTGTGCGCTCGTCACGATCCTGCGCGACGGTCAGGTCTACACCCCAGACCCCGAGCAGCCGGTCGAAGTCGGCGACGAGCTGCTCTTCGTGGTTCCCGCAGAGGGCGAGGAAGAGCTCGAGCGACTGCTGGCCCCGACCAAGAACGGCGAGGACCGGCCGAAGCGCTGACCCGGCGCTGCGCTAGAGGCTGGGTTCGGGCTCTCCGGGCGCGATCGGGGTGGCGTTGCGCGAGAGCAGCCACACCATCGCGGCCAGGGCCGCCACCTGGAGCGGCCATCCCATCGCCAGCTTGGCCACGCCAAGGGCCGCCACCGCAGAGTCGGTGGACCACCAGCCGTTGCGACCGGCGAGATAGACCGGGCCCTGCACGGCGACGCGCAGGACGCACGGGATCGCCAGCAGCCAGGTCAGCCGACTGCACAGCCGCACCACCTCACGGTCGGCGTGCCAGGCGGTGGGATCACCGGTGACGCTGCCGACCAGGAACCCCACGATCGGCCACCGCACCACGATCGTGAGGACCATCAGCGCGCCGTAGCCGGCGTTGTAGAGCAGTCCGGGGAGGAAGTAGGCCAGTGCCTGCTCTCCGGCGTCGCCACCTCCTCGGGCCGCTCGCCACGCGAACAACGCGCCGATCCCGATCCCGAAGACGGCGTTGAGGACGAACTGCGGGCTCGATCGCTGGACCAGGCGCACTGCCAGCAGCACCAGCGCGAACCCGACGCTGACAATGATCGCCAGCCGCAAGTCGTGCAAGGTCAAGAACAGCACCGTGAAGGTGATCGTCGGCACCGCGGCCTCGAGCATCCCCCGGCTGCCACCAAGGGCATCACCGAGATGCTTCCGCACGACCTGCTCGACGCTGTGGGTGCTGGTGGACACCGTCGTCACCGTTGGGCCTTCATTGACGCAGCTCGTATCTCGGGTTGTACATCACCCGGTCACCGCCCTGGCTGCCGATGCGTCCCTCGACGCGCAGCGCGCGACCCGGGGAGATGCCACCGATGCGGCGTCGCCCCAGCCACACGACGTTGATCGAGCCGGAGCCGTCATAGAGCTCGGCCTCGAGCGCAGGGACGCCCCCGCGCGGACGCAACGTCACTGTCTTCAGGGTTCCCTGGAGCAGGACACGGTCACGGTCGACTGCGTCCACGATCGGGACCAGCCCTGACTTCTCGGTGATCTTGCGCAGCTCGAGTGCCTCGGTCCGCTCGTGGTTGGCCCAGCGGCTGATGGAGGCGCGCAGCCTGCTCTTCTGGTGCTCGGGCATGGTGGCAGCGTAGTCAGTCGTCGGTCGGCGCGGGTCCGTCGACGCGTCGCGCCTGCGCCGGGAGGTGCAACGGCAACGGTGTGCCCGGGGGCATCGCGTCCCGGCCACGGCGTACGACGGTGTTGCGCACCGTCTCCTCCCAGGGCCCAGCCAGAGCGGGCTCCACGGCAGGTTGGCCCATCACGGTCGCGCGAAGCAGCCACCGGGGACCCTGGTGGGCCATGACGCGGCTGGCCTGCGTCGCGGGCTCCCCCTCGGGCGTCTGCACCGGGACCAGGCAGAGCAGCTCCGGACCGAAGGGGCCTTCCTGCTCGGTCGCGGTCCCTCCGAGCCTGACGGTCTCCGCCACGATCTGGGGGCGCAGGTCGTCCCAGGAGCCTTCATTTCGCGAGGCGGCGAACGCGCGAAGCTCCAGGGCGCCGGCCTCGTTGACCAGGACGGCTGCCAGCACCTCCCCGGACGCCTCGTCGACCGAGAGCCGCATCTCCATCTCACCGGCGGGCGTGATCAGCAGGCTGCCGAGGTCGATGAACTCTTGTCCCTCGAGGTCGACGTCGGCGTCGTCGTGGGGGCCAGGTGTGTCTGTGGGGCCGTTCGCGGAGACCTGATCCGGCTCCCCCACGTCCCCTGGTGCTGCTTTGCGGCCGAACCTCACGCTGATGCGCCTCCAGAGCTGTCGTGGTCGGTTCCGGTGAACCCTCCCGTCGAACCGTAGCCCCCTGCGCCGCGCGCCGATTCGGGAAGGTCCCCGGACTCCACGAACACGGCGTGCTCGAAGCGTTGGATCACCAGCTGGGCGATCCGGTCACCCCGGGTGATCGTGAACGCCTCTCGAGCATCGGTGTTGACCAGACAGACCTGCACCTCGCCGCGATAGCCGGCGTCGATGGTCCCTGGCGCGTTCACGATCGAGATTCCGTGTCGCGCGGCGAGCCCGGAGCGGGGGTGCACCAGGGCGACGTACCCCTCCGGAAGCGCGAGCGCGAGGCCCGTCGGCACCAGCGCTCGCTCGCCCGGGGCGAGGGTGAGCCCGACGGCAGCGTGCAGGTCGGCTCCCGCATCACCGGGGTGCGCATAGGACGGGACGGGCAGGTCCGGGTCGAGGCGCCGGATCGAGATCTCCACCATGCGGCGCGACCCTACTCGTGGCGGCCGAGCACCCGATGGCAGGCTGGTGCCGTGCCCGAACCTCGCGAGTCCGCCGTCGTCGGCTCCTCGACCTTCGTGGAGCGCCTGCGGGTCCCCTTGCGCTGGTGGGTGCAGGCCACGATGCT
>JBDSBU010000080.1:0-3028 GCA_039921445.1 Marmoricola sp. | reverse complement strand
TGTGCGGGGACCTCGTCGGCCGGGCAGGGATGCAACCGCGCCCACGTCAGGGCCAAGCCGAGTTGGTCAGCCGCAGCGCGACGCTCGGCCACTCGGGCCTTGAGGGCATGCTCGATCACCTGCACTGGGGAGAACCCGGGAGTGGTGTTCGAGGGGGTGTCCATGTCCTCATTCTAGTGGCGACCACTGACACAATCGAGTGGGTGTTCGACATCTGTGAACAACAATCTCGAGGGTCCCAGCGGGTCGGACCCTGCGGGCACCGTGGCCGTCATACGCGTGCCACGGGGGATCGAGACGCTCGCTTCGCGAGCTCCTCAACCACCGGGAGACCCGCGAGCTCATCAACCCCCGGCCCGCGGGAGCGGGTGCATACACTCCGCGGCATGGCGCAACGAGTGGTCTTGCACGTCGGGACGATGAAGTCGGGAACCTCCTACGTCCAAGAGTTGCTCTTCGCCAACAAGGGCGTACTTGCTGAGCGGGGTGTACTTGTCGCGGGAAGGACGCACGGCGAGCAGACCCGCGCGATCCGGGAGGCACTCGGCCACCAGGCTGCCGCCTCCACGTCGCCGATCGAGCGGTGGGCCAGGCTGGTCGAGGAGATCGGGAGGTACGCCGGAACGGCAGTGATCTCCACGGAGTTTCTCGGGCCCGCCGCACCTCACAAGATCGCGCAGGTGCTCGAGAGCTTCGACAACGTGACGGTGGTCGTCACCGCCCGGGACCTGAATCGCAACCTGGCCGCGATGTGGCAGGAGACCGTCCAGAACGGCCGCTCCTGGAGCATGGCCGACTATCTCCACGGAGCCGAGACCTGGCGGCCGCGCGCCCAGCGCTCACCCGACGACCTGACACTCGCGGGGAAGACCTTCTGGCGCCAGCAGAACCTGGTCCGGCTCTGCCGCAACTGGTCGGCCGGTCCGGCACGACTGGTTGTGGTCACCGTCCCGCCTCCCGGAGCCCCTCGGGAGACGCTCCGGGACCGCTTCCTCTCGGTCTTGGGGACGACGGCAGACGGACTGACGGAGACCACCAGGGCCAACGAGTCGATCGGGGCGGCCTCGGTCCAGGTGCTGCGCCGACTCAACGAGCTGCTCGACGCCGAGGACCTGGAGTTCCCGGTCGGAGCCTCGCTGCGGAAGTCGGTGCTGGCCAAGTCGCTGATGGCAGGACGCAGGACGCAGGAGCCTGCGATCGGGCTTCCGGTGGCCCCCTGGGTGGGGGAGTACGCCGAGATCATGGTCGCCAAGCTGGGAACGCTCGACGTCGACCTCGTCGGGGACTGGGCCGACCTGACGCCCGTAGCTGTCCCGGGTGCGGACCCCGCGACCATCCCCGACTCGACCATCGCGGAGGCCGCGGTGAGCGCACTCGCCGGTGTCGTGGCCCGAGAGATCCGGGGCGAGGGGCAATACTTCCTCGACGGAGCCACCCGGCTTTGACATGGTGAGGGCACGACCCCACAGGAGGATTCATGACTGACGGATCGAACGACGACCTCAAGGCCAAGATGCGCGAGGCACTCGACCGCAAGAACCAGGACGAGCGCGGCGTACACAAGGACGCCCCCAGCAAGGAGAAGGCGCACGGCTCCGAGGTGGCCGGTGGAGCTGGCCCGAAGCTGCATCGACGAAAGGCCGGCGGCGGGGGTTCCTGAGCCAGACCTGCGGCTGGCCTATGCTCGCCCCTGTGGCGAAGCGGGTGGTGCTCCATATCGGAGCGATGAAGTCCGGGACCAGCTTCATCCAGAACGTCCTGCACACCAACCGCGAGGCGCTCCTCAAGCACGGCATCCTCTACGCCCGCCCGCGCTGGCGGCTTCAGGTGCTCGCGGTCCGAGAGCTGATCGAGCACGGTGGCGAGGATCAGCCGCCGATGCCGGAGAACGGCGACTGGCAGGCACTGGTCGATGAGGTCAATGCCTGGCCCGGCACGGCGATCATCTCGATGGAGTTTCTCGCCCCGCGGCGTCGGCCCAAGATCGAGCTGATCCAGCGTGCGTTCGCAGGTGCCGACCTCCAGGTCGTGCTGACCGCGCGTGACCTGGCCCGCTCGATCCCGGCGATGTGGACCGAGACCGTGCAGAACCGAGGCGTCCGGACCTGGCCGGAGTTCTTGTCCGCCGTACGTTCAGAGGACCGTGACGAGAAGCCGGCACGCTGGTTCTGGTCCCACCAGCGGATCAGCGCGATCGCTCGGCGTTGGTCGGCGATGGTGGGACGTGATCACTTCACCCTGGTGACCGTGCCGCAGAAGGGTGCACCTCCCTCACTGCTCTGGGACCGGTTCGCCGAGGTCGCAGGGATCCCAGCAGGCATCTGTGATCTTGCGGTGCGCAGCAACCCCGGCATCGACACCGCCTCGGCGATGGTCCTTCGTGCCCTCAACGAGCGGCTCGCCGAGACCGAGCTGAGTCGCCAGCAGTACGAACGTCTCGTCAAGGGCGTCCTTGCCAAGCAGGGACTCGTACGCCGCGGCCGGGAGATGATCCCCCTCGGACTCGACGAGCGCTGGGTCCGCAGGCGCTCGGACCAGGACCTGGAGCGGCTGCGCAAGCTCGACGTCCGCGTGGTCGGCGACCTCGAGGAGCTGCGCGGCAAGGCAGTGCCAGGAGTGCACACGAGTCAGGTGACGGCCGACCAGCAGCTCGAGGCGGCACTCGATGGCCTCGCCTTCATGCTCACCAGGTCGAGCAGGTCACGACCCGCCGCCGATCAGACCAGTGAACCGACCGGCAAGGAGGCAACGCCGTGAGCCGTGCCGGCAATCTGCTGCGGAGGGGACGCGGGCAGGCGAGCTCGGAGCCTGCGACGCAGACCGTCCGCAACGAACGCGAACCCGGCGAGCCCCTGCGGATCGCGGCGATCACCTTCTGCCGCGACGAGGGTCGGATGCTGCCGTTGTGGATCAAGTACTACGGCGCGCAGTTCGGCGTCGAGAACCTCTACGTCGTCGATGACAACTCCGAGGACGGGTCCACCGACGACCTGCCCTGCGACGTCTTGCGGATCCCTCCGATCCGGGG
>JBDSBU010000079.1:0-28424 GCA_039921445.1 Marmoricola sp. | reverse complement strand
TTCGTGCAGACCGCCAAGGCCAACGCCCTGGCCAACCTGAGCCGCAACCTGTGGTCCTACATGATCATCTTCTGCGGGCACTTCCCCGACGGGGCGCTGCACTTCACCGAGGAAGAGGTCGAGGACGAGAGCCGTGCAGAGTGGTACCTGCGCCAGATGCTCGGCTCGGCGAATTTTGAAGGCAGCCCGCTCCTGCACATCATGTCGGGCAACCTGGGCTACCAGATCGAGCACCACCTGTTCCCCGACCTGCCGAGCAACCGCTACTCCGAGATCAGCGACCGGGTCCGGCCGCTGTGCGAGAAGTACGGCATCCCCTACACGATCGGCCCGCTCTACAAGCAGTACGGCCAGGTCCTGCGGACGATCCACAAGCTCGCACTGCCGAACAAGTTCACCGCGCCCAACCGGCACGACTACCCCGAGACTCCTGAGGTGCAGTCCGGTCGTCGCGCCGAGGAGGACCGACCGGGTCGGCGTACGGAGACCGGGGCGTGGACGCGCAGCGCTGCGGTGTGAGCGTGACCACGGTCCCCTTCGCCTGCGGGTACGACGACCGCCCAGGCTCGCTGACACCGTCGCTGGAGAGCCTCAACCCGCGCCGGATCACGCAGTGCGCCTTGAGTCGGATCTGCGGCAGCTGCGGTGAGAGCCTCGGTCGGCCGGTCGCCTTCGTGGGGCCGGAGTCTGAGGTCGATCGCAATGCCTTCCATTTCCCACCCCTGCACCCCGAGTGCGCCCGCGACCTGGTTTTGCGGGCGCCGGGGTGGGAGCTGGTGACGACGTCGGGCTTCGAGTTCGTCCGACCGTCCAGGGAGGACCTGGATCGCCGCCCGAGGTTCGAGCCGAACTCGCTGCTGGGCTAGGCGGCTCCTCAGCATGGGCCTTGCCGAACTGCTCAGGCTGCGTCGGCCCGCACCCCCGAGGGGTTGGCCGGAATCCGTACCGTGACCGTCGTGCCTGCGTCCTGGGCGGAGACGACTGAAACCGTCCCTCCGTGCTCCTCGACGATCCGCTTCACGATCACCAGACCCAGCCCGGTTCCGGGGATCGCCAGCCGGTTCGCAACCGAGGACCGGAAGAACCGAGTGAACAAGCCGCCCTGCTCGTCCTCCGGGATGCCGAAGCCCGTGTCGGCGATCGTGACCACGAGCTCGTCGTCCTGGCGTCCGACCTGAAGGGCCACGGTGCCACCCTCGGGGGTGAACTTGACGGCGTTCGTCAGCAGGTTGAGCAACGCCCGGTCGAGCTGCTCTCGGTCCACTACGACCGTGTCGGTTCCCGTCGAGCACGCGAATGTCAGCTCAACAGACTTCGCTGCGGCGATGCGCTCCACCTGGCTGCGTACGCCGTCCAGCAGACGTGCTACCAGAGTCGGTTCGCGGTGCAGGTGCAGCGCGCTGGTCTCGATGTGGTTCAGCGTCAACAGGTCCTCGATCAGCGTAAGCAGTCTCGCGCCGTTGCGGCCGATGACCTCCAGCCGCTGCGTCTGTATGCCGGTCAGCTGTCCGTAGTCGCCGTCCTCCAGCATCTCGACCTCCCCGATGATGCTGGTCAGTGGCGTGCGCAACTCGTGGGAGACCGTGGCGACGAACTCGCTCCGAAGGCGGTCGAGGTCCTCGAGCTCGCGGACGTGCTGCTGAAGGCCGGCCTGGAGCAACTTGCGCTCGCTGATGTCGCGGACCGAGACGACGATTCCGTTGACACTCGGGTGATCGAGCAGGTCGGTGCTGACAGTCTCGACCTCCGTGAGGCTGCCGTCGCCACACCGGATCTGCCATTCGGTGCGAACGCTGTCGGGGGAGTGCGAGGCCAGTCGAGAGTAGAACTCCGTCACGGCTGCTGGGTCGCACTGGTCGAGCAACGACGTCAGTGGCGCGCCCAGCAGGTCGTCCGGGTGATGACCGAGCACTTGGGTCACCGAGGGCGTGATGTACCGGACCACCAGGGCAGCATCGAGCACCATGATCACGTCAGAGGAGTTCTGCACGAGAGCACCGACCCGCGCTTCGCTGCGCTGCAGGTTGAGGCCCTCAGTCAGCGCCGCACTCTCCAGCGCCAAAGCGACTTGCGCCGCAAGCGTCTGGAGACCGATGGCGACGTCTGTCGGCGCCGGCTCCTCGCTGGTCAGGGTTAGACGACCGTAGACAGCGGCCTGCGTGGACAGGGAAATCGTGAGGATCTCCGAAGCTGCGCTCTGGATCCCTTCCGAGGACACTTCGCTGTCGAAGACGTTCACGGCGATCTGCGCTCCCGCCAGACCCTCCACCAGCTCCATTGCGCCCTGGACGGCGGCCTGCCGGATGTGCCCCCGGTCGGGCGCGGCTGCCAATGCCGTCGCGGCGTGGCGCAGAACGGTCTCACGATGCTCGGCCCGCTCGTGCCGGCCGACCGCCTCCTGCAGGCTGGCCACCAGACCCAGCATGCGGGTCAGCACCAGGACGAACAGCACGGCCGACGCAGAGGCCGCAACGGGAACGTCGAAGCTCCCGGTCGGCCACAGGCTGTTGGCCACCAACGTGGCGGGCGCGATCAGCGTCGCCGCGGCCAGCAGCAGGAGCCGGACACCACTCAGCGTCGTACCCGTCACCGGTGCACGTGCCGACAGCTCGCGCATCGACGGGTGCAGCGCTCCGGTGCCCCACAACACGTAGGCGGTCAGCCAGCCGACGTCGAGCCAGCTGCCCAGGTCGTAGCTGCCCTGCAGCTCGATGGCGCCGTAGACGACGTCGGTGAGGATCAGGCAAAGGATGCTTGCCGTCAGGAGGTAGAACGACTTGGGACGAGCGCCACTGCCGAAGACCAGGCGCACGGCCACCACGAGCAGCAGCACGTCCATGGTCGGGTAGACCATCGAAACGAAGCGGGAGAGCAGCCCATCGTCACTGTGGTGGGTGTACGGCGCAATCAGGTAGATCCAGGAGAGCAGACCGAAGCCGACGGCGACGATCAAGGCATCGAGCAGGCTGGCTGTGTCCCTGCCGGGGCTGCGGCTGCGGATCAGCAGGAGGAGGCCGGCGGCCTGGAGGGGGTAGAAGGCGATGTACAGCCCGTCGGCGGTGGAGGGGAACGACAGGTCGTAGGTGTAGTAGAAGAAGTCGCCAGCCACGAACAGCACTTGGGCGACGACGAAGAGCACCCACGGCAGCAGCGGCCTCGGTCGGTGCCAGCGGACTCCGACCACGATCGCGACGGCCGCAGACGACCCGACCAGCGTGAACAGCCACGGGTTGCCGGCCAAGGGCGGCACCAGGAGATAGCAGCCGATGGCCAGAAGGCCCAGCAGGCAATATGCCCACGACAGCCATCCGCTGCCTGCGCGCGCGTTCAAACGTTTCTCCCACACCTACCCCGACGGTGGACCCCTTCGATCGGCCGCGCCCGAAGCCGTCGATTGATCCCTTTTGAGGATAATAGGTGTGTTTAGGGGCTAGATGGTCCGAATCTGCAATCTGCACACGCCGGGTCGTAGATTGGCGGCCATGCCCGCCAAAGCAGTCGAGGTCGAAGCCGACGGACAAGCCGTCCGAGTCTCCAGCCCGGATCGGGTGATCTACCCGGCCACCGCCACCACCCCTGAGGTCAGCAAGCTGCAGGTGGTCGAGTACTACGTCTGCGTCGCCGAAGGCATTATGCGTGCCCTGCGCGACCGGCCGACTGCCCTGGAACGCTGGACCTCGGGCGTGCAAGAGGGCATCTCGCTGGCGACCGGACGTGGTGAGAAGAGCGACGCCTTCTACAGCAAGCGCGTGCCCAAGGGCGCTCCGGCGTACGTCGAGACGACGCAGGTCACCTTCCCCAGCGGCCGCAACGCCGAGGAGGTCTGCGTGCGCAACCTGGCCACCGTTGCGTGGTGCGCGCAGATGGGCACGATCACCTTCCACCCCTGGCCGACCCGCAGCACCGACAACGATCACCCCGACGAGCTGCGGATCGACCTTGATCCGCAGCCCGGCACCACCTTCAACGACGCCGTCCGGGTCGCGGGCGTGGCGCGCGAGCTTCTCGAGGAGCACGGGATCACCGGCTACCCGAAGACCAGCGGCAACCGCGGCATCCACATCTACGTGCGGATCGAGGCCGGTTCGGACTTCGTCGACGTGCGGCACGCGGCGATCGGCTTCGGCCGGGCGCTGGAGAAACGCGACGCGGGCGTGACCACCAAGTGGTGGAAGGAGGAGCGTGGAGAGCGGATCTTCGTCGACTTCAACCAGAACTCACGCGACCGAACGATCGCTTCGGCGTACTCCCTGCGTCCCCAGCCCGGAGCCCCGGTCTCGACGCCGCTGACCTGGGAGCAGCTCGCGGAGGTCACCGACCCTCGGGTCTTCAATCTCTTCACCGTGCCGGAGCGGATGGCAGATGGGGACCCCTGGGTAGGCATCGACGACACGGCCCACTCGATCGCGCCGTTGCTCGCGCTCTATGAGGAGTCCGGCGAAGGAGAGGCGAACTACCCGCCCGACTATCCGAAGATGCCCGGCGAGCCTCCACGGGTGCAGCCCTCGAAGAAGGTCGCCGCCCACTGGGACCAGGACGGGCAGCGGATCGAGGACTGAGCGCGTTTCATTTGCGACGTCTCGGCGAGGAGGCGGGAGGGAGAAGGAGGGAGGGAGCAGGGGCGGGGACGGGCTCAGCCGCGCAGGTGGGTCACGGCCTGCCAACCGGGGTCGTGCATCTCGTGCACCGAGGCCTTGCCCTCACCCCAGGAGCGGGCCACGTCCTTCACCGTCGGCACCAGGCTGGCAGCGGAGTCGACGTAGAGGTGGATGGTGCGCACCCCGGCGTTGCTGAGGTGCGCCACCACCTGGCCGGACTGACCGATCTCGCGCTGGAGCCGTTGCGCGAGAGCCTCGAGTGCTTCGAGTGACGCACCTTCGGGGAGGCCGTCGGGGGAGCGGTCGGCGTACGGCAGCGTCACCGAGACATAGGTGTCCAGGTGCGGGGCCGTCAGGGGGTGCAGGGGGGAACGGACCGTGGCGCGCAGGGCGCCGTCACGCGTCTCGCCGGTCATCATCACCCAGCGCGGGTTGCCGTCCGCGTCGAGCTGGGTGCGCTTGAGGTCGGCTACGACCGAACGCAACGCGGTCAGGCCGAAACCGTCCAGTGGCGAGAACTCGATCGCCACGACCTCACCCAGCCACAGCTCGGTCTCCAGCTCACCGAGCGCGGCATCCAGGGCCAGGAACGCGAGCTGCGTCCGGTTCCGTTCCGGCAGGTCGGCGAACAGCGGATGGTGCACCTGTACGTCGAACCGCCCGGCGTTCACCCGGGCCGAGACCTGCACCCGGGCGAGGTCCATCTCTGGAGAACCGTCGGCGCTCAGCACCACCGACTCCGGCTCCGGGTGAGGTGGCCGGGAGTCGGAGTAGGTCCAGGTCTGGTCGGGAAGCGGGGCGGCCAGCACCACTCGACGGGCCAACGCGCGCCGCTCCGGATCGCCCTCGGCCGTGACCACGAGGACGTGCTCGGCCGCCGCCCCGGGTGCGAGCTCCCAACCGAGCTCGCCGACCGCACGGACGTGCTCGGTCATGGCCGAGGAGAACTCCTCGGGCGCGATCGAGCTCTCGATGCTCTGCTCAGCCAGCATGCGGCCCTGATCGGTCCACCACTGCCACAGCGCCGTGATCTGTGGGTCGGTCGGGGCAGGACCGGCCTGGTTGCGACGGAAGAAACCCACCTCAGAACCCGGAGATGCCTTCGCCCTCGCCGGCCTGCTCGTCGAAGTTCTCGTGCTCGAGCAGGTGCAGCACCGGGACGCCGATCTTGCGGCGCGCCTTCGAGGTCCAGTCGACGTGGAAGAACTCGCTGACCACGTGCGGGCGGGTCAAGATGATCACCTCACGGGCGTCGACCTCCTCGACCTTCGAGACCAGGTGCCTGATCGGGTCTCCGGACACGGGTTGGCCAACGGCTCGACCCCCAGCGGCCTCGAGAGCCGCCACAGTGGTGGCCACGCCCTCGCGACAGTGGTCGAGGAGCTCACGGCGCATCTCCTGGATGTCCTCCTCGGGCAGCGGGATGGCCGGCGCGGCCATCACCTCGCCGGTGGCGAGCGAGCCCATGGCGTTCTCGATCCGCACCGCGGCATCCTCGACGGGCAGCAGCACGTGGTAGCGCACCTCGTCCTCGATGTCCTCGTGCAGGCTGCGGACGTTCTGGGCGTCCACGCCTGTGAAGGGTTGTTCGATGAGCAGGACCACGTCGTACGCGGACATCAGGAACCTCCGGGGGTGTTGGTACCTAGGACTCTAGTGAGGTCGTAGCTCACCGGCTCCTCGAGCTGTTCGTAACCACATGATCCGGGGTCTCGGTCGGGCCGCCAGCGCTTGAACTGGGCGGTGTGCCGGAAACGTCTGCCCTCCATGTGGTCGTAGCCGACCTCGAGCACGAGGTCGGGTCGCAGCAGGCTGAAGGACAGGTCCTTGCCCGCACTCCACCGGCTCTGTGTGCCCGGGACGCGTTCGGGGTTGGCGACCGCCCACTCCTCCCAAGCGCCCCAGGGATGTTCGGCGGGACCGCAGCGCAGCGGCTCGAGCTCGTCGATCAGCTCGGCGCGGCGCTTGGCGGTGAACGACGCCGAGACGCCGACGTGCTGGAGCTGACCGTCGGCGTAGAGACCGAGCAGCAGCGAGCCCAGCAACGGCTGTTCCGGCGTGGAGTTCTTGTGCAGCCGGTAGCCGGCGACGACCACGTCAGCAGTGCGCTCGTGCTTGATCTTGAGCATCGTGCGGGCGTTCGGCTGGTACGCCGCACCCAGTGGCTTGGCCACGACGCCGTCGAGACCGGCGCCTTCGAACTGCTCGAACCATCCCTGGGCCTCGTTGGCGTCGGTGGTGGTGCGGGTCAGGTGGACTGGACCGCTCAGGCCTCTGAGCTCGGACTCGAGCCTGGCTCGGCGTGCGGAGAAGGGCTGGGAGATCAAGGACTCGTCCCCGAAGGCCAGAGCGTCGAAGGCGACGTACGACGCGGGCGTCTTCTCCGCGAGCATCGTGATCCGCGACTCCGCCGGGTGGATCCGCTCCTGGAGCACCTCGAACTCGAGCCGGTCGCCCTGCGCCACGAAGAGCTCACCGTCGAGGACACAGCGCTCGGGCAGCTGTTCGCGCATCGCTGCCACCACCTCGGGGAAGTAGCGCGAGAGCGGCTTGGTGTTGCGGGAGGTCAGCTCGACCTCGTCGCCGTCCTTGAAGACGAGGCACCTGAAGCCATCCCACTTGGGCTCGAAGCTGAGCCCACCGTCGTACTTGGCCGGGTCGGGGATGCCCTTGACCGACTTGGCCAACATCGGCTGCACCGGTGGCATCACGGGAAGGTCCATGACTCGACCGTAGACGGCGCAGATGACAGGAGCCAGCACGCCCTCCCGGCCCGCTGGTGCGGCATACTCCCGGCCATGACCTACACCGTCACGGACCTGCTGCGCCTCCCGCGTGGACCGGTCTCCCTCTCGGACCATGACCCTGCGGACACCTCCGGCTTCGCCGGCTCGAAGAAGAAGGCGACCAAGGAGCTCGAGGAGCTCGGCGAGGAGCTCGCGGACCTGCAGGAGCGGATGTACGCCGACGCCTACACCGGCGGGGCCCGTCGGGTGCTGCTCGTGCTCCAGGGCATGGACACCTCGGGCAAGGGCGGGGTGATCGACCATGTGCTCGGGCACTTCAGCCCCAACGGCTTCCGACTGACGTCGTTCAAGAAGCCGACGGAGGAGGAGCTCTCCCACGACTTCCTGTGGCGCATCGAGAAGGCTTTGCCCGATGCTGGGATGGTCGGCGTCCTCGACCGGTCGCACTACGAGGACGTCCTGGTCGTGAAGGTGCACGAGCTCGCCGACGAGGCCGAGATCGAGCGGCGCTACGAGGCCATCAACGCCTTCGAGAAGGCCCAGGTCGACTCAGGCACGGTCGTGCTCAAGTGCATGCTGCACATCTCGGCCGAGAAGCAGGCAGAGCGTCTGCGTGACCGGCTCGACGAGCCCGACAAGCAGTGGAAGTTCAAGCCCGGGGACGTCGACGAGCGGGCGCACTGGCGCGACTACGAGAAGGCCTATGAGATCGCCCTCGAGCGTTGCAACACCGACGCGGCGCCGTGGTACCTCATTCCCAGCGACCACAAGTGGTACCGCAACTGGGCGATCGGCCAGCTGATCGTCGAGGCGTTGCGCGGCATGAAGCTGGAGTGGCCCGAGCCTGATTACGACGTGAGCGAGCAGCGCGCCCGGCTCGACGAGTCGAGCTCGCAGAGTTGAGGAACGTCCGCGCCACCCGCTACGTGACGCCGCTCCGGGAGGGCGGCTCGCTGCCCGGGGTGGTCGAGGCCGACGACCTGGGGATCTACGTCTGCAAGTTCCGCGGCGCCGGGCAGGGCGTGCGGGTGCTCGTGGCCGAGGTGATCGTCGCGGGAGTCGCCCGGCTGCTCGACGTACCCGTGCCGGACCTGGTCACCATCGACCTCGCCGACGAGATCGGTCGCTACGAGGCCGACCAGGAGGTCCAGGACCTGCTGACCGCCAGCATCGGTTGCAATCTCGGAAGCGACCTGCTGCCGGGGGCGTTCGGCTACGACACCTCCTTCGAGCCGGCGCCCGATCTGGCCGGGAGGATCCTGTGGCTCGACGCGTTCTGCGCCAACGTCGACCGGTCGTGGCGCAACCCCAACCTGCTCCTGTGGCGGGGAGATCTCTTCGCGATCGACCACGGTGCCGCGCTGTACTTCCACCACGCCTGGCCCGGCGGCGGCGGGACGGCGGAGCGGTTTGCTGCCCAGCCGTTCGACGTCAGTGAGCACATTCTGGGCAAGTACGCCGAGCAGGCAGTCGCACAGGATGCCGCTCTGGCAGCGAGGATCACCCCCGCGGCATTGACCGAGATCGTTGCCGAGGTGCCCGAGCAGTGGTTGGAAGGCGTGCCGGGCGCGGAGACGGCGGACGCGCTTCGTCAGCGCTACGTGGACTTCCTCGCTGCACGGGTCAGCGGCGCGCGATCCTGGTTGCCGGCGGTGGGGGAGCGATGAGGGGCTACCAGTACGTCGCCCTCCGTTGCGTCCCCCGGGTGGAGCGCGAGGAGTTCGTCAACGTCGGCGTGGTGCTCTTCTGCCACGCGGAGGACTTCCTCGGCTCGGCCTTCGCGTTGGACGAGGACCGGCTGCTCGCACTCGCTCCTGACCTCGACCTCGCGGCGGTCCGAAAGGCGCTGGTGGCGGTGGAGCGGGTCTGCAACGGGGAGGCCCACGTCGACTTCGGCCTCGGATCCCGCGCAACGGCGTACGGCACCCGGGCCGGGACGGATGACCAGAGCACCCGCTTCGGTTTCCTGCGCGCACCTCGTAGCACCGTGGTCCAGCCCGGCCCAGTGCACGGCGGTCTCACCGACGACCCCAGCACCGAGCTGGCCCGACTGCTCGACACCCTCGTCAAGTGACGGGGGGAGGCATCGAGCAGGCGGTGCTCGATCGACTGGAGTCCTACGGGGCGAGGTTCCGGCTCGAGACCGACCTCGATGGACCCGACTGGATTCCCTGTGAGCGGCTGCTCGATCCGGCCTCCGAAGAGCTGGAGCGGGTGCTGGAGGCCGAGCGGGTGGCCAGCGGACAGGTCTCCGAACACGCGACCGCCCTGACGGTGGCGGCGGTGTACGCCGGAACGGTCACCGTCTCGGCTCTGTTGGGATGGGGGCTCGGCGAGGGAGTGCTCGACGTACGCCCCGCCAACATGGCGCTCCGGCTCTCCGAACACCACGGGTTCGAGGCAGTCGGCCTGCGCGAGCCACGAATCGTGCCCGGCGACGTCTCGACGCTGTCTTCCTGGGTTCTGGACGAGCACCTGCTCCCGTTGGCCGACGCGCTCCGGACGTGTACCCGCGCAGGACTGCGCCAGCTGCACGGCGGGATCGCGCAGGGCTGCTCGGCCGCGTTCACCCTGGCCAGCAGGAAGGGTGACAGTGCGCGATTCGAGCGCGCGTGGGAGGAGTTCCTCGGCGTCGCCAGTGTCGACCTCGCCGCACTCGGCCGCGTGGTGCGGCTCGAGGAGGGCGGCGACGAGGGGCTGTTCTACCTCCGCAACACCTGCTGCCTGTACTACACCTCTGCCGAGGCCGAGCTCTGCTCGAGCTGCTGCCTGACCAGCGAGGAGGACCGGATCACCGCCTACCGGTCCTTCCTGGCGGGTCAGACCGGGACGAGCTCGACGGCGCCGACCGCATAGCGGGCCAGGATCGTCCGAGCCAGGATCGGGTCGGCGCCGAGCGGCTCGGAGACCGCCACGGCACCAGCCTCGAGAGCCAGCTCGGCCGCCCGGTCGGGCAGGAACCCGGGCGCCAGGAACATCGAGGCGACCGCCACGTGGCGACGACCCGCGGCGCGGAACGAACGCACGGCCTCACCGGTGGCCGGGGGAGCAGCGGAGGCGAATGCCGCGGTCACGGGCAGCTTGTGCCGCGAGCTCCACACACGCGCCAACCGGGCGACTGCCTGGTTGGCCAGCGGGTCGGTGGAGCCCGCAGCCGCGAGCACGAGCGCGTCGAGCTCACGACACCTCGCCTCGCTGAGCGCGTCACGCAGCCGCCGGTCCAGCACCTCGAGGAAGGCAGGTTCGAGCCCCAGGATCCCCGAGACCCTGATCTGCAGGCCCGCGTGTCGGCCGAGGGCCTCGGCGACGGCCTGGGGCACGTCGACGTTGGCGTGGTGGGCGTCGCTGAGCAGGAGCGGGACGACCACGATCTCGTCGTAGCCGGCCTTGACCAGACGATCCACGACCTTGCCGAAGTCGGGGCGCGAGAGCTCGAGGAACGCGGGCTCGACTCGCAGGTCCGGGCGCAGTCGCCGCGTCTCGGCCACGAGTGCCCTGATGGTCGCGGACGACCGGGGGTCGCGGCTGCCGTGGGCGAGGGCGATCAGTGCTGGAGCGGTCATGTTGATCCGCCTCCTTCGTGCTCGAGCGTCTGACGTCGTTGTCGTCGGCTGGTGAGGTGTTCCGGTGGTTCAGCTCGTGCCGTTCATTGGTGGATGCCGCACTCGGTCTTCTGGCTGCCGGACCAACGACCGCTGCGGGAGTCCTCGCCGGGAGCGACCCGCCGGGTGCACGGCCAGCAGCCGATGGAGGGGTAGCCGTCGTGGTGCAGCGGGTTGATCAGGATGTGGTGCTCGGCCACGTAGGCGTCGACGTCCTTGTCGGACCAGCGCGCGAGCGGCGAGACCTTGACCTTCTGCTTCTTCTCGTCCCAGCCCACGACCGGAGCGATCACCCGGTTGTGGGTCTCCGCGCGACGAAGACCGGTCGCCCAGGCGTCGTACTCCACCAGGCCGCGCGCCAGGGGCTGCACCTTGCGCAGCGCGCAGCACAGGTCCGGGTCGCGCAGGAACAGGTCCTTGCCGTACGCCGCATCCTGCTCGGCCACGCTCTGCGCCGGAGCAATGTCGATCAGAGTGACGGACAGGGTCGCGGCGACCGCGTCACGGGTGCCGATCGTCTCGGCGAAGTGGTAGCCCGTGTCGAGGAAGACCACGTCGACCCCGGGAGCAACCCGCGAGGCGAGGTGTGAGAGGACTGCGTCGCTCATCGAGGAGGTGACGCAGAAGCGGGCACCGAACGTCGCGACCGCCCACTCGATGATGTCCTCGGCGGGTGCCAGCTCGAGCTCGGCACCGACGTGGGAGACGATCGCCTTGAGCTCCTCGGTGTTGCGACCGGCCGTCTCGGAGCCCCGTCGTGCACGGGCCGCAAGGGTCGTGGACGCGGTCATCGGGTGCCTGCCCGGGCGACCGATGACGGCGGACGCAGCTGGCCGAGCAGCGAGACCTTGAACGCCCGCAGGCAGGAGCGGCACTCCCAGGCGCCGTGCCCCGGACCGTCGTCGACCTCGTGCGGACGCAGGTCCTCGTCCGCGCAGTAGGGGCAGTGGAAAGGCACTGAACGGCCGCTCATGTCAGCGCCTCGTCCCCGCGGAGCAGGACCTCGTCGGCGCGGACGGTCCAGGCCGCAAACGTCTCCGAGAGCTCGCGGTCGATGAGGTAGTTGCCGACCACGGTGGTGACGTAGTCGTCCAACCCGGCGCTGGTCACCTTGTGGGCGCGCAGCTTCTTGCCGAAGGCGTTCTCCAGCCCGATCGCGCCACCGAGGTGCACCTGGAAGCCCTCGACCTGGTTGCCCTGGTCGTCGAGGACCAGCTGCCCCTTGAGCCCGATGTCGGCGACCTGGGTGCGCGCGCAGGCGTTGGGGCAACCGTTGACGTTGATGGTGATCGGGGTGTCGAGGGTGGGGAACCGCTGTTCCAGCTCGGTGACGAGATCGATCGCGCGCTGCTTGGTGTCGACGATGGCGAGCTTGCAGAACTCGATGCCGGTGCAGGCCATCGTTGAGCGCCGCCAGTTGGACGGACGGGCCTGGAGCCCGAGTGCGTCGAGGTCGCTGACCACCGACTCGACGTCGGCGCCGGCCACGCCGAGCACGACCAGCTTCTGCTGCGCGGTGAGTCGGACGCCGGAGGCGGCGTACTTCTCGACGAGGTCGCCGAGGCCGCTCAGGGTCTCGCCGTTCACGCGGCCGGCGACCGGAGCGGCGCCGATGTAGAAGTTGCCGTCCTTCTGTACGTGTACGCCGACATGGTCACCGCCACCCAGGGTCGCCACGGGCGAAGGGCAGTCCACCAGCGCGCGGCCGAGGTACTCCTCCTGGAGGACCCGCCGAAACTTCTCCACGCCCCAATCGGCGACGAGGAACTTCAATCGTGCGCGCGCCCGCAGCCGGCGGTAGCCGTAGTCACGGAAGACCGAGCACACGGCCTCCCACGCATCGGCGACCTCGTCGAGCGGGATCCACACGCCGAGCTTCTGCGCCAGCATCGGGTTGGTGGACAGCCCACCGCCGACCCACAGGTCGAAGCCCGGGCCGTGCTCGGGGTGCACCGTGCCGACGAACGAGACGTCGTTGACCGACGGGACCCCGTCCAGGCTCGGGTGCCCACTGGCGGAGGTCTTGAACTTCCGCGGCAGGTTGGAGTACGCCGGGTTGCCGATGTAGCGCCGCCTGATCTCCTCCAGCGCGGGGGTGGCGTCGATGATCTCGTCCGCGGAGACCCCGGCCACGGGGGAGCCGAGGAACGGTCGCGGCGAGTCGCCGCACGCCTCCAGGCTGGTCATCCCCACTGCGTCGAGCCGGTCCCAGATCTCGGGCACGTCCTCGACCTCGATCCAGTGGTACTGGATGTTCTGCCGGTCGGTGATGTCGGCCGTGCCGCGGGCGAAGTCGGTCGAGATCGAGCCCAGTGCGCGCAGCTGGTCGGCGCCGAGCAGGGCGCCGTCGCTACGCACCCGCAGCATGAAGTAGGAGTCATCGAGCTCCTCCTCCGAGAGCAGCGCCGTCTTGCCGCCGTCGAAGCCGGGTGCGCGCTGGGTGTAGAGCCCCATCCAGCGGAAGCGGCCACGCAGATCGGCCGGATCGATGGAGGCGAACCCGCGCTTGGAGTAGATGTTGATGATCCGGGCGCGGACGTTGAGCGGGTTGTCGTCCTTCTTGGACTGCTCGTTCTTGTTCAGCGGCTCGGTGTAGCCAAGGGCCCACTGGCCCTCGCCCTTCTTGGGGCGCAGTCGACCGGAGCGGCCCTGCTGTCCCTCGGCGGGATCGGAGTCGGTCCGGCTGCTGCGGGGGGTATCGGTGATCGTCATCAGTCTCTGTCCTGAAAGTTCTGAGGCCAGCGGCGTCGAGCGACAGCGTTGTCGCGACGGGAGCGGTGGCCAGGTGGCACGGGGTCAGGTGCTGGGACGACACAACATGCTGCGGGTACGACCGAGGTCAACGTGGCGGCGGGCCACGAGCCATGTAGTCGTTGCAGCACTGATCATGGGGACAGTCTCAGTTCGCGGACACATGTTCCACAACCTGGAATCTCGTGAGGTGAGACGCCTGTCCACATGTTGGATGGGGCGGAAACCGACTTGGGCCTGGGAGAACCGGACCGACAGCGGTTCACCTAGGCTGTGGCCATGACCGACGTGACCACTCCGGAATCCCAGACCTCAGGCGTGAACGACGGGCAGGAGCGCCTCGGGAAGACCATCTCGGCGGCGTACGACGCAGCGCTCGCCGTGATCGCGGCGGTCGAGCCACGTGTGGCGGAGGCCACACGCCGCGAGCTCGCCGACCAGCGCTCCTCGCTCAAGCTGATCGCCTCGGAGAACTACGCCTCGCCGGCGGTGCTGCTCACGATGGGCACCTGGTTCAGCGACAAGTACGCCGAGGGCACCGTCGGCCACCGGTTCTACGCGGCGTGCCAGAACGTCGACACCGTGGAGGCGCTCGCCGCCGAGCACGCGCGCGAGCTCTTCGGTGCGCCGTACGCCTATGTGCAGCCGCACTCCGGCATCGATGCCAACCTCGTTGCCTACTGGTCGATCCTGGCCAACAGGGTGGAGACCCCCGGACTGGCTCGTCTGGGGGCCAAGAACGTCAACGAGCTCTCCGAGACCGACTGGGAGCAGCTGCGCCACGAGTTCGGCAACCAGCGACTGCTGGGGATGTCGCTCGACGCGGGAGGTCACCTCACTCACGGCTTCCGCCCCAACATCAGCGGCAAGATGTTCCACCAGCAGCAGTACGGCACCGATCCGGAGACCGGGCTGCTCGACTACGACGTGGTGCGGGCCAAGGCCAAGGAGTTCAAGCCACTGGTGCTCGTTGCCGGCTACTCCGCCTACCCGCGCCGGGTGAACTTCGCCAAGATGCGCGAGATCGCCGACGAGGTCGGTGCGGTGCTGATGGTCGACATGGCGCACTTCGCCGGGCTGGTCGCGGGCAAGGTGTTCACCGGTGACGAGGACCCCGTGCCGCACGCCCACCTGGTCACCACCACCACGCACAAGTCGCTGCGCGGTCCTCGCGGAGGCATGGTCCTGGCCCAGGAGGAGTTCGCCGCCGACGTCGACCGTGGCTGCCCGATGGTGCTCGGTGGACCGCTCTCGCACGTGATGGCGGCCAAGGCGGTAGCACTCGCCGAGGCTCGGCAGCCGTCGTTCCAGACCTACGCCCAGAACATCGCCGACAACGCCAAGTCGCTCGCCGAGGGCTTCTTGACCCGCGACGCCAAGCTCGTCACCGGCGGCACCGACAACCACATCGTGCTGCTCGATGTCTCGGGCTTCGGGCTCACCGGTCGCCAGGCCGAGTCGGCGCTCCTCGACGCGGGAGTGGTCACCAACCGCAACTCCGTGCCCGGAGACCCCAACGGGGCCTGGTACACCAGCGGCATCCGTTTCGGTACGCCGGCACTGACCACGCGTGGCTTCGGTCGCACCGAGTTCGACAAGGTCGCCGAGCTGGTGGTCGACGTGCTGAGCAACACCAGCGCCGGCACCAACAAGGCAGGTGCACCGTCGAAGGCGACGTACGCCACCGCCGACGGGGTCGCGGACCGGGTGAAGGCGCAGTCGGCCGAGATGCTCGACAAGCACCCGCTCTACCCGGGTCTCGAGCTCAGCTGAGTCACCGGCTGGACGTGATCCGACCCCACGTCAGGTGAGGTGCCGCAGACACTGTGCGTCGCGGCTCGGGCCACGCCCGATCAGGAGGTGGCGTCGAGCAGGTCCAGGCTGAACCGGATGATCTCGGCCCGAGAGTCGACTGTTCGACGCAGTGCCGGGCTCGGCGGCTGATCGAGGAGCTCGACCGGGAGAGCGGACAGCCCGGTGAAGAGCAGCAGCTGCAGGGCGTGCGCCCGGCGTACGTCGTCGAGGGCGATGTCGCAGCCCTCGGCACGCAGCCCAGCCACATAGGCAGGGAGGATGGCCTGCTCGATCTCGGCCAGCATCGCCGTGCTGGTCCGGCCGAGCTGTGCATCGCCGACCAGCAGCTGGGCCAGGTCGAAGCCGACGGGCTGAAGCGTCCAGAAGCCGAAGTCGATCAGCACGACCTGGTCGGGGACGTCGGTGGTGAGCAGGTTGTTCGGACAGGCATCGCCGTGGCTGGTGAGCAGCGGGTACGTCGACAGCTCCTCCACCAGCTCCGTGACCAGGTCGGCAGCAGCGAGCAGCCGCCGGCGCAGGGTGGCGTCGAACGCCCCAGCGACGAGCGGGTGCTCCCACAACTGGGGGTCGTGCAACATCGGCAGCACCTGGATCTCGAGCCGGCCGCGCACGTAGTCGCGCACGTGGAAGTCGTGCCCGCCGACCGTCGCCAGCTCGATGACTCCAGGAGCCGCGGCCATCCGGCCGAGGAGGCTGGCGACATGGGCGTAGTGCTCGGTCGTCCACGCGACCGGGTGTATCTCGACCGGCTCGAGCCAGATGCATGCAGAAAGCTCGTCGAGGTCGAAGACGCCCAGGCATCGCGGCATCGTCAACCCCTCGGGGAGCCGCTCATGCAGGTCGGAGCGATAGACGAGCGCCTCGGTGCGCCACGGCACCGAGGCCGCAGCCTGCTCCCGGAACTCGAGTGGCACCTGGTCGAAGAGCGGACTCCGGGTCCAGGACTGGACATGCTTGGCGAACAGCTTGAAGGGGACCTCGCGTCCGCCGACCAGGGCGAGCCCCTGCACCCAGAAGCGTCCTGCCGTCGTGATGGCCGGGAGGTCGTAGGCCACCTCGTCGACGAACGAGGTGGCGAGCGTCGTGGAGGCGGGGTCGCACTCGAGCACGCCCGCCACCATCGTCGCGAGCTGCTCGTCGGAGACATTCGCTGGTCCCAGAGCGCTTCGGTCGTGCATGACGGCCTCCCAATCGTCAGTTTCCGCCCAGCGAGCGGTAGATGTCCATGGTCTGCTGAGCGATCGCTGGCCAGCCGAAGAACTCCTCGGCACGCTTGCGTCCGGCGAGTCCGCGCTCTCGGGCGACCTCGGAGTCGTCCACGGCCTCGACCAGGGCGGCGGCGAAGTCGGCGACGTAGCGGTCGGGGTCCAGCGGGGTCCCGGTGCCGTCCTGCGCCTGCTCGATCGGCACCAGCCAGCCGGTCTTCCCGTCCAGCACCACCTCGGGGATGCCACCGGTCGCTGTGGCGACGACCGCGGTCTCGCAGGCCATCGCCTCGAGGTTCACGATGCCGAGCGGCTCATAGATCGAGGGGCAGGCGAAGACGGTCGCGGCGGTCAGCAGGGTGACGACGTCGGGGCGGGGGAGCATCTCGCGGATCCACACCACGCCTTCGCGCTCGCGGGCGAGCCCGTCGACGAGGTCTTGGACCTCGGCTTCGATCTCCTTGGTGTCCGGCGCGCCGGCGCACAGCACCAGCTGCACCTCGGGTGGGAGCTCGGCCGCCGCCCGCAGGAAGAGGGGCAGCCCCTTCTGCCGAGTGATCCGCCCGACGAAGATCACGCTCGGGCGATCCGGGTCGACGCCGAGCTCACGCACGCGACGCGGTGCGTGCACCGGCGCCCAGTCGGCGGTGTCGATGCCGTTGTGGACGGTGTGCACACGATCGGGGTCGATGTCGGGATAGCTCCGCAAGATGTCGGCACGCATGGCGGCGCTCACCGCGATCACGGCGTCGGCTGCCTCGTACGCCGTCTTCTCGACCCAGCTCGACACGGCGTACCCGCCTCCGAGCTGTTCGGCCTTCCACGGACGCATCGGCTCCAGGCTGTGCGCGCTGACCACGTGCGGGATGCCGTGGAGCAGCTTGGCGAGGTGGCCGGCCATGTTGGCGTACCAGGTGTGCGAGTGCACGACGTCGGCGCCGGCGATGCCGCCGACCATCTCGAGGTCGACTCCGAGCGTGCGCAGTGCCGCATTGGCGTCAGCGAGCCCCACCGGGTCGGCGTACCCCGTCGTCCCGGGCTCGTCGCGCGGTCCGTCGAAGCAGTGCACTCGTGCGTCGACACCGTCGATCGCACGCAGGGCACGGACCAGCTCGGCAACGTGCACACCGGCTCCGCCGTAGACGTGCGGTGGGTACTCACGGGAGACGAGGTCGACGCGCATGAGTCGAAACTACCCATGTGTGGGTGTCGACGGGCCACGGGGAGCACCACTAGTTTCGAGTACATGAGCCCCACGTCGCGTCACAAGAAGGTCCTGGCCGTCGTCCTCGCAGGCGGTGAGGGCAAGAGACTGATGCCTCTGACAGCCGATCGCGCGAAGCCCGCGGTGCCCTTCGGGGGCATCTACCGCCTGATCGACTTCGCGCTGTCCAACGTGGTGAACTCCGGCTACCTGAAGGTGGTTGTGCTCACGCAGTACAAGTCCCACAGCCTTGACCGACACATCACCACGACCTGGCGGATGTCCACGCTGCTGGGCAACTACGTCACCCCGGTGCCTGCCCAGCAGCGGGTCGGCAAGCGGTGGTACCTCGGCAGCGCCGACGCGATCTACCAATCGCTGAACCTGCTCAACGACGAGCGCCCGGACATCGTCGTGGTGGTAGGCGCCGACCACGTGTACCGGATGGACTTCTCACAGATGGTGGACGAGCACGTGGAGAGCGGGGCGGGTTGCACCGTGGCCGCGATCCGCCAGCCGATCGGCCTCGCGGACCAGTTCGGCGTGATCGACGTCGACCCCAAGTCGCCGGACAGGATCCGGGCGTTCCTGGAGAAGCCGACCGATCCGATCGGGCTGCCGGACGCGCCGCACGAGGTCCTCGCCTCGATGGGCAACTATGTCTTCGACGCGGACGCGCTCCGCGAAGCGGTCACCCGCGACGCCGAGCTCGAGCGGTCCAAGCACGACATGGGGGCCGACATCGTCCCGTGGTTCGTCAACCGGACCGAGTCGGCCGTCTACGACTACAAGAACAACGTCGTGCCGGGGTCCAACGACCGCGATCGTGGCTACTGGCGCGACGTCGGGACGATGGAGTCCTACTACGCAGCCCACATGGATCTGGTCGCGCCGCTGCCGGTGTTCAACCTCTACAACAGCCAGTGGCCGATCTACACCAGCTACGGTCCGCAGCCTCCGGCCAAGCTGGTCGAGGGACACGATGGCGCGCCGATCTCGACGATCAACTCGATCCTCTCCCCCGGCGTCGTGGTGACCGGTGGGTCGGTGAACGGGTCGGTGCTCGCACCCGCCTGCTACGTCGAGTCCGGTGCCCAGGTGCTCGACTCGGTGCTGCTGCCCGGCGTACGCGTCGGTGAGGGGGCAGTGGTGCGCAACGCGATCATCGACAAGAACGTCGTCATCCCGCCTGGTGTCAACATCGGCGTCGATGCCGATGCCGACCGCGCACGCGGCTTCGTCGTCGAGGACGGTCTGACCGTGCTGGCCAAGGACCAGGAGGTCCCCGGGTGAGTGACCCCCGCGCCGGCACGCTGGCACGTCCAGAGGACCTGGTCGACGTGGCTCACCTGGTCACGGCGTACTACACGGGACTCCCCGACCCGGAGAACGTCGACCAGCAGGTCGCGTTCGGGACCAGCGGACACCGTGGCAGCAGCCTGAGGACGTCGTTCAACGAGACGCACATCCTGGCCACCACGCAAGCGATCTGTGACTACCGCCGCGAGCAGGGGTACGACGGACCGCTGTTCATCGGTCGCGACACCCACGGGCTCTCTGAGCCGGCGTGGGCCTCGGCGCTGGAGGTGCTGGTCGGCAACGACGTCACCGTGCTCGTAGACGACCGCGACGGCTACACCCCGACTCCGGCCGTCTCGCACGCGATCATCAGGGCAAACCGCGCCAAGACCTCGGGTCTCGCCGACGGGATCGTCGTGACGCCGTCGCACAACCCGCCCAGCGACGGCGGGTTCAAGTACAACCCGCCGCACGGCGGACCCGCCGACACCGACGCCACCGGCGCGATCGCGGAGCGCGCCAACGAGCTGATCGCCTCCGGCCTGCGCGATGTCCGCCGAACTCCTTACGAGCGCGCTCGGCGGACCGTGGGGAGCTACGACTTCCTGGGGACCTACGTCGACGACCTGCCGCAGGTCCTCGACCTGGACCGGATCCGTGAGGCGGGGGTGCGCATCGGCGCCGACCCGTTGGGTGGCGCCAGCGTTCACTACTGGGGGGAGATCGCCGATCGGCACGGCCTCGACCTGACCGTGGTCAACCCGCTCGTCGACGCCACCTGGCGTTTCATGACGCTCGACTGGGACGGCAAGATCCGGATGGACTGCTCCTCTCCCTCCGCGATGGCCTCCCTGATCCACCGCAAGGACGACTACGACATCGCCACCGGCAACGACGCCGACGCCGACCGGCACGGCATCGTCACCCCCGACGCCGGCCTGATGAACCCCAACCACTTCCTGGCCGTGGCGATCGGCTATCTCTTCGGAGGCGCCCGCCCGGACTGGCCGGAGACCGCCCGGATCGGCAAGACCCTGGTCTCGTCCTCGATGATCGACCGGGTTGCGACCTCGCTGGGCAAGCCGATGGTGGAGGTCCCGGTCGGGTTCAAGTGGTTCGTCCCGGGCCTGATCGACGGTTCGTTCGGCTTCGGTGGTGAGGAGTCGGCCGGTGCGTCGTTCCTCCGTCGCGACGGGGCGACCTGGACGACCGACAAGGACGGCCTGATCCTCGCCCTGCTTGCCTCGGAGATCCTTGCCACGACAGGTCGGACGCCGAGCGAGCACTACGCCGACCTCGTCGAGCAGCACGGCGCCCCGGCGTACGCCCGAATCGATGCGCCTGCCGACCGTGCCCAGAAGGCCAAGCTGGCCGCACTCGCCCCCGAGGACGTGACCGCCACCGAGCTGGCAGGGGAGGAGATCCTCGAGAAGCTCACCGAGGCGCCCGGCAACGGTGCTCGGATCGGTGGCCTCAAGGTCACCACCGCTTCGGCATGGTTCGCGGCCCGTCCCTCCGGCACCGAGGACGTCTACAAGATCTACGCCGAGTCCTTCCAGGGGCCGGAGCACCTCGCGCGAGTCCAGGACGCTGCCCGGGAGGTCGTCACCGCGGCGCTTGATGGCTGACCCAGCGCCGAGCCAGCGGTGGTACGCCGTTGCCGGGCTCGATGGCCCTACCGTAGTGGCCATGGCAGGGTCGGGAGGTGTCCAGCAGCGGCTCCGTGCGGTCCGATGGACGACCTTCTGGGCCACCGTCTGGCGACTGATCGTCTCGACGGTCGGCACCTGCATGCGCAACCGCGTCACGGGTCTCGCGGCCGAGGCGGCCTTCTTCGCCGTGCTGTCGCTGCCACCGTTGGTCTTCGCGCTCGCCGGGTCGATCGGCTATGTCTTCGCGCAGTTCAGCGACACCCAGCTCAGCGAGGTCCGCGACACCGTGCTCTCGCTTGCCGGGCAGGCGCTCACGCCGCAGACGGTGGACAGCATCATCAAGCCCACGCTGGACGAGGTGCTCTCCGGGGGTGGCCGCTACGACGTCGTCTCGATCGGCTTCATCCTCGCGCTGTGGTCCGGATCGCGGGCGTTGAACGTCTTCGTGGACACCATCACGATCATGTACGGCCTCGGTGGGCAGCGGGGGATCGTGCCGACCCGGGCCCTGTCCTTCCTGCTCTACGTCCTGGGCATGCTCACGGGCGTGGTCACGATCCCGCTGGTGGTCGCGGGTCCGACGCTCGTGGCGAAGTGGCTGCCGGATCGGCTGCAGTTCCTCAGCCAGCTCTACTGGCCCACAGTGCTGGTGCTCGGCATCGTGTTCCTGACCACGCTCTATCACGTGTCGGTGCCGGTGCGGACGGCTTGGCGCTACAACGTGCCGGGTGCGGTCTTCACGATGTTCTGCTGGGTCTTCGGGTCGGCTCTGCTCCGGCTCGTGCTGGTCGGAACGGCCAAGGGGTCCACGTCCATCTACGGACCGCTCGCGGCACCGATCGCGGTGCTGCTGTGGCTCTACCTGCTCTCGATCGCGGTGCTCATCGGAGCTGCGATCAACGCCGCCTTCGACCAGATCTGGCCGCAGAAGGAGCTCACCACCGCGCGAATGGAGCGTCTGCGCCGGCTCAAGCTCGAGAACGTGCTGCCCTGGCGGCAGTCGTTGGAGCGCAGGGCCGCGGAGCAGGAACTCTCGGCAGAGGCGAGCGACCCGGCCGCGGAGCGACCCGACAAGCCGGTGCACGGTTGAGCCTCGCGGACCTGCGTCGACTCCCTGGACCGACGGGTTGGTCACTCTCGAGGTGATCTGGGGAGTGAGGGTCGCTGCCGAGCAGGCGCCCCTCGTCGTGACATGCTTTCGCCGTGGGAAACGTGACGCTTCCGACGCCGGTGTTTTTGGCCGGCGGCGCTCTGTGCCTGGTGGCCGGCTACCTGGTGGGTTCCGTCGTCGGTCCGGGCACCCCTGAACGCACGACCGCGACGGTCGTCAGCTTCGAGGCACCCCGCGCGACGCTGTGCCTGGAGGGTTCCGCCATCGAGGGCCAGGAAGGCGTGGACAGCCAGGGCAAGCTCTGCGGCACCTGGCGGCGTACCCCCGGTTCGCAGACCCCTGAGAAGGGCGACAGCTTCCGGTTCGTCTCGGTGCGCACCACGGGTCAGGTCGACGGCAAGGCCGAGCAGCAAGTCGTGATCTACGGCGACGTGGCGAACTGACCTCCCGTGTCGGACTCGATGTCGCCAGCCTCGCCCGGACTGCTCAAGCTTCCTGCGCGGACACGGTCCCCGTGGTGGGAGCTCAGCCGGCGGATGCTGATGGCGCTCGGGATCCTCGGCACCACGGTGCTGCTGGTCTATTTCGACCGCGCGGGCTACGTCGACGCCAACGACCCTGACGGCAAGGTCGGCCTGGTGGACGCGATCTACTACACGACCGTCACCCTGAGCACGACCGGCTACGGCGACATCGCCCCCTTCACCGACAAGGCGCGGCTGATCAACGCCTTCATCGTGACCCCGTTCCGGATCGCGTTCCTCGTGCTCTTGATCGGTACGACGCTCGAGGTGCTCGCCTCACAGGGTCGCGAGATGTTCCGGATCGCTCGATGGAGGAAGCACATGGAGAACCACGTCGTTGTGATCGGCTTCGGCACCAAGGGCAGGAGTGCGATCGACACCCTGGTCAGCAACGGTCGCTCGCGTGAGTCCGTGGTGGTGGTGGACCCCAGCCCCCTCGCCCTGGAGGAGGCTCACGCCGAGGGACTGGCCGTGGTCACCGGAGACGCCACCCGGCGCGAGGTGCTGCGCCGCGCAGGGGTGGAGAGCGCCCAGCAGGTGATCATCACGACCGCGCGCGACGACACGACCGTGCTCGCCACCCTGACGGTGCGCCAGCTCAACCCAGACGCCTACATCGTTGCCGCGGTGCGTGAGCAGGACAACGTGCCACTGGTGCGACAGAGCGGTGCCGACTCGGTGATCACCTCCTCCGAGGCGGTCGGCCGGCTCCTGGGACTGGCGTCCTACTCCCCGAACCTGGGAGCGGTGATGGAGGACCTGCTCACCTATGGCGAGGGCCTGGAGGTCGCTCAGCGCGACCTGTTGCTCAAGGAGGTCGGCAAGGCGCCGCAGTCCTTGCCCGACCAGGTGATCGCGGTCGTCCGGGACGAGAAGGTCTATCGCTACTTCGAGCCGACGGTCTCGCTCCTGGCTCGCGGCGATGAGCTGATCGTCGTACGCCCCTCCAAGGAGAAGCCCTGGGCACCTCGTCCGGGGACCCACAACGAGACGAGCTCTGAAGAGGACGACTGAGATGGACCACGCCTCGTAGCATGGGACCAGCCCGTCGACCCGTCCGCTCCGAACCAGGAGGGTGAACACCGTGAAGAGCACCGCCAAGCGAGTCGTCCTCGAGGCTGCAGGTTGGCTGTTGGTCGTGGTCGGGCTGGCCGCCCTGGTGCTGCCGGGACCTGGCCTGCTGGCGCTGTTCGCCGGTGTGGCACTGCTCGCCACGCAGTACGAGTGGGCCGAGCGTCGGCTCGAGCCGGTGAAGAAGCGGGCGATGCGCGCAGCCGCGGACAGTGTGAAGTCGTGGCCCCGGATCCTGCTCTCGACGCTGGGGGTGCTCTGGCTGATCGGGCTGGGGATCAGCTGGGGAATCGGCCGCGACGTCCCCCGGTGGTGGCCGCTCGCGGACAAGTGGTGGATGCCCGGTGGGTGGGGCACGGGCGCCTCGCTGATCGGCTCCGGGCTGATCGCCGGTGTGATGATCGCCTACAGCTACAAGCACTACCGCGAGATCAAGGATGAGCAGCTCGCCGAGCACTCCGACGCTGCCTGACCCTCGAGGTACCCGCTGGTAGAGCCGGGCCGCCAGGCCCGTCTCGAAACCCCTGCCGCCTCGCCGCGAAGGCGCTGACCGCGACCGCTCCTCGGCTCAGCTCTCGGTGATCGTGGTGCGCACCTCGACCTCGGCGTGCAGGGTGCGGTGCACCGGGCAGCGGTCCGCGATCTCGAGCAGCCGCTGGCGTTGCTCGGCATCAAGGTCGCCGCTGAGCTCGATGGTGCGGTCGATCCGGTCGAGCTGACCGGTCTCGGTCTCGCAGGTCTCGCAGTCACGCGCGTGGATCCGCTCGTGGCGCAACGACACGGTCACCTTCTCCAGTGGCCACTTCTTGCGCTCGGCGTACATCCGCAGCGTCATCGACGTGCACGCGCCGAGGCTGGCCAGGAGCAGGTCGTACGGCGCAGGGCCGGTGTCGTGCCCGACTGGCTCGGGCTCGTCGGCCAGCAGGGTGTGCGAACCGATGGTGACGTCCTGACCGTAGGGACCGTGACCGTTCTCGGCGACGACGACCACGCCGGCCTCGACTGCTGCGGGGGTGGCCGGGGGAGTGTCGGCCTCGATCGGCTCGAGGTAGCGGCTGGCCCAGGCCGCGAGCACGCCAGCGGCGAAGCGCGCATCGACTGCTCGGGAGAGCAGGTGGTCGGCGCCATCGAGGGCGACGAAGGACTTCGGGTGGCGGGCGACGTCGAAGATCTCCCGGGCGTTCTCGATGCCGACGGTCTCGTCGCTCGGTGAGTGCATCACCAGCAGGGGAGTGCCGAGCCTTCGGATCCTCTCGGCCTGTGGCTGGCTGCTCACGTCGTCGAGGAACTGCTTGCGGATGGTGAAGGGCCGCGCCGCCAGGCAGACCTCTGCCTCGCCCTTGTCCTCGATCTCCTGCCGGCTCTCAGAGATCAGGTGGAGGAGATGGTCGGTACCGGCAGGGGCGCCGATCGTGGCGACGGCCCGCGTTTCCGCGATGTGCTCGACGGCGGCGAGGACGGCAGCACCACCGAGGGAGTGTCCGACCAGGATGGTCGGGGCCTGGCGGTGTGAGCGCAGATGGTCCGCGGCGGCGACCAGGTCCTCGACGTTGGAGCTGAAGTTGGTGTTGGCGAAGTCGCCGGCGGAACCGCCGAGCCCGGTGAAGTCGAAGCGAAGGACCGCGATCCCGAATCGGGTCAGCTCCTGGGAGATCCGGGAGGCGGCCAGCACGTCCTTGGTGCAGGAGAAGCAGTGCGCGAACAGCGCGTAGGCGCGTGGCGGGCCTTCCGGCAGCTCCAGGCGACCGGCCAGCTGTCCGCCGTCCGATCCGGGGAACTCGATCTTCTCGCTGGGCATGAGCACTCCTCCTGCGGCGGGCGCGGATGCAAAGGCGTCCGGCTGGTCCATCCTGCCTGCTGGCGTCCCAGGAAGGGAAAGTGACGCCATGAGCATCGGTGGCGTCCTTCTCGGCGTTCTCGCCGCCGGCCCCGCGCACGCTACGAGCACCTGGCGCGTATGCGGGAGCGCAATGCGAGTCGGGATGCCCGGGGGCCGGGAAATGCACGCAAATCACCCAAGGACGCGGGTTTGTCTCCGGCCGGGCGCGTTCAAGCGCATAATTGGAATATGCCCGTTCGGATGGCGCTTGAGCCCGGAGGAGCCGACATGGCGACCCCTCTGGACGGGTTTCTTGCAGGGACCGCCTCGGTCGCGGCGGCTCTTATGGAGGTCGACGGCACCATCTTGAGCATCAACCCGGCGTACGAGCGCCTGTTTGGTTCGCCGGTGTCGCTCTACGCGGTTGTGGTGCCGGCTCAGCGTGAGGTCCTAACCGACCTGCTGGCTGGAGCCGGTTCGAACTGGCATTCGGGCCAGGCTGGGCTGGTGCGCAAGAGCGGGGCAATCGTCGACTGCAAAATCTGGGCGCTCACCCAGAGCGAGCACCTCCTGGTCCTGGCGGAACCGTTGCACACTCCAGGGGAGAAGTTGAACGCGCTCCTGCTCGAGCTGAACCAGGACCTCCTCGGCGCGCGTCGTGAGCTCACCGCCTCGAACCGTCAGCTGCGCGAGCTCGACGAGCTGAAGAACATGTTCATCACCTCGGCCACCCACGACCTCAAGACGCCGCTGACCTCGATCCTCGGGTACGCCGAGATGCTCGGCGAGGAACCGCTCACGACCGAGGCCAGACGGATGGCTCTGACGATCGAGAACAGCGCACACCGTGTGCTGACGATGATCAACGACCTGCTCGGGGCGGCATCGATCATGACCGGTGAGCTGAGACTCGAGCGAAGTCGGACCGATCTGGTGGACGTGGTGCGCCAGGCGGTGGAGGGGATCCAGCCAGCAGCACAGTCCGGTCAGGTGACGATCACGCGCAGGGGTGTGGAGTCCGTGGAGGCGCTGATCGACGAACGCCGCGTGCTGCAGATCTTGGACAACCTGCTGTCGAACGCCGTGAAGTACTGCCCCGGCGGTGGTCAGGTGAGCGTGATCTGCCAGGACCACGGCGACAGCGTCATCATCACCGTCACCGACACGGGCATCGGGATCCCCGTGGCAGAGCAGCACCTGCTGTTCGGCCGATTCTTCCGTGCCTCCACTCCGTTGAGCTCGGCATCGTTGGCACCGGTCTCGGACTCGCCAACGCGCGTACCTTCACCGAGGCGCACGGGGGCAGTCTCGAATGCACCAGTGAGCCGGGGGTGGGTTCCACCTTCACCCTCATCCTGCCGAGGGTTTGATGGGCGCATGAACGCCGACGGCATCGCCGACCCGTGAGCCGGGCATGAGAACGGAGCTCTCGGCTGAGATCGGTCGCGTCCGTGACGCGGTCGCCGACAGGGCCACAGACACCTTCCTTTCGCGCCATCCCGACTGGATCGAGCGCTACGGCGATCGTGCGACGGTGCACGGGGTTCAGGACGCCCGCCACCACATCGACTTCCTCCAAGCAGCAGTCGAGCTCGACGACCCTGCGACTTTCCGCGACTATGCACTGTGGTGCCGCGACCTGCTTGAGCCCCGTGGGATCAGCGTCGGGTTCCTCGTGGAGAACCTCGAAGCGATTCGCGAGGACCTGATCGGTCGCCTTTCGACCCCGGCTGCAGAGGCGGTGGACGGTGCGATGCGCGGTGGTCTCGAGGCGCTTGCCGCAGGGGAGGTCGCCACTCCCGCGCAGGGTGACGCACTCTCATCGGCTTGCAGACTCTACGTCGCGGCCTCGGTGGGCGGTCACCGCGAGGAGGCGCTCAAGATCGTACGAGAAGCAGTGAACGGCGGAGCGTCTCCAGTCGATGTCTACATCGACATCTTCCAGAGCGCCCTGTACGAGATCGGCCGCCGTTGGCAGACGACCGGGCTCACCATCGCCGAGGAGCACATGGCAACTGCGACCACACAGTTCATCCTGAGCGTTCTCCATGAGGAGCACCCCCGGGCCGGGAGCCACGGAAGGAGCGCCGTGGTCACCGGAGTCGCCGAAGACCACCACGTGGTCGGGGCGAACATTGTGGCAAACGTGTTGGATGCCGAGGGATGGGACGTGCGCCTCCTGGGCCAGGATCTCTCCGGCGGCGACATCGTTTCGGTCATCGGCCAGGACCAGGCGAGTCTTGTCGCCATCTCGGTCACCATGAGCGACTGCGTTCCAGCCGCCCGCGACCTGATTGCCTTGATCAGGGAGAGGATCCTCAAGACTCCTCGCATCATCGTCGGCGGTGCGGCCTTCCTCCGCGACCCGCAGCTGTGGAGAATCGTGGGTGCCGACGGGTTCGCCACCGACGCGCGCAGCGTCGCTGAGCTCGCCCGGGGTGGTTGAGGACAGGACGGGCACTCAGGCGGGGTCTGGGGCCGCGAGCCACACCTTGACGGTCGTGCCTTCGTTCGGAATCGAGTCGATCTCGATCGTGCCTCCGTGCTGACGGAGGATCTCCTGCACCACGCTGAGGCCCAGACCGGATCCGGGGATCGCCCTGCTGTTGGCCTCAGGTGCACGGAAGAAGCGTTTGAAGAGCTGGCTGCGCGCGGCCTCGTCGATGCCGATACCGGTGTCGATCACGAACAGGCTCGCGCCGGCATTTTCTTGAACCAACCGGACCGTGACGGACCCCTCCTCGGGGGTGAACTTGATGGCGTTGCTGCACAGGTTCTCGATCAGTCGTTCGAGGGAAGGCGCGTCACCACGAACGGTCACCACCGTGCTGGGTAGGTCGTAGCGCAGCTGTAGGTCCTCGCGATGCCGGGCCAGCTCTGCCAGGGTCTCCTGGGAGGCCTCGATCACCTGGCGCAGGTCAAGCGGGACCAGCCCGACCGTCGGTTCGGCAGAGTCGGCCGCCGCCACCAGGAGGAGGTCCTCGACCAGCACCCGCAGCCGGGAGGAGTTGCGGGCCACCGTGGCC
>JBDSBU010000078.1:0-27054 GCA_039921445.1 Marmoricola sp. | reverse complement strand
ACCACCGGTGCGGGCGATGTGCTCGTCGGGGTGATCGCCGCGCGACTCAGCCAAGGCGCCACGCTGGTCTCCGCCACTCGGGACGCCTGCGGCCTGGCGGCAACCGCTGTAACGACGGCAGGTGCTCGCGGTTACCTGGCGCAGCCATCCTGAGGGTCGACCGTGCTCTCCTGGAGGGCAGCGAGGCCGTGCACCTCCTCCAGCGTGGCTGAGTAGAGCGCTCGGTAGCGGGTGTAGAGGTCGTCGTAGACCGCGGCATTGGCATGATCCGGGACCACCTTGTCGACCTTGGAGGTCCAGTCGGTCTCGACGGGCACCAGTCCGGTCCCGATCGCGGCCAGCAGCGCCGAGCCGTAGCTGGCACCGATGGTCTGGGTCGGCAGCACTTGTTCGCGGCCGGTCACGTCGCTGACTATCTGCGTCCACAGCCCGCCCTGGGTGCCACCGCCGACTGCCGTGATCGCGGTCGCCGGCCCGCCGGCCTCCTCGAGCAGGTCGAGGATGTGGCGGACACCGAAGGCGATGCCCTCGTAGGCCGCCCGGAAGAGATGCCCACGGGTGTGGCGCAGCGAAAGCCCGGCGATCACACCGCGGGCCTGGGGGTCGAAGAGAGGCGCGCGCTCACCGGCGAAATGGGGGAGCAGCAGCAGCCCGTCGGATCCGGGAGGAACGGCTGCGGCCTCGGCGACGAGCTGTGCGTAAGGGGCACCACCGGTGAGGTTGCGGATCCACTCGGTGAGGCTGCCCGAGGTCGACATGCCCGCGGCGAGAGTGGGCCGACCGGGCTCGACGCCCATCGTGGTCCACAGCAGCGGGTGCGGGCGGATCTCGTCGAGGACCTGGATCACGAACATTGTCGAGCCGTACATCAGCATCACATCGTTGGGCCGGCGTACGCCGCAGCTGAACGCCTCCGCCCACGCATCCACCGTGCCGGCGGCGACTGGGGTGCCCACCCGAAGGCCGGTAGCCGCAGCAGCCTCGGGGGTGAGTCCTCCCACCACGGTGCCCGGCCACACCAGGCGCGGCATCGGCAAGTCACCGACGATGTCCTCGACCCAGTCATGCGCCCAGTCGCCGGTCTCGACGTCGTAGAGGGGACCGCACTGACTGGCGCTCTGATGGTCCAAGAGGTACTCCCCGGTCATTCGGGTCAGCACGAAGGAGCTGCAGCCGAACCAGTGGCGGGTCGCGGCCCAGATCTCGGGTTCGTGCTGGCGCAACCAGAGCAGCTTGGGCCCAAGGGACTGCGTCGTCAGCTTCTGGCCGGTGCGCCGCACGATCGCTGCCTCGCCGTACCGCTGGTTGAGCGCGTCGATCTCGCTGGTGGCACGGGTGTCGATGCCGTAGAGAATGGCCGGTCGCAGCGCGCGCTGTTGCGCGTCCGTGGGCACGAGACACGGACCGATGCCGCTCACGCACACCGCGGCGATCTGACCGGCTCGCGTGTGCAGGGCCAGCTCGCGGCACACCGAGGCGACTTCGTCCCACCACACCGACTCGGCATCCATCTCGCAGCGTCCTGTGCGCGGGCTGGTCATCTGGTGGTGTCGGGTGGCCACGGCCACCACGTCGCCGGCGGGCGTGGTCAGGATGCCCTTGGTGCTCCCCGTTCCGACATCGACACCGAGGAGAAGCTCTGGCATCGTGCCCTCCTCGACCTCGGATCCTGACCTTCTCGATTCTAGTGTGATCGGCGTCTCACCCCGCTCGGTCGTCTCGCTGTGCCGAATCGTTTGCCCCGCTCTTGCGTGCGCACGGTGCGGGGGTGACGCAGAGCAAGAAGGCCATCCTGTTCGACATCGATGGAACCCTGGTCGACTCGACCTATCACCATGCGCTCGCCTGGCAGCGGGCCTTCGACAGCCGTGGGGTGACCCTGCCGATGTGGCGGATCCACCGCACCGTCGGGATGGGTGGCGACAAGCTGGTCGCAGAGGTCGCCGGCGAGGAGGTCGAGGAACGTCTCGGTGACGAGCTGCGTGCGCTCTGGCGCGAGGAGTACGTCGCCGTCAAGAGCGAGGTGCTCCCGCTGCCCGGCGCCAGCGAGCTGGTCCGGACGCTCGCGGACTCCGGCTTCCTGGTGGCGCTCGCGACCTCCGGTGACCCCGAGTTCGCCGGCGAGGCACTCGATGACGTCGACATCCGCGACGCCGTGAGGGTGTTGAGGACCTCTGCGGATGTCGACGGCTCGAAGCCAGAGCCCGACCTGATCGAGGTCACCCTCGAGGCGCTCGGCACCCGGCGCGGCGCGCTGGTCGTCGATACGCCGTACGACGTGCAGGCGGCGGAGCGCGCCGGGCTGAAGTGCATCGGTCTGCGCTCGGGTGGCTACAGCGAGGCCGAGCTGACCGAGGCCGGCGCCGCGCTGGTCGTCGACTCCCCGGCCGACCTGCAGGGGTTGGACTGGGAGCAGTACCTGCCTTGACCCTCAGCCGGCCGGCGCCATCGCGGGCTTGGTTGCGCCGAAGGCCGTGATCAGCAGGTCGGTCATCTCGAAGGTGCCCGGTCGGGGACCCAGGGTGGGCCGGAACGCCGGATCGCGCACGATCGAGAACTTGCTGCCCTCCATCGTCCGGTGGAAGGTCTCGGCGACGATGCGGGCCCCGACGCCGTTGAGCCGACCGTTGTTGAGCTCGGCCTCGCGCAGGATGTAGAACCACAGCGGGGTCTTGGCCGTCAGGGCGTTCTGCTCCGCCGCGGTCAGGTGATCGAGCTTGGCGCCACCCTTGCCGTTGAGGATCTGGGCCTTGGTCAGCGCCTTGACGGGAATGCCGACGCTGTTGAGCTTGGTGACCATCTGCTGACCGCTCGCGAGCTTGACCATGTTGGCGCGGACGAGGTTGCGGAAGGCGAGGTTGCGCGGCATCACCGGTGTCGAGTCCGCACCGCCGAAGGTGCTTGGCGGCAGGTCCGCGAGCGGGTTGGTCAACCGGGTGTCGATCCTCATCGCGTGGTTGACCCCGCTCGAGGGCGCCACCATCGCCGGCTTGCCGGCCGCCGGGAAGTCATACATCCGTCTCCAGTCGGCGATCCAGCTGCTGATCAGCCGGTTGGACCCGCCGAGGTCGCCGCCGAGTGCGGAGAAGGCGAACATGTAGAACAGGCCGCCGTCGGTCCCGGCGAAGCGGGAGTTCCAGTTGTAGCTGTCGCGGATCATGCTGTGCCCGAGCCGGAAGGCCGCGACCGAGAACTCGATCGGCATCGTGGGTACGTCGCTCGGGGCGGCGTCGGGCTCGACCAGCTTGCGCCCGTTGTTGAAGACGTCGTCGACCACCGAGGGTTGGACGATCCGCGGCAGGTAGTCGTGGCGCAGCAACCATTGGTAGTGCAGCGATACCTGCTTGCGGGCACGGGTGAACTTCTGCGACGACGGCAGCGCCTTGGGAAGCTTGCCGGCGACCTTGTTGTGGAAGGTGATCATCGCGAGGTGGGTCTGCGCGACGATCAGGTTCTCGTCGTTGCGTGGGTCGGGGATCAGGGCCCGCCGTCGGGCCTTCGGTCCGCCCTTGCCGACTCGGGGCAGGTCGTGGCCGGCCTTCACGGCGATGCCGTCGGTCGCGATCGTGGTGCCGACCTTCAGGCGGAAGCCGTCGGCCTCGTAGAACTGGGCGGACGCCGGGCTGCCGGGTCCGGCGCCGTACATCGAGTCCAGGTCGAGGCGTGGGGAGCGACCCTGGAGCAGGTCGGTCGGGGAGATGTCGGTGCCGAGCATGACGTCGGTGCGGTCCATGGTCAGGTCGTGGTCGACGAACTGGCCGAGGTAGGTGTAGCCAGCTGGGACCGTGCCCTCGCCGCCGCCACCGGAGACCATCGCTTTGGCCAGCTTGCGGACGATCTTGGCGTTCAGCCTGGTGCCCTGCGGCCCGACGCGGGAGAAGCGGAAGGGCGGAGGCTCGTCCGCAGCCAGAGCTCGGGGCGCGGGTGCCTCGGGGGTCTCGGAGGTGCCCATCGGGTCGGGTGCCGTGCCCGAGCGTCCGCCGACCTGGGTGACGAGCACGCCCTCGCCCTCGATGAAGAAGGTCTCGGAGCCGTGCTTGAAGTGCACGTTGTCCTGGCCGGTCCCGTCCTCGGTCGCCATGACTCCCCCTTCAGCCCGAGGAGCTCCCGGGCGTCCAAGGATCAGATTGGCAGCGCAGGGCCCAGCGGAACAGGGCCATTCCCGGACTGGTCTGGACCTGCGCGTCTCGAATGTGCGGAGGTCGAGTGCTGGGGTGGTTGCCCTGGCGACCGCGTCAGCACTCGACCCCTCAGCAGCAGCCCGGTTCGGGTCCCTCGCCACCGGAGAGCCTGGTCACCGTCGCCCCGGGCGGCACCCGCTGGGGTCGGGATGCGTCCCATTGGCCCGAGAGACGCCGAGCGCCGACACCATCGGACACACCGTCCCACGGGGTGCTCCTGACCGTGAGGCTTGCGCCTTCGCCACCGGCACCGACCGTGTCCGGGTAGGCGGCGTGGAGTGACTTCCAGCTGTCCCCGAGTCCGATGCCGGTCTGCGCCAGCCGTACGTCGGGCCAGCGCAGGTCGGTCAGCTCCTGGTAGCCGGACCAGCGACGGGTCTGCGCCAGCTCCCAGCCCCGGAGCTGCAAGGAGTCCGCTGTGTCGCCGCCGAAGACAAGGCAGAGGGTTCCCCAGCACCGCACGGAGGTGAACTCGTACTGCCAGCTCGGTGAGAGTGGGTCCGCAGCGTCCTCGATCCAGGCCGTGTCCTCCTGGTTGCGGGAGTATCGCTCCGGCCCGACTGCGACCTCGGGTTGCCCAGGCGCTCCTCGACCGACGCCAGGACCACGTCCATGTCGGTGCCGAAGCGTTGTCCACCCACCTTTGAACCGGAGACGACGACAGCCCCCGGTGTAGGCGTGGCCGACGCGGTCGGAGAGTTGGTGATACGGGCTGGGATCCCTCCTCCAGGATCAGCGAAGATCCGATTGGCACCGATCAGCACGCCGGCGACCACCGCGACCGTTGCAGCGACCTGCAGCAGGCTTCGTCTCCGATCGGCTCCCTGCCGTCGCCGTTCGACACCTGCCAGGATCGAGTCGACCGGTGGCGGGGGGACCTCGATGCTCGCGGCCTCGCGGCGAAGGAGGTCCTCCAGCCGCCGACGTGCGGCCCTGGCCGACGACCCGCTCAACCTGCTCGCCGTCGACGCAGGCGCCAACCGGAGCAAGGGCGACTCGGACGCTGCCTCCTGGCTGCCCCCGAACATGCGCTACCGCTGTGCGTACGTCGCCCGGCAGATCGCCGCGAAGTCGAAGTACCACCTCTCGGTCACCGCGGCCGAGGCTGCACAGCTGGGGCGACAGCTCGCTGCCTGTCCCGGCCGGCGTACGACCCGCGACGTGAGCCACGCACCGGTCGTGGTCGACCAGAACATCAGTGATCCCGGTGTCGTGCAGTCGACCGCGCCGGCGAAGTCCGAGGGCGGGGGTGGACCGCGAGGGCTGGTGGGCAGCGCCGTCCACTTCGAGAACTGCGATGCCGCCCGGGCAGCCGGTGCCGCACCGGTTCACCGAGGTGACCCCGGGTATGGAGCACACCTGGACCGGGACGGTGACGGCACCGGCTGCGAGTAGGACTGCTCAGGCGCAGAGGGCAACTCGACCGGGCGTCGAGACGTAGCGCGCCGAGACCCAGGAGCCGTCGCCGAGCTGGTACCAGTCGACGACACCGTCGCGCTTGAGGCCTGGCAGGTGGCACACCACCTCGACGCGGTCGCCGCGGCGAAGGGTCGACTCACGGTGGGAGGCCAGGCTGGGTCCTTCGCGCCGGTTGAGGCGGGACGCGGTGACCGAGCCGTCACGAGAGAAACCGTCACCGCAGAAGCGCGGGGCCGCCCCGACGTTGCTCACGTAGCGGGCGGAGACCCAGCGGGTCGCGCTGCCGTGGACTGAGTACCAGAGGTCGTTGCCGCGGACGGCCGATCCGTGCACCTTGCAGTTCAAGGTGATCACGCGTCCGCGGGCGAAGCCGCCGTTGCGGGGGGAGTCGGCAGTGGGCACCTGGTGGGAGGCCAGGCCGCCGTGGGCGGTCACCCGTCCGCGCGAGTTGGCCTGTGATCCGGCGGCGTCGGCCGGAGCGGCCACGAGGGCCAGGCCGGAGAGCGCGAGGGCTGTTGCCGTGAGGGATGCGAGCAGTCGAGCGTGCATGATTTCTCCCGAGCAGTCCTGGCCCGCCGTTCGGGCCTATGAGAGGTGTGACTCCGCCGGCGCCGAAAAGGTTCGGCTGGTCAGCCAGCGACCGGGATGACCACTTCGTTGCGGCGCAGGAACCACGGTGTCCAGGGAGGGTCGAACCGGGCGTACCTAACTGGGCCGACCACTTGCAGGCCGGCCGCGGACACGGCGTCGCGCAGCTGAGCCGTGTGCTTCTCGTAGGCACCACGAGACCACCGTCCCGAGAACCGAAGTGCGGCCGCCGTCTGGGCCGGCACGGTGCGGGTGTGGACAGCTGAGTCCAGGGGGCTCGGAAGGTCGTCGGCATCGAGGGAGGCGGGCATCACGAACCCCACCATGAAGCGGTCACTGCCGAGCGCCTGCTCCTGCACCACGGGCGCGGTCATCGACACGGTGCGCGAAGAACCGTTGTGACCGCCGATATAGCGCGCGAGCCGTGGGAACGCGAGGTTCCCCGCGACCAGGAACGGCCCGGCCACCTCGGTCTCGGCGACGATGTGCTCGGGGTAGCGGCGCACCTCGAACTCGGCGTACTGCTCGAGCACCTCGTACGGCTGTTGCTCGGTCACGCGCTCACCCCTCCGCGTCCACGGTACTGGGAGCGCAAGCCGCCAAGGCTCAGTCGCAGTAGTCGCAGATCCCCGTCGACGGCACCTGGGTGTAGCACTTCGGGCAGAGCGGGATGGGCCTGGCCTCCGGTTCCGCCACGGCAGGGGCCGGTGTCCGCGTGGAGGCCGTGAGCGGCGTGCCGGGCACGCGGGCGGCGACCTTCTTCGCAGCCGTCTTGCGCGGAGCCCCGGGCACGCGAGTGGCGGGCTTGGCCGCGGCCGCCTTGCGCACGGTCTTGAAGTGGGCCGTGCGCAGCGGCGTACCTCCGTCGCCTGGCAGGCCGGTGGCCTCCCAGTGGCGGTAGCAGCTGAGCCGCTCGTTGGCGGCGTGGTCGTCGGGGTCGGCAGGGCGCTCGCCGCGGGCATCCTCGACGGCGTCGGCGTAGACCTCGCCCACGCTGCCCTGGACGTTGACGCACAACGCGGAGAGCAGAGGTTCCTCGCGCGAGTGGCACTCGCTGGTGACGCGGGCCAGAACGTCTCCGAGCCACTCGTGCATCGGCTGGGTCGTGGTGATCCCACTCGACCCCTGCGCTGCGGTCGCCAGCTGCTTGTAGCTCACCAGCGCGCGATAGCGACCGGCGGCTTCCAGAAGGACGAGGCGGGCGGCGTCGGCCCAGGCGGCATGGGCTGCATCGGTGCCGACCTCCGAGGCATCACGGGGCTTGGGGGCATCGGAAGTCACACCTACATGTCTACTCGACTACCGCCGGCACCGCACGGGCGCCCTGTGGCTGAAGGGTCAGCCAGTGGGGTCCTCGGACGGCGGGGTCGGGGTGTAGAGCCCGTCGGGGAGCTGGAAGTTGGGCGTGGATTCCATCAACGAGACGGTGTAGGGGTGCTGCGGATCGGCGAAGACCTGTTCCACAGTGCCGTGCTCGACGATCCGGCCCGCCTCGAGGACCGCGACCTGCTGGGCGATGTTGCGGACCAGGGCGATGTTGTGGGTGATGAACACCAGGGTGAGCCCCATCTCTGCCTGCAGTCCGCGCAGCAGCTCGACCAGCGAGGACTGCACGGACACGTCGAGGGCGGAGGTGATCTCGTCGCAGATCAGCACGTCCGGCTCGGTTGCCAGTGCGCGGGCGATGGCTACTCGCTGACGCTCACCGCCGCTGAGCTGGTCGGGATAACGGTCGGCGTGGTCGGGCCGCAACGAGGCGTGCGCCAAGGCCTCCTGCACCACCGCCTCGGAGTTGGCGACCTTGCCCCGAACCGCGTGCACCACCTGCAGGATCAGCTCGCGCACCGTTCGCCGGGGGTTCAGCGACTCATAGGGATTCTGGAAGATGTACTGGATCCGGCGGCGCTGCTCCTGGGTCCGCTTGAAGCTGCTGCGGGCCAGCGGCTCCCCGACGAGTGTGAGCTCACCGGTGAAGCCGGAGTGCAGGCCGGCGATGCAACGGGCCAGCGTGGTCTTGCCGGAGCCGGACTCGCCGAGCAACGCGACGCACTCGCCGGCCTGCACCGACAGGTCGATGTTCTCCAGCACGGCGGCTCCGCCGTACCCCGCCTGCAGCCCGTGGATGACGAGGACGGGCTCCTTCGCGCTGTCCCAGCTCTCGAGGGGCGGAGGGGTCACGACCGGGGGCAGCTGCTGGCCGGCCTTGAAGCATCGGACCGTGTGTCCGGGCGTGGTCTCGGTCTCGGGTGGTACGGCGGAACGGCAATGGTCGTCCGCGAGGGGGCAGCGAGGCGAGAACGAGCAACCGGTGGGCCGTGCCATCGGCGAGGGGGCGTGCCCCGGGATCCCCACCATCGGACGATTGGCCTCCAGGTCGGGCACTGCCAGGAGCAACCGCGCCGTGTAGGGGTGCTGCGAGGCGGCGAGCACCTCGGCGGTGTCGCCCATCTCCACGATCCGCCCGGAGTACATCACCGCGATCCGGTCGGCCAGCTCGGCCACCACGGCCATGTCGTGGCTGATGTAGACGGCCGCGCAGGAGTAGGTCTTGCACATCTCGCGGATCGTCTCGAGGACGTGGGCCTGGGTGCTCACGTCCAGACCGGTGGTCGGCTCGTCCAGCACGATCAGCGCGGGCCGAGCGGCGAAGGCCATCGCGATCGCGATCCGCTGCTGCTGTCCGCCAGAGAGCTGGTGCGGATAACGGGCCAGGAAGTCGTCGTCGTCCGGCAACGCGACCTCGCGCAGCAGCTCGCGGACGCGGTGCATCACCGTCCTCTCGGTCCCGCTGAGGCATTCCTTGAGCTGGGTGCGGATCCGCAGGGCCGGGTTGATCGCCGAGGCGGGTGACTGCGGGATGTAGGTGACCGCCTGTCCGCGCAGCCGTCGGACCGCTCGCCACGACAGGCCGGCAAGCTCCTGGTCGCCAACGAAGATGTGGCCGCCGTCGACCTGGGTGGCCTGCTTGCAGTAGTTCAGCAGTGCCAGGCCGAGGGTGGTCTTTCCCGAACCGGACTCACCGACCACACCGAGGATCTCGCCGGGTCGCACCTCGAGCATGATCGCCTCGATGATGGCGGCCCGGGAGGGGATGCCGATGATCTTGAGGTCGTCGACCACCAGGGCAGGGGCCGGGGTCGATGCCGGGTTCGATGTCGTGGCCGGAGCCGCTGCGTCGCTCACTGCTCGACCCCCTTGTCGCTTCCGACCGATGCTCTGGCCAGACCGTCAGTGACCAGGTTCGTCCCGACCGTAAGGATCGCGATCGCCAGCACGGGCAGAGCGACCGCCCAGGGCTGGACGGTGAGGGCAATCCGGTTCTCGTTGATCATCAGACCCCAATCGGCGGCGGGTGGTTGCTGGCCCAGGCCCAGGAAGCTGAGCCCGGCGACCAACCCGATCGAGTAGGTCAGCCGCAGCCCGAACTCGACTGCGAGGGTTCCGGTGATGTTCGGCACGATCTCTCCGAGCACGATCCGCCAGCGCGCGATGCCGACGGCCTCAGCCGCCTTGACGAAGTCCCGCTCGACCACGGACACCGCTGCGCCGCGGACCACTCGGGCAGTGCGGGGCAGGTGACCGACAGCGACCATCAGCACCAGCAGCCACAGCTTGGGGCCGATGATCGACAAGAACAGCAGGGCCAGAACGATCTGCGGGAAGGCCAACGCCACGTCGCCACCACGCATCAGCATCTCGTCGACCCAACCGCGCACGTAGGCAGCGACCACGCCGACGAGGGCTCCCAACCCGACGCCGATGGCGGTGGCCGCGATGGCGAGCATCATCAGCGTCCAGCCACCGTGCAGGAAGCGCGAGAACACGTCGCGCCCGAGGTTGTCTGTGCCGAAGACCCCGCTGGTGCCGGCGGAGGCGTACGGCGCGCCGACGAACTCCGTCGGTGAGTGCGGGCTGAGCAACGGTCCGGCGAACGCGGTGATCAGCACGATCAGCGTCAGCACCATGCCCACCTTGGTGGTGGTGGTCCGCAGCGCCCGTCGAAGCAGGGTCGGCTGCTTGGCAGGCTTGTTGTCGTCCTGCACGGTCTCAGGTCTGGTGGTGCTCATGCGGCGGTCCTCACCCTCGGGTTGGCCGCCAACGTGATCACGTCAGCGAGCAGGTTGACGATGACGTAGAACAGCGCGATCGCCAGGACCAAGGCCTGCACCAGAGGCAGGTCTCGGTTGGACACGGCATCGGTGAGCTGGAAGCCGATGCCCGGGTAGCGGAACAGGAACTCCACGAGGACCACGCCGCCGATCAGCCATGCCAGCTGGAGTGCGATCACCTGCGCGACCGGCCCGATCGCGTTCGGGATCGCGTGCCGCAGGATCACCGTGCGCTCGGGCAGACCCTTGAGCCGCGCCTGCAGGACATAGTCGCTGTCCAGGACCTCCAGCATCGTCGCCCGCATCATCCGGATGATGTACGGCGCGACGGCGAGCACGAGCGAGAGGGTGGGCAGGACGAGCTGGTCGGGGTGGTTCCAGACTCGGTCCCCCGGAGGGATCACCACCACCGCTGGCAGCAGGTGCAAGAAGCCGGTGGAGAACACCAGCACCAGCAAGATGCCGATGACGAACTCGGGCAGGGCTGCCAGCACCAGGGTCAGCACCGAGACGCTCTGGTCCAGGACGCTGTCGCGCTTGAGCGCGCTCCAGGTGCCGATCGCGATCGAGATCGGCACCGCGATCACGGCTGCGAGAAACATCAGCACGCTGGAGTTGAGCAGGGCCGGTCCCATCAGGTCCAGCACCGGCTGACGACTGGCGAGGGAGTTGCCCAGGTCGAAGGTGAGGACGTTGCCGAGCCAGTGGAAGTACTGGCTCGGCAACGACTCACCGAGCTGGAGCTGGTCTCTTAGCGCGGCCAGGCGCTCCGGTGTCGCCTCGCGGCCCAGGATGGCCCGAGCCGCATCTCCCGGCAGTGCCTGCGTGGCGAGGAACACCACCACCGACACCACCCAGAGGGTGAACACACCGAACAAAGCGCGCCTGGCCAACAACTTGCGCATGAGAGCGTCCCTTCTTGGGTCCTGCGGACAACCGTGCCGGAACTGCTACTTGTTGAGCCAGACACCACGGAATCCGTAGGACGTGAGCGGGATCCCGCTCTTGTCCGGCACGAAGCCCTGCACCTGCGAGCTGTGGGCGTCCAGGTTGTTCGGGAAGCCCCAGATGATGTAGCCGCCCTCGTTGTACTCGATCTCCTGGGCCTTCTTGATCAGCTCGCAGCGAGCGGTCTCGTCCACGGTGCCGTTGGCCTCGTCGACGATCGCGTTCCACTCCGGGTTGTTCCAGTGGGTCTCGTTGTACGGCGAGGAGGTGAACCCGGACTGGGAGGTCTGCGGAAGGTAGTCGCGGGTGAACCAGAAGTCCTGCGCGAACGGCCAGTTGAGGTAGTCGTCCCCGTAGAACACTCCCGTGTCGACCTTGTTGACCTTCACCGTGACGCCGGCCTCCTTGGCCTGCTGGGCGAAGACCTGTGCTGCCTCGACGAGACCGGCCGCCGCGGGCGCAGTCACCAACGTGACGGTCAGGTCGCTTGCGCCTGCCTCAGCGAGCAGCTTCTTGGCCTGGGCGACGTCCTGCTCGCGTTGCGGCAGGTCTGAGGGGTAGCACTGGTCCAGCGGGGCGTACATGTCGTTGCCGATCTTGCCGTGCCCACCCAGGACCTGGTCGACCATCTGCTGACGGTTCACGATCAGCCGCAGTGCCTGACGCACCTTGACGTTGTCGTAGGGCGCAGTGTCGACGCGCATGGTGAAGGGGATCCAGGAGCCCGTCTCGGACTCCAGCACCTTGAACTGGGGGTTGGACTCGACGATCTTGATCTGGCCCAGCGGCAGCTGGTCGATGGCGTCGACCTGGCCACCCAGCAGGGCGTTGACCCGGGCCGAGTCGTCGGGGAAGTCGATGATCGTGACGCTGTCGACGTAGGGCTGACCATCGCGCCAGTAGTTCGGGTTGGCGTCGAACTTGCTCTGCTGGCCGGGATCGAAGGAGGCGAGCATGAACGGGCCCGAGCTGACCGGCTTGGCCGGGTCGTAGTCCTTGGGCACGATGCCGGTCTGGTAGAGCGCGACGGTGTCGGGGAAGGTCACGAACGGCTTCTTGAAGGGGAACACCACCGTCTGTGCGTCAGTGGCCTTCATCCCGTCGCGGATCAGTCCCTCCAGCGCGTTCGCCGAGGCCTTGGGGTCCTTCGGGTCGGTGATCCGCTGGAAGGAGAAGATCACGTCGTCCGCAGTGATCGGGCTGCCGTCGGAGAACTTCAGCCCGTCGCGCAGGTGCACGGTCCAGCTCTTGCCGTCCTTGGACGGGGTGATCTCGTCAGCGAGCGACATCTCCAGCTTGTGGTCGGTGTCGTAGGTGGCGAGCGTGTCGTAGAGCGCGATCGCCCGCGCCTCGTCGGGGTGGGTGACCGGTGCGTGCGCATCCAGGGTGTCCTTGGCCGACCCTCCGACGATGCCGACCCTGAGGTCGCCACCCTTCGTGGGCGTGCCCTGGGCCCCGGAGCTCGGGGAGCCCGAGGGATCGTTGGATCCGCTTGAACCGCATGCAGCGGTGGCGGTGATCGCTGTCGTGACGGCGACCGCGAGCAGCAGCTTGAAGCGACGAATTGGCGGTTGGTGTCTCATGACGAGCTTTCCTCCTGCGAGCAGTGATGTGCGGGGTGTGGAGCAGCTGGCCTAGGCGGGCTGGGCCTGGGGGTGTTCACCCCCGGCCCGCTCGAGAAGCGTCCGGTCGTAGGCAGCGAGTACCTCGCCCGCGCCGTAAGGCACGTCGCGCAGACCGCGAAGGACCGCGACGAGGCAGGTGTCACGCAACCGTTCGAGCTCGCGGACGCTGGCGCCGTCGGCCTGGGCGTCGGACTGCGCAGCGAGGCGGTCCAGAAGATCGTCGGTCAGCTCAGGAACGTCGGTGAGCTTGGTCCACGGCCACTGGAGGGCCGGGCCGAACTGGCTCATGAAGTGGCGCATGCCGCCCTCGCCACCAGCGATCCGGTAGGTGAGCATGGTGCCCATCGAGGCGAAGCGGAGGCCAGCACCGAAGCGGATCGCGTCGTCGATGTCCTCGACGGTGGCGACCCCGTCGTTCACCAGCCACAGCGCCTCGCGCCACAGCGCCTCGAGGAGCCGGTCGGCGACGAAACCGTCGATCTCGCGGCGCACGTGCAGCGGGCGCATCCCGACGGACCGGTAGACCTCGCTCGCGCGTTCGACCGCGTCCGGATCGGTCTGCTCGCCGGCGCAGACCTCGACAAGGGGCAGCAGGTAGACCGGGTTGAACGGGTGGCCGACCACGAGCCGGCCGGGTCGGACCATGTTGCTTTGGAGGAGCGAGGGCAGCAATCCGGAGGTGGACGTGGCGATCACGGCGTCGGGGCGTGCCGCCTCGCTGATCTCAGCAAGGAGCGCCCGCTTCATCTCGACGCGCTCCGGTGCGCTCTCCTGGACGAGATCGACGTCACTGACCGCCTCCGCAACGGTGTCGGCCAGCTCCCAGGAACCCTCGGCCGGGAGTGGCCCCTCCGTTACCGCACGGACTGCGACCCGTGCGTTCTCCAGGATCTCGCCGAGCTTTCGCCCAGCCGCCGGGTCCGGGTCGAAGAGACGTACGTCGACCCCGGCCAGCAGGAACCGAGCGGCCCAGCCACCCCCGATCACGCCGCCGCCCACCAGGGCGACGGTCGTGGGCAGGGCGGACTCAGGCATGCTTCACCAGGCCCAGCTTCTCGCGCACCTCGGCCGGTCCCTGCACCGTGATGTTGATCGCCTCGAGCAGGCTCACGGCGCGTTGGACCAGCTGCCCGTTCGTCGCGAGAACGCCACGGGAGAGATACAGGTTGTCCTCGAGACCGACCCGCACATTGCCCCCGTGCAGGACCGCCATCGCGGCGTACGGCAGCTGGTAGCGCCCGGTGGAGAACGCCGAGAAGATCGCGTCAGGTGGCAGCTGGTTCACCATCGCCAGCAGTGTCAGGGGGTCGTTGGGGGCACCGTAGGGGATGCCCATGCAGAGCTGGACCATCGAGGGGGAGTCGATCAGACCCTCGGCAACCAGCTCGTTGAGCAGCACCAGGTCGCCGGTGTCGAAGACCTCGACCTCGGGTCGAACGCCCAGGTCCTTGATGATCTGCGCCATCGCGCGCACCATGCCCGGGGTGTTGACCATGATGTAGTCGCCGCCGGCGGCGAAGTTCATCGTGCTCGCGTCGAGCGTGCAGATCTCCGGTCGCAACGCCTCGACATGCACCAGGCGCTCCGTCGCGCCGGCCATGTCGGTGCCCTCGAGGTCGAGGGGCATCGGCGTCTCCGCCCCGCCCAGGACGATCTCGCCGCCCATGCCCGTGGTCAGGTTGATCACGACGTCGGTCTCCGAGGCCCGGATGCGCTCCACTGCCTCGCGGTAGTAGGCCACCTCGCGTGAACCCTTGCCGGTCTCCGGATCCCGGACATGGATGTGCACCACCGCGGCACCGGCCTTGGCCGCCTCGATCGCGGAGTCCGCAATCTGCTCCGGAGTGATCGGAGCGTTGTGCTTCATGCCGCTCAGGTCTCCGGCGCCGGTCAAGGCGCAGGTGATGAAGGCGGAGGTGCTCATGGGGCGCATCGTGGTGTCTCCTGCTCGTTGCGGGGGTGGTGCTGGGAAATTTCGGCCTGAGGGTCAGGTTCCGAGCCATCGGGGAGGTCGACCATCGACAAAGGCGCGGGGGCCTTCCTGGGCATCGGTGGAGCTGCTGATCCGGGAGTAGGTCGGCAGGTCTGCGCGCATGGTCGCGAATCCTTCCTGGACGCTCTGACCCTCGGTGGCCCGAAGCACCTCGAGGGTTGCCGCGACGGACAGTGGCGCCGAGGCGCAGATGCGCTCCGCGAGCTCCAGGGCGGTGGCCATCAGGGCATCCGCGGCAACGACGTTGTTGAGCAACCCCCACCGCGCCGCCTCTCCGGCCTCCATGCGGCGTCCCGTCAGCAACAGCTCCACGGCCACCGCGCGCGGCAGCCGCGTGGGAATGCGCAGCAGCCCGCCGGCGTCCGCGACCAGACCGAGCGTCGCCTCGGGAAGCGCGAAGACCGCGTGCTCGGCCGCGATGATCAGGTCAGCGGCCAGTGCGAGCTCGAAGCCACCGCCCATGGCGATGCCGTTCACGGCGGCGATCACGGGCTTGCCGAGGTCGTGGAGCTCGGTCAGGCCGGCGAAGCCACCGGGTCCGAAGTCCGCGTCCGCTGCCTCGCCCGCGGCCGCGGCCTTGAGGTCCCAGCCGGCGCTGAAGAAGCGGTCGCCCGCTCCGGTCAGGATGCCGACCCGGAGCTGTGGATCGTCGCGCAGTCGGACCAGAGCGTCATAGAGCAGTCGGCTGGTCGGTGCGTCGACGGCGTTCGCCTTCGGCCGGTCCAGGGTGATCACCAAGGTCTGGCCCTCGACCTCGGTGCGGACGGCGGGACCCGCGCTCATGCGGACCGCTCCCTGGGTCGCAGCAGTGCCCTGGAGATGATCAGTCGCTGGATCTCACTGGTTCCGTCCCAGATCCGCTCGACCCGGGCGTCGCGCCACCACCGCTCGAGGGGGGCATCGCTCATCAGGCCGGTCCCGCCGAAGACCTGCAGTGCGGTGTCGGTGACCCGGCCGAGCGTCTCGGAGGCGAACAGCTTCGCCATCGCGGCGTCATGGGTGCGCAGCTCACCTGCGTCCAGCTTCCAGGCAGCCTGCAGAGTCAGCAGGTCGGCCGCCTCGACCGAGACCGCCAGATCCGCCAGCTGGAAGCCGACACCTTGGAACCGACCGATCGGCTGCCCGAACTGCTCCCGGGTGGCGGCCCAGTCCAGGGCCGTCTCCAGCACCCGTTGGGCGCGGCCAACGCTGGTCGCCGCCACGGTCAGCCGGCTCGCGCCCAACCACTGGTCCATCAGCTCCAGGCCGCGTCCGGCCTCGCCGAGCAGCGCTCTGGCAGGCACCCGGCAGCCATCGAAGACCAGCTCGCACTGGTGGTAGCCGCGGTGGGAGACGCAGCTGGAGCCGCGGTGGACGGTGAAGCCAGGGGTGCCCATGTCCACCAGGAAGGTGCTCACCAGGTTGCGCGGGCCTCGGGAGGTCTCCTCGACGCCGGTGGCGGCGAAGAGGATCACGTAGTCGGCCTTGTCCGCGTGCGAGATGAAGTGCTTGGTCCCGGTGATCACCCAGTCGTCGCCGTCGCGGACCGCCCGGGTCGTCATGCCTCGGACGTCGGACCCAGCGCCCGGCTCGGTCATCGCAAGGCAGTCGTGGCGTTCGCCGCGCACGGTCGGCAGCAGGTAGCCGTCGACCTGGTCGCCCACGCACGCCTGGAGGATGTTGCTGGGGCGGGCCACCAGCATCTGGAGTGCGTAGCCCGAGCGGCCGAGCTCTCGCTCGGCCAGGGTCAGCCCGACACCGTCCAAGCCGCCACCACCAAGCTCCTCGGGCATGTTCGCGGCGTAGAGACCGGACTTGAGCGCCTTCGCACGGATCTCCGCAGCCAGGTCATCGGGTACGTCGTCGAGGCGCTCCACCTCGTCCTCGTAGGGATACAGCTCCCGCTCGACGAAGCGCCGCACGGTGCTCACCACGGTCCGTTGCTCTGCGCTCAGGCCGAAGTTCATGGCGAGCCCTGCGGCCCGGAGGAGACCCGGTCGGGGATGCCCATCACGTGGCCGACCCAGTGCGGCCGGTCCAGCTCGCGGTGCGCCTCTGCGAGATCGGCGACTCGGCGTCGTACGTCTTCGGGCAGGGCACTGGCCCGGCCGGCGGCGGTGTCCACGTGCAGGAGCAGCTGCTCGCCGGTGGCGACGATCTCGTCGTCGCCTCGCACGATCTGGTGAGCGATGTGGACGCGCTTCGCGTCGGACCCGAGCACCTGAAGCGTCAGGGTCAGCTGCTCACCCTCGGAGGCCTCGAGGAGGTTCCGGATGTGCGTCTCCACGGTGTACAGCGAGGCACCAGCGGCCCGGTAGGCCTCATCGATCCCGATGTGGCGGAAGAACGCGTCGGAGCTGTTGCCCATCACGAGCAGGTAGCACCACTCGCTCATGTGGCCGTTGTAGTCGACCCACTCCGGCGCCACGCTCACCTGGTAGAGCGCCAGTGGACCAGGGACACGCGTCGCGTGCGCCTCGTCTGCTCCGGCCCTGGCGTGCTCCACGTGACTGCCTTCTCTGCGGTGTCTATCGCGATCAGATGTGATGGATTTCATTGCTTTGCGGATACTCTTTGCACATTGTGCAAAGCATGCTTGTATTGTGCGACACCATAAGGAGCCCGGAGCGGGTCAGTCAAGAGGGGGCACCGAATTGACAGAGAGCCTGAGACCTTCGGATCCGACGAGCTCTGGTGAAGGCGTGCAGGGCTCACCGCGAGGTCTGGTGCAGTCGGTGGGACGAGCGATCACGCTTCTCGAAGCGGTCGCCGACGGAGATCCGCAGGGCGAGACGGTCGCCACCCTGGCGGACGGTTGCGGGCTGAACCGGGCCACCGCCTGGCGGCTGCTGGCCACGTTGGAGGCCTACGACCTGGTGCACGTGGATCCGGGAACCCGGCGCTACACGATCGGCCTCGCGGTACCCCGCCTCGCGGCCGCGGACAGCGTGGTCGGCCTCACCGGCCGGGCGCACGGCGTTCTTGCGCGTCTGAGCAAGGTGACCAACGAGACCGCAGACCTCGCGGTCGTGCAGCGGCTTCGTCTGACCTACGTCGCAGAGGTGGCGCCGCCGACTGTACTGACGGCCAAGTGGCTGGGACGACAGGTCCCGTTGCACGCCACCTCCTCGGGCAAGGCCATGCTGGCGTGGCTGCCCGAGCATGAGCTGGAGCCGTTCCTGGAGCAACCCATGGCGCGTTACACCGAGACCACGATCACCTCGGCCGAAGACCTGAGGCGCGAGCTCGAGGAGACCAGGGCCCGCGGGTACGGCATCTGCCCGGGCGAGCTCGAGGAGACGCTCTACGGCGTCTCGGCCCCGGTCCTGGACCAACGGGGTCGACCGTTCGCCGTGGTCAGCATCTGGGGACCCCGGTCCCGGGTGCCGGCGTCCCGTTTTCCCGAGCTCGGCGAGCTCGCACGCAAGGCTGCCTCGGAGATCGGGGAGTCGGTGCGGTGGGGAGAGAAGGAGAAGAGATGAGCGAGATCCGGGCTGGCCACCCCTTCACGGCGTACCGCACCAAGGTCCGTCCGGAGTGGCTGGACTACAACGGCCATGTCAACGATTCGGCGTACGCCGTGATCTGCACCGAGGCGAACGAGCTGCTGCTGGAAGACCTCGGGCTCAGCGAGACCTATCGAAGCTCGACGGGCTGTTCCCTCTATACCGTCGAGGCGCACCTGCGTTACCTCGGCGAGGTCGGCCCCGCGGCGGAGCTTCGGGCCGAGACGTTCGTCGTGGAGGCGGACAGCAAACGCCTGCGGGTGCACACCACGCTCTACGTGGCCGATCAGGCCGTGCTGACGGGCGAGCACCTCTACCTGCACGTCGACCAGTCCACGGGGCGCGTGACGCCGTTTCCAGCCGACCGCGGCGAGGTGGTCGGGTCGACCCTGGCAGCGCACGCCGGACTGGACCGCCCGCCGCACCTCGGGCTCGGGGTCGGCGCCCCCAGGCCGGGTCGCTGATGACGACGGCCGTGGGCCCTCGGGACCTCGGCAAGCTCTTCGACCCGGCCTCGGTCGCGATCGTCGGAGCCTCAGAGGACCCGGACAAGTACGGCCACTGGCTGGCGCTGCGAGCGCTGCGGGACACCAGGCCCAGCTACTTCGTGAACCGCTCGCGGGAGACGGTGCTGGGTCGCCGTACGGTGCCCAGCCTGGCCAGCCTCCAGGAGCAGGTGGACCTGGCCGTGATCGCCGTCCCGGCGGCCGGGTTCGAGGAGGCCGTCGACGACGCCCTCCAGGCCGGGGTCCGCGCCATCGTCGCAATCACCGCAGGACTCGGTGAGCTCGGCGGTGACCACCTGCGACGTCAGGAGGCGATGGTGGCCCGGGTGCGGGCGGCGGGCGCGGTGCTGCTCGGCCCGAACTGCTTCGGGGTGCTCGACCACTCCACCGGGCTCGACGCGTGCGCCAGCAAGTTTCCCCGCGGTTCGATCGGACTGATCTCTCAGAGCGGGAACCTGGCGATGGACATCGCCGCGCACCTGCACGCGGGCGGGCTGGGCATCTCCCGGTTCGCCAGCATCGGCAACCAGGCTGACGTCGACGTGGCCGACCTGATCGATTCCTATGTCGGACACGAACCCACCCGGGCCATCGCGGTCTACTGCGAAGGGTTTCCAGCCGGCCGCCGTTTTGTCCAAGCCTGCGCGGACGCCCACGACGCCGGAAAGCCCGTGGTGCTGCTCACCGTCGGGCGAGGAACCGCCTCGGTGCGCGGGGCTGCCTCACACACCGGCTCGCTGGTCACCTCCCAGGCGGTCGTGCAGGCCGTGTGCGACGCGGTGGGTGCCGAGCAGGTCTTCACGCCGGCAGAGATGGCCAACCTGCTCCAGGCGTTGACCCGTACGACGGCTCCCCCCGGACCCCGGGTGGGAGTCTTCGCCGACGGTGGCGGACATGCCTCGCTGGCCAGTGACGCACTGGAGCAGCAAGGTCTCGTGGTCGAGCCATTCACCGACCGAACCAGCACGCTCGCGGCGACCGAGCTGCCCGTCGGTGCCGGGACGTCGAACCCGATCGACATCGCGGGCGCCGGGGAGAAGGACATCGACTGCTTCTACCGGATCAGCCGACTGCTGGTCGAGGACGCCGACGTCGACTCGGTGCTGCTGGCGGGCTACTTCGGCGGCTACCGCAGCTACGGCGCGGGGTTGGGGCGCCGTGAGCTCGACGTGGCCCGACAGATCGGACGGCTGGTGACGGAGTCCGGTCAGACCTTCGTCGCTCACCTGATGTTCGACCGCTCTCCGACGGCACGGCTGCTCCGCGCTGCCGGGGTGGCGGTGTTCCGGGACGCGGAGGCGGCGGCCTGGGCGCTGCACCGGCTCTGGGTCCGCGCCGCCGCGATCCCCACCGGGGTTCCCGAGACGCCGGAGGCCGCCGGGCGGATCACCGAAACCGGTTACTGGCCGGCGCGCCGAGCCCTGGCCGCGGCAGGCGTCCCGTTCGTCCCGGCCGTCGAGGTCCGCACGTGGACCGAGCTCGAGCACGCACTGCCCGGCCTCGACTTCCCGCTCGTGCTCAAGGCGCTGGGCGAGGAGCACAAGTCCGACCTGGGCGGTGTACGGCTCGGGATCGGTGACCCCGCCGAGCTCGCGGGGGCCTGGCGAGACGTGCAGGAGCGGCTGGGTCCACCGACCTGTTCCCTGGAGCAGATGGCCGATCTCGACGATGCCGTGGAGATCATCGTGGGCGTACGCCGGGACTCGGCGTTCGGCACCATCTTGCTGGTCGGGCTGGGTGGCGTGAACACCGAGCTGCTCCAGGACACCCAGTGCGCCCTGGGCCCGGTGAACCAGTCGACCGCCGTCGCGATGCTGGGCCGCCTGCGCGGAGCACCTCTGTTCCACGGCTTCCGGGGGCGGCCCGCCGTGGACCTCGCCGCGGCCGGAGAGCTGATCAGCTCGCTGTCACACTTCGCCGCGGCCCACCCGGAAGTCTCCGAGCTCGAGTGCAACCCGGTCGCCGTCGGTCCGAGCGGGGCGGTCGCGTTGGACGCCCGGATCGTTCTCGCGCCCGGATCCGTCGACGTGGAGACAGGCCCGCAGTGACGGCGGACCGTCCACTGGCCCACCTGCGTGTCCTCGACCTCGGCCAGTACCTCGCCGGGCCGCTCGTCGGCATGATGCTTGCCGACCTGGGTGCCGAGGTGATCCGCATCGACCCGCCCGGCGGACCGCGACTCGAGTCACCGGCCGCCGACATGCTCTCCCGGGGCAAGTCCTCGCTCGTTCTCGACCTCAAGGCCTCAGCAGACCGGGCCACGGCGCTCGAGCTCTGCCGGCGTTCGGATGTCGTGATCGAGAACTTTCGGCCGGGAGTGATGACCCGGCTCGGGCTCGGCCCGGACGAGCTGCACGCCGCCAACCCCGCCATCGTCAGCTTGTCGATGCCGGGTTTCGCCTCCACCGACCCCGAGCTGGCGAACCTTGCCGCCTGGGAGGCCGTGATCGCCGCGCGGACCGGTCAGTTCACCGACATGGGACTGAACCGGCGGCTGATGGGCATCAACCCGAGCTTCACCCCGCTCGGTCTGGCCTCGGCCTACGGCGCCGCCTTCGGAGCGATGGCGGTGCTGTTCGCGCTCGCTGCCAGAGATCGCAACGGCGGCGAGCACATCGAGGTGCCCCTCGCCGCAGCGCTGCTCGAGGGGTTGGCCTACAACTGCGAGCAGATCGAGGACTACCCCGAGCGCTACAAGTCTCCTCGCGAGGTGGAGCTGGACCGGCGTACGGCGCAGGGGCTGCCGATGGACCTGGAGTTCGAGGCCCTCTCGGAGTTCCTCGACCCGTTCTACCGGACCTATCCCTGCGCAGATGGGCGCGGTTTCTACGTGGTGTGCTGCAGCGTCGCTCGCCATCCGCGTCGTGCGTTGGAGACCCTCGGCCTCGGCGACCTGCTCGCGGAGCTTCCGGACTTCGATCCCTACCTCGACCAGGCGGACTGGCCCGCCGAGTGGAGCCTGCGCAGCTATCCGGTGGGGACGCGCGACCGGGACCGGGTCTCGGCGGCGATGAAGGCGGCGTTCCTCACCCGCACCTCGAAGGAGTGGGAGACGCTCTTCGGCACGGCGAGAGCACCAGCGACCGCACAGCGATCGACTGCGGAGTGGCTCGCCGATCCGCACGCGCTGGCGTCGGGACTGGTGCTGGAGGTGCACGATCCGCGTCACGGCAGGATGCGGCAGATGGGCAACGTCGCCTGGATGGCCGACGACGGGCAGGCATCGGTCAAGAAGCCCGGACCGTTGCTGGACGACGCGCGGGGTCAGCTCGACGCGATCCTCCGGGAGCCGGTCCGACCAGCACCCGCTGGCACCGGCACGAGCGGCTGGCTCGACGGCCTCAAGGTCCTCGACCTCACCAACGTGATCGCCGGCCCCACGATCGGCTCGACGCTGGCGCGCTTCGGGGCCGAAGTGACGCTGGTGCAGCCCGTCGTCGCGTCGGTGGATCCGTGGAACACGGTCGTCTTCGGCCTGCACGCGCAGCGCGGGAAGAGGAGTGTGCTGCTGAACCTCGCGACCCCTGAGGGGCAGGAGTCGCTCGCGAAGCTTCTCGCCGACGTCGACGTCGTCACAATGAACGGCACCGACGAGCAGCGTGACCGGCTCGGCCTCTCGCCCCAACGGATCGAAGCGCTCAACCCTCGGCTGATCCTGGTCCAGCTCGACGCGTTCGGCGGTCCCACGCGAGGGCCGAAGTCCGACCACCTCGGCTACGACGACCTGGCCCAGGCGGCCACCGGCGTGATGCTCCGCTTCGGCGGAGGGATGGAAACTCCCGAAGAGCACGCGCACTTCGGCACCATCGACGTGCTCGCGGGCTTCACCGCGTGCGTGAGCCTGGGAGCAGCGCTGGAGAGGCGCAACCTGACCGGGCGGGGCGGCATCGCGCGAACTTCGCTCGCCGCTGCGGGGAACCTGATCCAGGCGCAGTTCATGTTCGACCACGACCGACGCGAGCCGTTCGACGAGCCGTCGGGCAGGGAGGCCCTCGGCTGGGGGCCCTTCTACCGCTGCTACGAGGCAGCCGATGGCTGGCTGTTCTTCGCGGCACCGGGAGAAAGGCACACCGCGCTGCGCCGGGTCACTGAGCTCGCCGACCTGGTGGATCGACCCGAGGCCGAGCTGACCACCGCGTTGGCCGATCGCTTCGCCACGCGCCCGGTCACCCATTGGGCCGATGCCTTCGCAGGTACGTCGTCCGCGGCGGTGCGCCTGGGTTCCCTGCACGCCACCCGCGACGCGGCGCTCCAGCTCGAGAGCGACGCAGACATCGACCTGACCCAGGCGACCTTCCGGGTGATCCGCCACGATCGTCACCCGATGGGGCGGTGGGTCGACCTGGTCGCACCCAACGCGGTCCGCCCCGGGCGAGCGCCCATCACGATCCCGGGCCCGATGGCGAAGTACGGCGCGCACACCCGCGAGGTGCTGCTCGAGCTCGGCTATCGCCCCGCGACGATCGAGGCGATGATCGCCACCGGTGCAGCAGGCGAGAGCTGGTCGGAGAGCTTCCTGCCGGAGTGAGCAACGCCGTACCGGACTCTGTTGATGGACCTCAGCCTTGTGCGAGGCGCGGTGCCATCGCCTCGAGCTGATGCGCGGTCCACCGCTCCAGGCTCTCGACCTGCTCCTTCGTGAGCCGGTCGCAGGCGAAGCCCCAGTGCACCGCCACTTGGTCCCCCGGCTCCACCACACCCACGAGCGAGCCCGCCGGCACCCGGTGACCTACGCGCTCCTCGGTGTCCTCGCCCAGCGTCAGGATGCCGGCGTCGTAAGCCAGGTGGCGCTGGCGCACCACCAGTGATTCTGCCTCGACGACGAGCACCTCAGCCCAGGCGATCCGGCACGAGTCGAGCACCTGCAGCGGCTCAGGCTGCCCGGTGCAGAGCAGCCGCGACCACGGGTAGACGCCGAGCACGTGGAAGGCATGTGTGGGAGCTGCTTCGGCGAGCAGGTCGTCGGTCAGGTGACTCCAGTAATGCCCAGCCTGCGGGCGGATCAACTCGAGCAACGCCTCCCCGAACTCTGTGGTGTCGACTGCTGCGGTCAGCTCGTTGCCGGTCCAGTAGGCGCGGACCACCCGCTCGTCGAGGGGGTCGGGGATCTGGACGAGGTCCGCCAGCACCTGCTGATAAGGCCATGCCCCCGAGAAGTGCCGGGCCAGACCTGGCACGTCGACGCCGTCGCCCGCCCCGCACGCGACCGCTTCCAGCGCCGCAGCCTCCGCGGGCCCGCAGTAACCGAGCGTGTTCGGCGCGTGGGCATACTGCGCGAACAGTCGGTGCCCGGGCTCGATGCTGTGCGGCACCTGCGAGACCGACACTCAGGCGCCCGCGGTCTGGCCCACCATGTTCGCGGCCTCCCGGTGCATCCGCCCGAAGTTGTAATAGGCCGCGCACGCGCCCTCCGGGGACACCATGCAGGTTCCGATCGGAGTCTCGGGCGTGCACGCCGTACCGAAGACCTTGCACTCCCAGGGCTTGATCACGCCCTTGAGCACCTCGCCACACTGACAGGCCTTTGGATCGGCGACCCGGATTCCGGGCATGGAGAAACGCTCCTCGGCGTCGAACTCGGCGTAGGCGGCGTTCACCTTCAAGGCGCTTTGCGAGATGAAACCCAACCCACGCCATTCGAAGTGCGGCCGCAGTTCGAAGGTCTCCGCCAGGAGCTTGAGCGCCTGGACGTTGCCCTCCTCACGGACCACGCGACCGTACTGGTTCTCGACCTCGCACCGGCCGTCCCGGATCTGCTGCAGCAGCATGTGCACTGTGGCCAGGATGTCGAGCGGCTCGAAGCCGGCCACCACCAGTGGTTTGCCGTAGACCTCTGGCACGAAGCGGTAGGGCCGGGTGCCGACCACCGTGGAGACATGACCCGGGCCGAGGAAGCCGTGCAGCCTCAGGTCCGGAGACTCCAGGATCGCCTTGATCGGCGGCACGATCGTCACGTGGTTGCAGAAGACCGAGAAGTTCTTGACACCTAGCTGCCGGGCCCGGACCAGGGTGACCGCAGTTGACGGCGCCGTGGTCTCGAAGCCGACCGCGAAGAAGACGACGTGCTTCTCAGGGTTGTCCACGGCGATCTTGAGTGCGTCCAAGGGCGAGTAGACGAACCTGGTGTCCGCACCGCGTGCCTTCGCATCGAGCAGGCTGCCGTTCGAGCCGGGCACCCGCATCATGTCTCCGAAGGTGGTGAAGATGACGCCCGGCTGCTCAGCCAGCCACATGGCGTCGTCGACCCGGCCCATCGGGATCACACAGACAGGGCAGCCCGGTCCGTGCACCAGCTCGATGCCGGGAGGAAGGATGTGCTCCAGCCCATGCCGATAGATGGTGTGCGTGTGCCCACCACAGACTTCCATGAACTTGAACTCATCCTCACCGGTCAGGTGAGTGATCGATTTGACCAAGGCGCGGGCAGCAGCAGGGTCGCGGAACTCGTCGACGAACTTCATGGGGTCCACCTCGTCATCTCTACGTCGGACAGGAACACGGCACTCACGCGATCTGGGACGAGTTGAAGGCGTCGATCTCGTTCACGTAGTCCTCGCCCATCTTCTTGACCTGATCGAGGGTCAGCTGTGCTTCGACCTCGTCGATCTGAGCCATCGCGAAGCCCACGTGGACAAGCACCCAGTCACCTTGCTGCAGCCCTTGTTCTGCGAGCAGCCGGACACTGATCACTCGGGTCACACCGTTGACCGCGACCTTTGCCAGATGCAGCTCGGGGTCAGTGATCTCGACGACCTGACCCGGAATTCCCAAACACATAGTCTTCTCCTGTCTCGATCGTCGGCTCAGCAGATTCTCGGTAGCGGGTCGCCGACGAGCATGTCGACGATCCGGCTGCCGCCGAACGGCGTACGCAACGCGACCATCCCAGCGGGTGTCTCGATCACCTGGCCGATGACCGCGGCTCGGCCACCCAACGGGTGCCCCCGCAGGGCGGCGACCGCGGCTGCGGTCTCCTCCTCGGGGACGACGGCCACGAACTTGCCCTCGTTGGCCACGTAGATCGGATCGATGCCGAGCATGTCGCAGGCCCCCAGCACCATCGGGTTCACCGGCAAGGACTCCTCATCGAGGATGATCCCGATCCCGGCTGTCTGGGCGAGCTCGTTGCAGACGGTGCCCAGCCCACCGCGGGTGGCGTCTCGCATCCAACGGGTCCCGGGCGCGGCCGCAAGCAGTGCCTCGACCATGCCGTGAACCGGGGCGGTGTCGGAGTAGATCTCGGCCTCGATGGCGAGGTCGCCGCGGGCCAGCATCACCGCCATCCCGTGATCACCGAGCGTCCCGGAGAGCACCACCCGGTCCCCGGGTCGGACGAGGTGAGCACCGAGCTGGCGCCCGGCAGGGATCACGCCGACCCCGGAGGTGTTGATGAACAGGCCGTCCGCGGCTCCACGTGAGACCACCTTCGTGTCCCCGGTGACGATCTGGACGCCCGCTCCATCAGCGGCCGACTTCATGTCCGCGACGATCGACTTCAACCGGGCGATCTCGAAGCCCTCCTCGATTACGAAGCCCACTGAGAGCCACTGTGGAGTGGCCCCGCTGACTGCCAGGTCGTTGACGGTGCCGTGCACCGCGAGGTGACCGATCGTGCCGCCGGGGAACTCCAGCGGCTGCACCACGAAGGAGTCGGTCGAGAACGCCAGCCGCTCTCCGGAGGGCAGCGTCAGGACGGCTCCGTCGCCGAGCTGTTCGAGCTCGGGGTTGCGGAACGCCTCGACGAAGACCGCATCGGTCAGAGCCGCTGATGATTTGCCGCCCGCGCCGTGGGAGAGGGTGATCCGCTCGTCGATGAGTCTCGGCCGGCGCTTGCGGAACTCCTCGATCTTGAGCAGCATCCGGTTCTCGCGGTCGACGTGGCTGGTCTGCTTCTGGGTCGTCATCTGCTTCCTCTCGCGTCGGTGGTCGTGCCGTGGACCGCAGCGACCGGTCGCCGTCGGGTGAGCTCCTGGACCACCGACCACAGCTGGTAGCCGACCAAGGCCTGACTCTCCTGGATCCGATGGATGCTCTGGGAGCGGATCGTGAAGCAGTAGTCGACGTCGGAGCTGGTCGCCATCGTGCCGCCATCGTGGCCCGCGAAGCCGATCGTCAGCAGGCCGCGTCGCTTCGCCTCGCTCAGCGCTGTGATCAGGTCGTCGGAGTTGCCGGACGTGGACATCGCGATCGCGATGTCCAC
>JBDSBU010000077.1:0-7839 GCA_039921445.1 Marmoricola sp. | reverse complement strand
CCGCGATGGCAACCTGCGCACCGTTCTTGACAGCGTGCGTGACGGACGTCCTCCACGGTCGCCTTCCCTACGGCTACCAGCGCGTGAGCGACCCCGACGCCGGCCGCCCTCTTGCAACAGATCCCGAAGCCGAAAGAGGTCAAGGTCATTCGCGAGGCCACCAAGGCACTACGCGCGGGTGACACCCTGCGTGGGATCTGTCGCCGACTAAACGCGCAGGGATTGCCCACACCTCGCAGGCCGCGACGCACGACGCCTGCAGCCGACGTAGTCACGGTGTGGGAGCCGTCGTCTATACGACAGCTTCTTCTGAAGCCTGCCGACGCTGGGCTGAGGTGGCACCGCCCGTCGCTACCGCGGCCTCGACTATGCCGTGACCACCACACAGGACACCGTCGTGATCCGCGTCTCGACCCGGCTCGACCTGCCCTTTCGGCTTCCCGGCGTCTGCACCGACGTCCCGGTCGCGGGTACGGCGGCCTCGATGGTCGTGGTCAGCGACTGAGAAGCGGGTAAAACTGAGCGCTTGACGTTGAAGGCCGCGAGACCGTGCGGCTCGAGCTCACCGGCTCGGGAGGGCAGCTACAGGTGCACGTGCGGGCAGGAAGGCCCGATGGCCGGGTGCGCTTCGCTCGCTCCCGGTTGCACGAGGTGCGCACGACCGTGGCGTCCCTAGGGGCCGCAGCACCGGCGATCCTGTCGCTGGTGGACTGCGGATCTGGCTTCCCTGCCGCTGAGGGCTGAGCCCAGGCAGACCCGTGACCTCAGGGCGATGCCAGCCATACCTTGACGGTTGTGCCCTGATCAGGTTGTGAGTCGATCTCGATCGTGCCCCCGTGCTGGTGGATGATCTCCTGCACCACGCTCAGTCCGATGCCGGACCCCGGAATCGCCCTCAGGTTGGCCTCAGGTGCGCGGAAGAAGCGCCTGAAGAGCTGATCACGGGCTGCGTCGTCGATGCCGATCCCTGTGTCGATGACGTACAGGCTCGCGCCTGCCACCTCCTGGACGACCCGAACGGTCACGGAGCCCTCCTCGGGGGTGAACTTGATCGCGTTGCTGCACAGGTTCTCGACGAGGCGCTCCAGGCAAGCCGCGTCGCCGCGGACGGTCACAGGTGTCGCGGGGAGGTCGTAGAGCACGCAAAGGTCCTCGCGGTGCCCGGCCAACAGGGTCGTGCTCTCCCTCGAGGACTCGATGACGTCGCGCAGATCGAGAGGAACCAGCCGTGCCGCGAGCCCTGCGGAGTCGGCCTTCGCAACGAAAAGCAGGTCTTCGACCAGTGCCTGTAGCCGGGAGGAGTTGCGGGTCACCGTCTCCAGCGCGAGGCGTTGCTCCGGGCTGAGAGCCCCGAGCGAGCCGTCGCTGAGAAGTTCGGTGTATCCGTGGATGCTGGCGAGTGGGGTGCGCAGCTCGTGGCTGACCGTGGACACCAGCTCGTCCTTGACCCGGTTGGCCTCCTCGAGGCGTGCGACCGACGCCTGCTCCCGTTGCAGGGCGTCGGCGAGGGCGCTCTCCGCGCGCAGGCGGGTCGTGACGTCCTCACCCGACAGCAGGTATCCCACGAGCAGCTGGTCCACCCGGATCTCGGTGATGCCGAGCGAGATCGCCACCGTGTGGCCGACCCGGGTGGTCAACTCCCAGTCTCGATGGCGGCCGGTGGCGATGTGTGCCGCCAGCATCGACGGTCCATCTGGCTCTGTCGCGAGCTGTGCGGCTTGTCGGGCGATCTCCTCTGGGCTGGCGAAGATCGCAGGGGTGCGACCGAGCACCTCCTGCTCCTCGAACCCGAGCAGTTCTTGGGCCCCTCGGTTGAAGTGCGTGATCCGGAGGTCGGAATCGATGGCGATCAGGATGGTGGTCGTCGCCGCATCGAGGATGCGGCTCACAGTGGCGGTGGCTCGCTCCACCTGCGCGGTGCTCTGGAGCAACTGTGCCCCCTGATCCTCAAGCCGGTCGAGCAGCGGGTCGCGGGAGAGCGACAGCAGGTGCGTGAGCTTGATCGGTGTGGCCTCGAAGCGCCGCAGGGCAGGGCGGTAGAGAGTGACGAAGGCCAGGAGCGGCACGGAGAAGGCAGCGGCGAGAGTGAGCTTCGCCTTCAAGCCGGATACGACCAGCGCCCCCAGACCGTCGGCAGGGAAGATGGCCAAGGTCGGGAAGAGCACCCCGTCGAGCGTGAGCACCCCGACAAAGCTGAGGACGTAGACCACTGGCATCAGCCGGGTCCGGAGTCGCGCCTTCGCGAGCTCGAGAATCATGAGCAAGGCCAAGAGCTCGCAGATGATCAGGGTGCCTCCAACCAGGACCACCTGCAGGGAGTGCTCGAAAACGACGGGCGAGGTGTTGAACGGATTCCGGACCTGCCTGTTGCCTAGGGCCAAGCGGCTGACCCAGAACATCAAGGAGACGAACACGTTCACCGACACAGTCAGCACGACGATGTTCCGCACTACTTGCAGGTCTCGGCCCACGATCACGGTGAGCAGGGTGGCGAACATGAACCCGCCGTAGGCCACTTGGCCCGCGAGCAACGACACACCACCGAAGATGGGGAGCACATAGACCGCACCGAGAAAGCCACCAAGCGTGAGAACGCTCGCGATGTGGGTGTACAGCATGAGGAACTGCCACCGTGACCTGCGCAGGGCGAAGAGCAGAGGCAATCCTGCATAGATCGCCACGCTGGCGAGAAACAGCACCACTCGGCTCAACTCCGCCCATCGTGTTTGCCCGGTCTACTGGTCATCTCGGCTTGAGCGTGTCCAGGCGGCGTTCACGGTTGCGCTGATCATGCCAAACCCGAGTGTTGTGAGCGGCGTACTTGTCCCACCGGTGGGACGCGGCTCGGGCGCCAAGAGGCGCTCCTTGGTCGTTGGTGTGGGGTCCCAGTCCACAGATTGCCCTGCGGGGGTTTCGCGCCGCGAGTCCGCCGGGTAAGAACGCCTCATGTCGGTGGACGTCTCGGAGACCCCGTCGCCGGACCTGATCGGTGACCTTGATGAACAGGTGCGCGCCGTCGTACGCCGTGAAGGGGTTGATCCCCAGCACGACACTGCGCGGGTGCGACGGATCGCCGAGCAGGTCGTTCGTGAGCACGACGAGCGCAGCCTGACCGGTGTGGTCGCGCCGATCCAGGGTGCCGCGGGGGTGGTCACCGAGCTCGTCGCCCGGGTCGCGGGCTTCGGCCCACTGCAGCTGTTCCTCGATGATCCCGAGGTCGAGGAGGTGTGGATCAACGACCCGAGCAGGGTCTTCATCGCCCGCAACGGCAGGCACGAGCTGACGACTGTGATCCTGAGCCGCAGCGAGGTGCAAGAGCTCGTCGAGCGGATGCTGAAGTCCAGCGGGCGCCGGATCGACCTGTCCCAGCCGTTCGTCGACGCGATGCTTCCGCAGGGTCACCGGCTGCACGTGGTGCTCGAAGGGATCAGTCGCGACTTCGCGGCCGTGAACATTCGCAAGTTCGTGCTCAAGGCCGCGCGCCTGCACGACCTGGTCCGGCTGGGTTCCATGCCCGCGGCCGCGGCCAAGTTCTTAGAGGCCGCCGTGCTCGCCGGCCAGAACATCGTCGTGGCCGGAGGAACTCAGGCCGGCAAGACCACGATGTTGAACTGCTTGGCTGCCGCGGTCCCCGGTGGGGACCGGATCATCAGCGCGGAGGAGGTCTTCGAGCTTCGTTTTTCCCACCCCGACTGGGTCGCGATGCAAACCCGTCAGGCCGGGTTGGAGGGCACTGGCGAGGTGACCCTGCGCGAGCTGGTCCGCGAGACCCTGAGGATGCGACCCACCCGGATCATCGTCGGCGAGGTCCGTTCGGCCGAGTGCCTCGACCTGCTTCTCGCGCTGAATTCCGGCTTGCCCGGCATGGCCACCCTGCACGCCAACAGTGCACGCGAGGCGCTGGTCAAGCTGTGCACCTTGCCCCTGCTGGCAGGGGAGAACATCTCTTCACGCTTCGTCGTCCCCACCGTCGCGAGCTCGGTCGACCTGGTGGTGCACCTCGGCGTCGACGCCTCGGGCGTACGCCGGGTCAACGAGATCGTGGCCGTGCCCGGGCGCGTGGAGAACGACATCGTGGAGACCGAGTCGATCTTCCTGCGCCGCGACGGTGACCTCGTCCGTGCCGGGGGGATGCCGACCCGTGTGGAGAGCTTCGAGCGTGCCGGGATCGACGTGCACCGGCTCCTTCGTGAGGCGAGCTGATGGGCGCACTTCTCGGGCTGGTGGCCGGTCTCGGCCTGCTCATGGTGTGGTCGTCGTTCTGGCCGCCCGCGTCTCCTCGCCGATCCCGGCAGCCGTGGTTGCGCCCGCTGCTCCAACGTGCCGGACTCGGCGAGGTGCGACCCGCCGGCTTCCTGACGCTGTGCGTGGCCAGCGGGGTGGTTGCGGCGCTGCTGGTGCTGGTGGCCTCGCGGACCCCACCCGTGGCGCTGGTCTTCGGCCTGATGGGCGGCTACCTTCCCATCGCCACGGTCAAGGGCCGTGCCCGACGGCGGCAGCGCGAGTTCGCCGAGGTCTGGCCGGAGGCCGTGGACAACCTCGCCTCGGCGGTGCGAGCGGGAATGGCACTGCCGGAGGCCCTTGCGGCGCTGGCCCAACGCGGCCCCGAACCGCTGCGAGCGTCCTTCGCCGCCTTTGCGCTGGACTACCAGATCAGCGGCCGGTTCTCGGAGTCGCTCGACCGGCTCAAGATGCGCCTCGCCGACCCGGTGGGTGACCGGGTGGTGGAGAGTCTGCGGGTCGCCCGTGAGGTCGGTGGCGGTGACCTGGGTCGATTGCTGCGCGGCCTGTCGGGCTACTTGCGTGACGACGCGCGCACCCGCGCGGAGCTGCAGTCGCGTCAGGCCTGGACCGTCAACGGTGCGCGGCTTGCAGTCGCGGCACCGTGGTTGGTGCTGCTCCTGCTCTGCTTCCAGCCTGAGGTGATCCAGCGCTACTCGACGCCGGCCGGAGTGGTGGTGCTCGCCGGGGGCGCCGCCATGTGCGTGTTGGCCTACCGGTTGATGGTGCGGATCGGTCGTCTTCCGACCGAGCGGAGGATCCTGGCGTGAGCATCACGGTCGGTGCGCTGCTCGGCGCCATCTTCGGAGTGGGTCTGCTGCTGGCTGCGGCCGGTGTGGTCGCGGCTCGGCGTACTCCTGTCGAGGTGCGGGTGCTGCCCTACCTGCGCGACCTGCCCCGTCCGGACGGCCTGCCCGCCGCGGTGACCGGGTCCGGTGCGTGGCTTCACCTCGGCGGCCGGGCGGTGGAACGCGTGCTCGGAGGTTCGCACTCGGTGCGCCTCCGGCTGGTGCGCGCCGGCCTCGAGCCCGACGTCGGAGCGTTCCGGGTCGAACAGGTCGTCTGGGGACTGAGCGCGTTCGTCGTCTTCGCCGTCCCGTCCGCGCTGGTCAGCGCCGCCTCACCCCAGCGCGCCGTACCCCTGCTGATCTTCTGCCTCGTGGCCTTCGCGCTGGGGGTGCTGCTCCGCGAGAACCGGCTCACCTCCCAGGTGACCCGCCGCGAGCGGTTGATCCTCGAGGAGTTCCCCACGGTCGCCGAGCTTCTCGCCCTGGCGGTCGCGGCCGGCGAGAGTCCGGTCGCTGCGCTCGACCGGGTCGTACGCCGGACCCACGGTGAGCTCTCCGCGGAGCTGGGACATGTGCTCGCGCAGGTCCGGACCGGCACGCCGATCGCGCGCGCGTTCGACCAACTGGCCGCCCGATCAGGACTGGCGGTGGTCTCGCGCTTCGCCGAGGGGATCGCGATCGCCATTGAGCGCGGCACCCCGCTGGCCGATGTCCTGCATGCCCAGGCCGGCGACGTCCGGGAGGCCGGCAGACGCGCGCTGATCGAGACAGGTGCCCGTCGTGAGGTCCTGATGATGGTGCCAGTCGTGTTCCTGGTGCTGCCGACCGTGGTGATCTTTGCTTTCTGGCCGGGCCTTGTCGGTCTGCGCCTGGTGGTCTCGTAGAAGGAGAGGAAGACGATGAGGAACCTGAGGCGACTCTGGCGTCGCGACGAACGTGGCGACGTGCCCGGCTGGGTGCTGATCACGGTGATGACCGCGGGACTGGTGGCCGGCCTGTGGGCCGTGGCCGGCTCTCAGCTCGGCGCGATGCTGCGTGAAGCACTGGCCTCGGTCTCCGGCTGAGCGGCGCTGCCGCGACGAGTCCGGCGCGGCTGTCGTCGACTTCGTCCTGGTCAGCCTGGTGCTCGTGCCGCTGGTGCTCGGTCTGCTACAGGTCGGGCTGGTGCTCCACGTTCGCAACACCCTTGCGGCCGCTGCCACCGAGGGCGCGCGCTACGGCGCCACGATCGACCGCGGGCCGGGCGATGCGGCCGCGCGCACTCGCGAGCAGGTGCGTGGTGCGGTCGCGGACCGGTTCGCCGACGACGTCTCCGCCTCGACCGCGACGGTCGACGGAGTGCCGACGGTCGTGGTCACGGTGCGGGCCGTCGTACCCCCGCTCGGGCTGTGGGGTCCCGGCGTCAGGCTCTCGGTGACCGGTCATGGCGTGCAGGAGGCGGCCCCATGAGGTGCCTGAGGAGGTCGGAGGACGGCAGCGCGGTGATCGAGTTCGTCTGGCTCGCGGTGCTCCTGCTCGTACCACTGCTCTATGTGGTGCTTGGCGCGTTCGAGACCCAGCGCACGGCGTACGCCGCCTCGGCCGCCGCGCGCTCTGCGGGCCGGGCGTTCGTCACCGCTCCCGACCAGGCGAGCGGCTACGCCCGGGCCCGGGCCGCGGCGAGGCTGGCCTTCGCCGACCAGCGCCTCGAGACCTCACCCGAGCTGCAGATCTCGTGCCGCCCCGACCCACGGCAGTGCCTCACCCCGGGCTCGGTGGTGATCGCCCGGGTGCACTCCTCGGTCGCGTTGCCGCTGATGCCTGCCGCGCTCGGCTCCAACACCCCGAGCATCCGGGTCGACTCGGTGCACGAGGCGCCCTACGGCACCTTCCGTGAGGCCCGGCCGTGAGGTCTCGGCGCGACGAGCTGGGCTCGGTGACTCCACTGATCATCGGCTTCACCGTGGTCGTCGCACTCCTGGTGGGTGCGGTCGTCGACGCGAGCGCGGCCTACCTGCGCCGGCAGTCGCTGAACTCCCTGGCTGACGCGGCCGCGCTGGCCGCTACGGACGGGGTCCAGGGCGAGAAGGTCTACACCCAAGGGCTTGGGGAGCGCGCCGCCATCGACCCCGCAGCCGCCCGGCGCTACGTCGCCGACTACTTCGCCGCCAGCGGGACCGGCCGTCGCTACCGCGGCCTCGACTACGCCGTGACCACCACGCAGAACACCGTCGTGGTCCGCGTCCGGACCCCGCTCGACCTGCCCTTCCGGCTTCCCGGCGTCGGCACCGACGTCCCGGTCACGGGTACGGCGGCCTCGGTGGTCGTGGTCAGCGACTGAGAAGCAGCTCAGGTTCCTGACTCAATCCGGATGCGCACGGTGGTGCTGTCGAACTGGGTGTAGGTGGACTCCTGGAGCGACCACACGTGCAGCTCCTCGGCTCCCGCTACGACGGCGCGCTCGACCAGCTCGCTGAAGCTGCCGATCAGGTCGGCGGTGCTCAACGAACCCTCGAGGAACATCCGCCACGAGATCTCACCCTCGTTCAGGCAGCTCAGCCACGCGCGCACGGGCTCGACCGCGATCCGCACGACCTCGGCAACCTGAGCCGGCACGTGCGGAGTCTGGTATTCCTCGTCGACCCCGTTCACCGGATCCCCCTCTGCTCAGTCGATGCCCGGTCATCGACCCCCGGACCAGACTAAGGCCCCGCCGCGTAACCTGACTCCTTGTGGCCACCGACTTCGACAGCGAGATCAAGCAGCTCCAGGCGACGATGAAGACCATCGG
>JBDSBU010000076.1:0-4802 GCA_039921445.1 Marmoricola sp. | reverse complement strand
GCACCCGCTCGTCCACGCCGTGGAAGAGCGCGGTGAAGTCCAGGTCCGCCGGCAGACGGAGTGGCGCGAAGCCGAAGGCCCGCATTCCGAGCGGGGCGAAGTACTTGGCGTCGGTCCCGCCACTCATCAAGAACGGCGCGACCATGGCGTCGGGATCCTCCTCCAGCAGCGAGGCCGTCATCGCGTCCGCGATCTCGCCGTCGTACGGCGTCTCGAGGCCGGCCTGCTTGCTGATCCACTCGATCTCGATGTCCGGCCCAGCCAGCTCTCGCAGGGTTGCCAGGAACTCCTCTTCGTGGTCGGGCAGGAACCGCCCATCGATCTGCGCAGTGGCAAGTCCTGGCACCACGTTCACCTTGTAGCCGGCGTCGAGCATGGTGGGGTTCGTGGTGTGGCGCAGCACCGCGCTGAGCATTCGGGCAGCGTGGCCGAACTCCTCGACAAGCGCCTCTGAGTTCTCGGGAGTCGCCTCGGTCCCGGCGATCTCTGCGACGGAGGCCAGGAGCACCTTCATCGTGGGGGTCAGCCGCACCGGCCACTCGTGGCGACCGATCCGGGCAACCGCCTCGGCGAGCGTCGTCACAGCGTTGTCCGGGTGCCGCATCGACCCGTGACCGGCGTTGCCCTTGGCCGTCAACCGCATCCACGCCATGCCCTTCTCGGCGGCCTCGACGAGATAGAGGCGGCGACCACGCACCGTCGTGGAAAACCCGCCGACCTCGCCGACGGCGTACGTGCAGCCCTCGAAGTACTCCCGGTGAGCCTGCACCAGCGGCCCGGCTCCCTTGGTGCCGCCGGCCTCCTCGTCAGCGGTGAAGCACAGCACGATCGGACGATCCGGAACCACGCCGGCCCGTGCCCGTGCGCGGACCGTGGAGAGCAGCATCGCGTCGAAGTCCTTCATGTCGACCGCGCCACGACCCCAGACCGCACCGTCCTGGATCTCACCGCTGAACGGCGGCACCTGCCAGTCGGCGGCGTCCGCGGGCACCACGTCCAGGTGGCCGTGGATCAGGATCGGGTCGCCGGTGCCGCCACCCCACCTGGCCAGCACGTTGGTGCGACCGGGCTCGGCCTCGTAGAGCACGCTCTCGATGCCGACCTCGTCGAGGAGTGTGGCGACGTGCTCGGCCGCCTTGCGCTCACCCGGTCCCGAGTCGTCACCGTAGTTCGTGGTGTCGATCCGGATCAGGTCGCGACAGATCTCGGTGACCTCGGCGGCCGGGTCGTAGTCGGGGGTACTCCCAAGGGTGCTCATGGGCCCATCCTGCCTGACGCGGCCACGCCTGCTCAGGCGAGCCGGCGTGCCCCGGGGGACGGGGTCATCGGACGCGTGTGTCCCCACAGAACGCCCCTCCCACCCTCCAGCAGCATGCCCACCTGGAGAGCCCGAAACTCAGGACGGTTGGGTCGCGACTCCCAGGACGGAGGATGGCTCCAGGACTCCTCGAAGATCTGGATCTCGAGTACGTCGGCTTCCGGGTCCAGCCTCGAGACGAACCGCTCGCACCAGGTGCGCGCAGCGTCGGTGTCGGGCCAACGCCGCTCCACGACCCTCTCAACCGGACCGGTCTCACCCGGAACCCGGAGCTGCAGCCGACCCAGCGCGGTGGTGCCGATCCCTGACCCTCTCGGCGGCGTCGGCTGTGGCTCGTCCATGACCCCACCGTAGGTGCGCCGAACCGTGCCTGCACCCCTCCCCCGCCCGGAGCACTCGACGGGTCTAGCCCGCGGTCACTTCTTGAAGGCGTCCTTCACATCGTCAGCGGCGTCCTTGAGGTGCTCCACGCTGTCCTTGACCGAGGCCTCCATCTGGTCGGCCCTGCCCTCGGCCTCCAGGTCCTCGTCGTCGGTGGCCTTGCCTGCCTGCTCCTTGAACTTGCCCTTCGCGTCTTCGAAGGAGTTGCTCGCCTTGTCGCCGATGCCCATCAGTGGTCCTCTCGTGGAGTGAATCTGCGCTACCGCACCCCAGCCTAGTCAGCCGCGGTCGATGTGACCTTCGTCGCGACGGTTGGGCTCGTCGCCGCTGGACACCTCCTGCGCGTGTGACGACGCTAACAAGGTTGCAAGCGCTTGGTTTGCGATTGAGCGCAGAGCCTGTCTCAATCGTTGTTGTCGTGCTAGCAACTGTTAGCACGACGTTCGCAAGAAACGTCGCGGTGGAAGACGCCACTTCCTGCTCGACCCCGCCACGTGCCCCCGACGAACAGGGCCTCCGACGAGCAGGACAGCAGCCTCGAGCAGCTGGTCGATGAACCGCACCTGGCGCGCGGAGGAGACCAAGACATGCCCAACTCACTACGCCCACGTCCCGCCCTGCTCGCGTCAGCGGCTGTACTCGCCCTGGCGGCGCTGTTGGCCCCCACCAAGGCCGTAGCCCTGGCCGAGGTTGCCATCGCACCGGTCGCGGCTCCGCTCTCGGCTGTTGGATCCGCACCGCGAGCAGCTGAGCCCTTGCCGCCCTACCGGATCCTGCCTGGGGTCCGACTCAAGGCGAAGCCACCGGCCTACCGGCTTCCCGTGACCGGATACCACCTCACCGGCCGCTTCGGCGCCGCCAGTTCGTTGTGGTCCAGCTTCCACACCGGTCTGGACTTTGCGGCTGTGGCGGGCACCGCCATCCGTGCGGTGACCGACGGTGAGGTCGTCTCCGTCGGCTACGACGGCGCCTACGGAAACAAGACCGTGGTGCGACTCGGCGACGGCACGATGCTCTGGTACTGCCACCAGTCCGCCAGCACGGTCTCCGTGGGACAGCACGTGGCTGGCGGTGAGCTGATCGGATACGTCGGCTCGACCGGCAACGTGACCGGACCGCACCTGCATCTCGAGGTCCGTCCAGACGACGGCGACCCGGTGGACCCGGAGGGCTGGCTGGCCGCGAACGGCGTACGACCCTGAACCGAACCGGGCCGATTACTCGAACGAGTACGGCTGTTGTTATTGTTACGCCGCTCGTCCGGGTGGCGGAATAGGCAGACGCGCTAGCTTGAGGTGCTAGTGCCCTTTATCGGGCGTGGGGGTTCAAGTCCCCCCTCGGACACCGAGCGTGATCTCCCAGGAGATCCAGCACAGGCCGGGCCCCAGTGGGGTCCGGTCTGTTTGCCTTCACACCCCACCCCTGAGGCGGCTGACTTCACCTCAACAGCTGCGTGACGCCCGTCGGCCCAGCAAAGGAGCTCGGACCGGGCTCCGGTGACGGGTGATCTTCATAGCTCGTGGTCGTCGCAGGCATGGACGAGGGGCTTCCGTCGGGTGGACAATCCATCCGCGACGGAGAGGACCACTCGATGAGTGATGGACAGAGCGGGCACGAGCAGGCGGGGGTCACCGTCGAGCTGCTCTCCACCGTCGATCTCGGCGTCGAGATTCCAGGCATGGAAGGGCACCAGCTCCGGCTGCGAATGGTGACCATGGAGCCGGGAGGAGTCTTCGGTCCCGTTCATGACCACAAGGGCCGACCCGGGATCGTCTTCGTGCTGCAAGGGACGATCACCGACCATCGAGATGGGACCTCCACGGACTACGGGCCGGGGCTCGGCTGGCCCGAGGACCGCAACACAGTGCATTGGTTGGAGAACCGTGGCGCGGTTCCAGCCGTGGAGATATCGGTCGACGTCGTCAGGAACGAATAGTCGCCCTTCGTCCGGAACAGGAGCTGAGGCCAGGCCAACCGGATCAGGCTGGACGGAACAGCTTCTGGAGCGTGAGCCCCCGGACCGGGCGTCGTCCCCCAGCCATCAGGTTTCCCCTCGCCACGTTCGACCACAGGCCGGTGCGCCGGTAGAAGTAGAGGAGCAACGCAGAGGGTTCGCCCCAGATGATCGTGTCCGGGCGGAACGGCACGCCTATTGGGGGCCGCGCCATCAGGGCTCCATCGGTGAACGTCCACTGCAGTCGGTCTCCGGTGCCACGAAGCCGGATCTCGTAGCTCCCCGTATGCCCAGCTGCCTGATCGGCGTCGAGCCAAGCGGGCAGCACGGTGTTGAGAGCGGCAAGCACCAGGCAAGCATGCTCGGGCTGCACCTGCCACGGAACACCGATGGTCTTCGCAAGCTCCCACCCGTGAACGAGCCACTCTCCCGTCGCCATCGCCCCGAGCTCGCCGGGCGTCACGGTCAGCCCGGCGTGGAACGGCAAGGGCTCCTGGGGGTCGCTGACGCGCAGGTGCTCGAGCAGCACCGGAAGGTTGCTGCGAAAGATCCGGGAGAAGTCTGCCGGCGTCCGGTGCGCCAGCGCCGTCAAGGCCGTGGCGTTGGTCGCGGCCATCCCTTCGGCCGTGGGGGCCATGTCGAGCGGCATCTCGACCGATGTTGCGGCGTAGAACTCCGGGAGAGCCGACATGTGCCGGACGAGCTCGGTCACGGTCCAGGAGTGCGAGCCGTAGACGCGGGCGTCCCAGTTGGTCACAGCCTCCATCAGGGATGCCACTTGGTCGCCCAGCACCGTCATTGTGACCACGACCTGATCACGATCGGGACCATCGAGAAGTCGGTAGGCCATCACGCCTCCATGCACCGGTGGTTGAATTCCCGGAGCGTACAGATTGTCGTCCTGTTTGGCACGCGTTCTCCGCCGCGGAAGGTGCGCGGCCCGCTCTTCTCCACGTCAGCTGGCGTCGGATTCTCCCTGTGCAGCTGGGGATTCTCGGACCGTGGGTTGTCTGTGCTCGGTGCTTGGATTGATGTATGACGAGCCAGGTGATCGATCCGCGGAGCACTTCGTGTGCTGATGGGATCGCTGGGTCGGTGGCTCGGGTGCGCGCTGAGATGCGTGCGTTGACGACCACCCTGTTTGCGGCT